>JBJMVV010000178.1:0-3940 GCA_045810505.1 Massilia sp.
CAGGGGCGCTTCGCGCAGTGGTCCCCGGCGTTTGACGAACTCGATGTTGACCCCGCCCGCGGCCGGGCGCAGCGCCAGGCGCAGGGGCGCGGGCGAACTGTCCTGGGCGGCGGCGAGGGGACGCATCATGAAAAACAGGGTCTCGCCACTTTGCGCAGCCAGGTGCAGGCGGCGCAAGGTTTCGCCGCGGGCATGGTTCTGCCACATCAGCAAGGCGCCGCAACTGCCGCTGCGCAGCACCTGCTCGGCCGCCCACAGCGCGTCGCTGCTGCGCCCGGCCCGGATCCAGATCAGCTGGGAGGGCGCGATGCCCAGCGCGGCCAGCGCCAGCGCCTGCGGTGGATGGGGCGGCTGCAAGAGCACGATGCGCCGCCGCGCCGCTTGCAGCAGGGCCGGCCGCAGCAGGCGCAATTCGCCAATGCCCGGTTGCTGGAGCATGAGGTCGATCAGGGTGCCGCTGGGCCAGCCGTTACCGGGCAACTGGGCCGACAGCACGGGATGGCCCGTGTCGACGCAGCGGGAGGAAGAATGGGCCAGCTGGGAGGCCAGCCACAGGGACGGATGAAGCACCTCCGGCGGAGGCCGCGGCGACGCTTGTTGCGCGCCGCCAAGCTGTTGTTGTTGTTGAATAATCATGTTGAGGCACCTAAAACTACTGTATGAATACACAGTACTATTTGGGTGCCAACTTGGCAAGGGCTATCTTTTATTGTGTGCGGGACCTTGACGCAGTCGCGCTGAGGCTGTCAAAAAACCGCCGTCCTGCACGCGCCCCGCAGGGTGATAAAAGATGAAATAATGGGGCTTGATCATCACCGGAACGCCCATGTCACACCGCCCAGCAGGACCCTGCCGATGAGCACCATGCAATGGATCGGCGCCAGCATCTTCGCCCTCGCCCTGCTGCACACTTTCGCCGCCAAGAGTTTCGAGTTGCTGGCCCACCGCCATCCCCGCCATGCCGGCCTGTTTCACCTGCTGGGCGAAGTCGAGGTGGTGTTCGGCTTCTGGGCCTTTGTATTAGTGGCCGTGATGGCGCTGAGCGAAGGCGGCAAGGCGGCCATCGACTACGCCGAGTCGCGCCAGTACACCGAGCCCCTGTTCGTGTTTGTCGTGATGGTGGTGGCGGCCTCGCGGCCCGTGCTCGACGCCATGCGCCGTCTGCTGGGCGCGCTGGCGAAACTGGCGCCCGTGCGCACCGAACTGGCGCTGGTGTGGCTGTGCCTGGCCGTGGTGCCGCTGTCCGGCTCGCTCGTGACGGAGCCGGCGGCGATGACCCTGGCGGCGCTGATGCTGGCCCCGCTGGTATTTCGTGAAGGGATGCCGGAATGGCTGAAGTATGCGGCGCTGGGCGTGCTGTTCGTCAACGTCTCGATCGGCGGCACCCTCACCTCCTACGCCGCCCCGCCCGTGCTGATGGTGGCCGGGCCGTGGCAATGGGACAGCGCCTTCATGGCCGCTACCTTCGGCTGGCGCGCCGCCATTGCCGTGCTGATCAACGCCAGCGTCGTCAGTTTTTTATTGCGCCCTCACCTCGCGCCGCAAGCGTCTGCCGGCAAGGAGCAGGCCGTGCCTGTCCTGGTCGCCCTGATCCACCTGGCCTTTCTGGCCGCCGTGGTGCTGCTGGCCCATCACCCCGTGCTGTTCCTGGGACTGTTCCTGCTCTTCCTGGGGTTCACCCAGGCCTACCAGCGCTACCAGGATCCGCTGATTTTGAAGGAAGGCCTGCTGGTCGGCTTTTTCCTGGCCGGCCTGGTGGTGCTGGGCGGGCTGCAGCAATGGTGGTTGCAGCCGATCGTCTCGAGCCTGCAGCCGACCGCCCTGTTCTTCGGCGCCCTCGGCCTGACTGCCGTGACGGATAACGCCGCCCTCACCTATCTGGGCTCGCTCATCGCGGGCCTGGGTGAGCGCGAAAAATACATGCTGGTGGCCGGCGCCGTGGCGGGGGGCGGCCTGACGGTGATTGCCAACGCGCCCAATCCGGCCGGCGTCTCGTTGCTGCGGCGCGGCTTCAATGATGAATCTATCGGCGCCCTGGGCCTGCTGCTGGGCGCCCTGCTGCCCACCGGCGTGGCCGCCCTCATGTTCCTGCTGTGAGGCGCTGGCGTGCAAAAAACGCCAGCATCAATTTGCCCGCATCGGGGCCCGCCGCCGCATTGAATTTATAACTCGGGTCGCCGCCGCTCCAGGCATGCTGCAGGCCGGCGATGCGCACCAGGCGCAGCACCACCTGGCGGCCCCGCCGCACGTCGCGCACCTGGTAGGCCCTGGTGCGGCCGGTGGCGCTCTTTTCAAGCAGCGTTTCCGTCTGCACTCCCGCGCCGTTGACGTGCAGGGCCTGCTCGGCCAACTGCATCTGGTTGATGGGGCGGACCACCGCATCGTCCGCGCCATGGATGACGATCATCGGCAGGGACACCGCTACCCTGCCCGGCTGCCCCGCCAGCAGTTCAGCGATGGCCGGCTCCCGGCGGCTGGCCGCGCCGTGCTGCATCACGCCCAGCGCACCGATGGTGCTGTGGCCGGCGCCGAACACGGGCCCGGAATGCAGCCCCACTGCCGCAAACAGATCCGGATGATGCAGGGCCACGATGTGCGCCATCGCGGCGCCCGCCGAAATACCCGCTATATAAATGCGCGAACGGTCGATGGGATAGGCCAGCAGCACCGCGCGCACCAGGGCGGCGATGGTGGTCGCGTCGCCCCCGCCCTGCTGGGTGGCGCGGTCGTACCACTTCCAGCAGCGCTGCGGGTGCGCGGCTGCCGACTGCTGGGGATACAGCACCGCGTAACCGGCCTTCTCGGCCAGGGCGTTCATGCGGCTGCCTGCCGCAAAGCTGGCGGCATCCTGCTCGCAGCCATGCAGCATCACCAGTAGCGGCAGGGCCACGCCAGGCTGCGCGCTGGCGGGCAGATACAGCCAGTAGCGCATGCGCGCCGTCAGCGAGGAAAAATACAGGGCCAGCCAACTGCCGGGATCAGGCGAGCGCTTCATAACCGGAAGCGCAGCCTTCTTGCGGGGTGGCCTCGATGGCGTCACCAGCGCGCCAAGCAAGCGGCGCTGCTGCTTCCCAGCCCGCAGCATCACCCCCAGCAGGCTGGCGCGCTTTTTTACCATCGCAATCGGCGCAGGCGCGCCAGCAGCAGCGCCAGGGAAGAGGTCGAAATGCTTGGGGCCAGCGGGCCGGCGTTGTTGCAGCGTGCGGTGATGTGCATGAAATCTCCCTGTTTTAGAGAGACTAGAACCTCGGCGCCTGCCCTTCCGTGCGCTGGCGCGCTTTGGGTGAGAACGCAACAGCCGAGGGTCTGCGGCGCGCTGGGTGTGATGTATTTGATTCAGGCGGCTAAAAATGGGGACAGGTGGGGCCGCCCAGGTCCGCAGGACCAGTCCCCGGTACTAGTTAACTGTGCGGCCATCTCACCGTTGCAATCCGCCCCCGAGGCGAACGCAATGCAGAATCGGGGTTGCGTCCCCCGACATGGACCCGGCTCCGCCGGGGGAATGTCCCTGACCAGCCCAAACAAAAGTAGGTTTTTACTTTTGTTTGAAACTCGGCTCCGCCGGGGGAATGTCCCTGACCACCCCAAACAAAAGTAGGTTTTCACTTTTGTTTGTTTACCTTTGCATGGATTCCCACACTTTTTGCAGGCGCTTGGCCGACACGGGCATGGGGGTGCGCAGTTCCTGGGCGAACAGGGAGACGCGCAGTTCTTCCAGCATCCAGCGGAAATCCGTCATGCGCGGATCGGTGTTCTTGCCCGCCTGGATTTTCGCGATGCGCAGGAACTGGCTGGCGGCGCTGGTCCACTCGGCCATCAGCTGGGCGTCGCGCGCGGGGGCGCCGCGCAGCTTCTCCAGCCGCACGTTGATCGCCTTCAGATAGCGCGGGAAGTGGGCCAATTGGCTGTATTCCGTCTCGGCGACAAAGCGCTTGTGCAC
>JBJMVV010000179.1:0-4004 GCA_045810505.1 Massilia sp.
ACCTGGCTGGCCGACGCCTACAACCCGCTGCGCCCGCTCGATCCCCGCTACCGTCAGCTGGTGCAAAGCAGCGTCGGCCATATCTACAGCGAATTCACCACCCGCGCCGCCGCCGCCCGCAAGACCACCCCCGAAAAAATCGATGCAGTGGGGCAGGGCAGGGTGTGGACCGGCAGCCAGGCCAGGGAACGGGGCCTGGTCGATCGCCTGGGCAGCTACCAGGATGCGCTGGCCGCGGCCGCCAAACTGGCCAAACTCGGACCTGGCTACCGGGTCGCCTACGTCGAGCGCGAAACCACCCGGGTCGAGCGCTTCCTGAACACCTTCGGCGCCTCCGCCGCCCAGGCAATGACGATCCAGGTCAAGCTGGGGCTGCTGCCGACCGGCCTACCGGCCGCCAGCGTCCAGCAGGTGGCGCACGACCTGGCCTGGCTGTCTGATTTGAACACCGGCAAGACACCATTTGCCGCCGTGGCGCATTGCCTGTGCAGCATGCCCTAGGGCGCACACGCGAGCGGCCGCTCGCCATTTTGTAACATCATGTACGGACAAGAAAAACGCCGCCTCCCTGTGAGGGCGGCGTTTTTTGCATTTGAGGGGCGCCGCGGCGCCGGGTTTGACCCGCCATCTGTACGTTGCGAAACATACTTCCTCAACAAGCCATGCTAAAGTTCCTGCGTAAATTGTTATTATTTTGACCAAGGAAAAGCATGCAGCAGCCGCCCGTCGACCAAGCCAGTTCCCCGGTACCGCCTCATAGCAGGCGCAGCAAGATCATCGGCACCATCATCGCCATCGCGGCCATGGTGGGGCTGGGCTGGCTGGCCTGGCATCTGACCCACCCCTCGGCTGAAGGCGGCGCGCCCGGCCAGGGTGGCGCCGGCCGCGGCGCCCAGGGCGCTAGCGGCGGCGGGGGAGGTCCGGGCGGTGGAGGCGGCGGACGGCGCGGCGGCGCGCCCGCCACCACGGTCGGCGTCGCCACGGCCGAGAAAATGGACATCCCCGTCGTGCTCGACGCACTCGGCACCGTCACCGCGGCAGCCACGGCCACCGTGCGGCCCCAGGTTTCGGGCGTGCTGTTGAAGATTAATTTCAAGGAAGGTGAACTGGTCAAGGCCGGCCAGGTGCTGGCCACCATCGATCCGCGCGCCTTCGACATGGCCCTGCTGCAGGCGCGGGGCCAGCGCCAGCGCGACGAAGCGCAACTGGAAAGCGCCCGCGTCACGCTGGCGCGCTACCGCACCCTGCTCACGCAAGATTCGATCGCCCGCCAGGACGTCGACACCCAGGCAGCGCTGGTCAAGCAGCTTGAAGGCACCGTCATGACGGACAAGGCCTCCGAAGGCGTGGCGCAGCTGAACCTGAGTTACGCCCAGGTCCGCGCGCCGATTTCCGGGCGGGTCGGTCTGCGCGTGGTTGACCTCGGCAACCTGGTCGGCAGCGGCGACGCCAACGGCATCGCCGTCATCACCCAACTGGCGCCGATCGACGTCGAATTCGCCATTCCCCAGGACCAGGTGCCTGATGTGCAAAGCCGCATGAACGACAAGTCGCCCCTGCCAGCGGTGGCGTTTGACCGTACCCGCACCACGGCCCTGTCGAAAGGGCGCTTCAATGCCCTCGACAACCAGGTCGACACCCAGACCGGCACCGTCAAGGCCAAGGCCCGTTTCACCAACGAGGACATGAAGCTGTTCCCCAGCCAGTTCGTCAACCTGCGCCTGGAAGTTCGCAACATCAAGGACGCAGTGGTGGTGCCCGTCACGGCCCTGCGCCACGGCGCCAGCGGCGACTTCGTCTACATCTTGAATAGCGACCGCACCGTCTCCGTGCGCCCCGTCACGCGCGGCCAGGCCACCGTCGACAAGATCCAGATCGCCACGGGCCTGAAAGTGGGCGAGCAGGTCATCACCGAGGGCGCCGACCGTCTCAAGGATGGCGCCAAGGTCACCTTGCCGGGCGACCGTCCGGCTGGCGGCCAGGTTGGCCAGGGTGGACGCCGGGGTAACCGCGGTGGCGCTGGTGCTGCTGCTGGTGGCGCCGCTGGTGGTGCACCTGCGGCTGCTCCTGCTGCCAACACCGCGCCTGCGCCCACGGGCGCGGCGCCTGCCGCGGAAGCGGCCGCGCCGGCGCCGGGCGCTGTCCCTGCTGCACCAGCGCCCAACGCCAGTGCGCCGGCTGATGGTCAAGCCGGTCAGCCAGGCCAGCGCCGCCATCGCCGCCCGGATGCCAGCGGGCAGCCAGCGGCGCAGCCAGCAACGCAGTAAGCCTTCCATGACAGTACATATCACAGGTTTCAAGGAGCGCCGGAGCAGTCCTCTGGCGGCGTATCGATCATGAGTCCATCCGGTCCCTTTATCGCCCGGCCCGTCGCCACCTCGCTGCTCATGCTGGCGATCGTGCTGGCCGGCCTGGTGGGTTTCAAATTCCTGCCCCTGTCGGCGCTGCCCCAGGTTGATTTCCCCACCATCCAGGTGCAGACCCTGTATCCGGGCGCCAGTCCGGAGGTCATGTCGCGCACCGTCACGGCGCCGCTCGAGCGCCAGTTCGGCCAGATGTCGGGCCTGTCGCGCATGAGTTCCACCAGCGCCGCCGGGGTCTCCATCGTCACCCTGCAGTTTGGCCTGGGCCAGACCCTCGACGTGGCCGAGCAGGAGGTGCAGGCGGCGATTAACGCGGGCGGCTCGCTGCTGCCGACCGACCTGCCGGCGCCGCCCGTCTACGCCAAGGTCAATCCTGCCGACGCGCCCGTGCTGACGCTGGCGATTACGTCCGACACGGTGCCGCTGACGGAGGTACAGAATCTCGTCAACACCCGTCTCGCCCTGAAAATCAGCCAGGTCACCGGCGTCGGCCTGGTCAGCCTGTCGGGCGGCCAGCGTCCCGCCGTTCGCATCCAGGCCGACACGGAAAAACTGGCCGCGGCCGGCCTGGGTCTGGACACCCTGCGCACCGCCATCTCCGCTGCAAACGCCAACAGCGCCAAGGGCAGTTTCGACGGCCCCGCGCGCTCCTACACCATCAACGCCAACGACCAGCTGCTGGCGGTGCCCGACTATAAAAACCTGATCGTCGCCTACAAGAACGGTGCGCCGGTGCGCCTGCTGGACGTGGCGCAGGTGGTCGATTCGGCGGAAAACGTCAAGCTGGCCGCCTGGTCGGGCACCAAGCCGGCCATCATCCTCAACGTGCAGCGCCAGCCGGGCGCCAACGTCATCGCCACCGTCGACGCCATCAAGGCGCGCCTGCCCGAGCTGCAGGCCAGCCTTCCCGGGTCCTTGCGGCTCGACGTGCTGGCTGACCGCACCACGGGTATTCGCGCGTCGGTCGAGCACGTGGAAGAAGAACTGCTGCTGTCGGTTGCGCTGGTGGTGCTGGTGATTTTCGCTTTCCTGCACAGCATGCGCGCCACCGTGATCGCCAGCCTGTCCGTGCCGATCTCCCTGATCGGCACCTGCGGCGCCATGTATTTGCTGGGTTATAGCCTCAACAATCTGTCGCTGATGGCGCTGACGATTGCCACCGGCTTCGTGGTCGATGACGCCATCGTCATGATCGAGAACATCTCGCGTTATATCGAGGAGGGCGAAAAGCCGATGGCGGCTGCCATCAAGGGCGCCGCCCAAATTGGTTTTACCATCATTTCGCTGACCGTGTCCCTGATTGCGGTGCTGATTCCCCTGCTGTTCATGGGCGACGTGGTGGGCCGCCTGTTCCGCGAGTTCGCCATCACCCTGTCGATCACGATCCTCATTTCCGCCGTGGTGTCCTTGACCCTCGTGCCGATGATGTCGGGCCGCTGGCTCAAGGCCCATGCCGATGAAAAGCCGAACAAGATGGCCCAGCGCACCCAGGCGTTTTTTGACAGCGTGATCCACCGCTATGACGGCGCCTTGACATGGGTGCTGGCGCGCCAGGGCCTGACCCTGATCGTGGCCCTGGTCACGCTGGTGCTGACGGTGATCCTGTACATGGCCATTCCAAAGGGGCTGTTCCCGACCCAG
>JBJMVV010000180.1:0-21981 GCA_045810505.1 Massilia sp.
GCCAGCCGTCTGCGCGGTGCCGCCCCGCTTTGCCGACCTGTGGGCCGGCTATCCCTCCGGCCACCCATCAAGCGAGCATTGGGCGGAGGACGTTGTCGAGCGCGGCGTGATCGTCGCCCGCAAGGGGGACTTGAAATATCCCGACCAATGCTCGCTGAAAGTGAGCGCGGCGCTGCACGGGGCCGGGGTGGACATGCGGGGCTACGCTGGCGCCTACACCATGCTCGATGGGAAGAAAGGCGCCCTGCGCGCCGCGGAACTGGCCGCCTGGCTGGACATGCAGGCTTTTTGCGCGGGCGCCGCACCGGTGCTGCGCGCCACCGGCGGCGACTGGCAGGACAAGGTGGCCGGCAAGACCGGCATCATTTATTTTGCCAATTACTGGCGCCGCGCCGGCGAAACGGCGCCCAGCGGCGACCATATCGACCTGTGGAATGGCGCGAGCCTGACGCCGTCGATCGAATCGTTTTTCCGCTTCAAACTGGGCATCGACCACATCGCCAATCCCCTCGAACGCCTGCGCGGACGCCCCGGCAACTGGTATTCCAACCTCGATGCGGCCACGGAAATCCTGATGTGGCAGATCGCCTAGGCCGGGCCGGCGCCGCAATCGCCGGCGCGATCAGCAGTCTTCTGCTCAGTTGGTCGATACTGCTGCTGGCCCGCCGTTTCGACCACGCCGGCCATGCCAGCGCCAGCGCCTTTGCCAGTGTCAGTATCAGCTGCGAGGAACTGCAGCACTGCGGCGGATCCTGGCAGGCCTGGGCCCTGCTGGCCGCCGTACTGCTGCTTCCCGCAGCACTTATGACCATTCTCAACTTTCTCGCCTGGCGGCGCTGGCGCTGGCCACGCTGGTGCGCCTGCGCGCTGGCCATCAGTGTCGTCAGCGGCCTGCTGCAACTGGCGGCCCTGTTGCGCTGATCTCGCGGCAACCGAACTATTTTGCCAATGTTGTCCTAGGGCATGTAATATCCCTACCTACAACACAACACCAACACTTGCGGCGCTTGATGCGCTTGAAGTGCTTGATACGGCAATCACCGCACCGCGCGCACAGCCCGTGCTGACGCGACGCTCGACCGTCCCTGCCATTGAAGGAAACGCATGCTCATCATCCCGGTGGAGAACCGCCCCGACTGGAAAAACCCACCGCTGGCCACGCTCCTGCTGATCGTCATCAACGTGCTGGTCTTTTTTGCATATCAAGGCCGGGATCCGCAGCGGATGGAGCAGTCTTACCGCTGGTATGTCCAGTCAAGCCTGCTCGAACGCGAGCAGCAGCCATTTCGCGATTACCTCAAGCAAAACAAGACCGGGTCGCCGCAAAGCGCCGAGGTCGAACCCGCAGCCATTGACGCAGGGACCACGCCCGGGGACGCCGATGGCGAAAGCGCGGTGCAGGACGAGGCGGCGCAACTGCACGCCGCACAATTCAAGTATGCGGCGTTCGATCCCGTATTCGCACGGGTGCTGCACCGCGAACTGGACGGCGATTCCCAATGGCGCGCCGACCGTGCCCGCTTCGAGACCATGATCAATAGCGTCAGCAGCGCCGCCTACGCCTTCCATCCGGACGATCCGCGCCCGCTGACCTGGCTTACCAGCATGTTCCTGCACGGCAGCGTCTCTCACCTGCTGGGCAATATGGTCTTCCTCTTCCTGTTCGGCTTTGCACTGGAGATTGCCATCGGCCGCGGTATATTCCTGTTGCTCTACCTTTGCAGCGGACTGGGCGCCACCCTGCTGTACTGGGCTTCCGAACTGGGCACCAGTCACTGGGCCTTGGGCGCGTCCGGCGCCATCTCCGGCCTGATGGGCATGTACATTGCGCTGTACGGCCTGAAGAAAATCCGTTTTTTCTATAACGTGATTTTCTTCGCGGGCGAACTGCGGGCCCCAGCGCTGCTGATTTTTCCCGTCTGGGTCGGCTACGAATTGCTGGGCGCGCGCAACGGTGGCGACGGTGTGGGGCACTGGGCCCACACGGGTGGCCTGCTGTTCGGTTTTGTCCTGCTCGCCGTCTGGATGCGTTTCGGTCTCAAGGTCGACCGCGACTACGTTGAAAAGACCGACCTGGACGCCCCCTTCAAGACCGCCTTGTCATGCATCGGCGAATTGGTCGCAGCAATGAAGTTCGATGCTGCCCGCGACAGTGCTGAAGCTTTGGTCAAGGCCCATCCGCGCGATGCGCGGTCCTGGCGGGCCTGGTACGGCGTGGCGAAGATTTCGCCGTCGAGCCGGGCCTACCATCAAGTCGTCCACACTTTGTTCAAGCAGTGCGGCCATGCAGTGCGCGAGCCGGCGCTGCAAGCACTCATCGAAGAAGTCGCCCACGAATACGTCCGCATCGGTGGCGATACGCCGGCATTGACCGAGTCGGTGGCGCTTGCACTGGCCCCGCGCCTGGGCCGCACCGAACATCTCAAGCCGCTCGCCGCCGTGGTCGACCGGCTGCTAAGCCTCCAGTGCCACCAGGCAGCAATGCCATCGATATTGCAGGCCGCCGTCAACCTCTCCGCCAAGGCGGCGCAGACGGCGCAGGCGCAGCGCTACCGGGCAGAGTTACAGACCCGTTTTCCTGATTCGGCCGAGGCCCGTCAACTGGCAGCGCACGCGCCAGCCTGATCTGGCTGGCTGAGCGACACAATCACCTTGCGGTATTGTGCAATCTGGTCCGCCATTGCGTGCCCGGGAAAGTGCTTGAGCAGGAAATCAAGAATCATCAGGGCCTTGCCGTCGTCGCGGGCCCCTTCCGAATAAATGCGCGCCAGCAGATAGTAGGCCGCCGGCAGTTCTTCGCTGTGGGGCGCCTCCTTGTGCAACATGCCGATCAGCGCGATGGCCGGCTTGAATTGCCGTTGCAGGAAATAGGCTTCAGCGATCGCCGTGCGCATGGCTATGCTTTGCGGCACGTATTGCGGCACGACGCGGCGCGCCGCCTCCAGCGCGGCCACCAGGCGGCTCTTGCGCTGGGCATCAAACAGGGCCTGCAGATAACGCTCGGTGTGCCGCACTACCTTGTCCGGGTCGCCCCCCGATTCGCACAGCAGTTTGTGGTGATACTCCAGCACCTGCAGGTCGTTCGGGTAGTCTGCCACCGCGCCGCCCATTTGCCGCAAGGCGTCCGCGTAACGTGATTCGCGCACAAGGATCACGGCGCGCGCCAGTTCGAGCGCGCGCTTGTCAACAGAAGCCGCGGCGCCGCCCGCACTTTCCACAGTCGCCTCGATGCCCAGCGCGTGGTGATGCTGAAACAAAAGGTAGCCCATCATCGCACTCATGACCATATTGAAATACGCGCTGGTAACGACCAACAACACCATCAGCGCAAGGGG
Source organism: Massilia sp. (assembly GCA_045810505.1). GTDB lineage: Bacteria > Pseudomonadota > Gammaproteobacteria > Burkholderiales > Burkholderiaceae_D > JAFCUW01. The sequence goes on from JBJMVV010000180.1 coordinate 3,336, forward strand.
ACTGTGCTCCGCCAACTGTTTGAGTGTCGCTTCAGGCAACAACCCGATTGCCTTTTCCGGCCCCTGCGCGGTGACGACCAGCATCAGCACCAGGCCCAGATAAGACCAGCCCGTTTGCGCCGCCAGCCCGATCACCTTGATGGGGTTGATGGCATCGCCAAGCGAGCCGTGAATCGCCAGCAGCATGATGCTGGCTGGCAGCAGGCTCGATACGCAAAAAATCGCCCCTAGTCCAAGCCAGCCAAACTTGCCCAGGGCGCCGACCAGCAGGCCGTAGGCCAGCATCAAGCCAAGCATCTTCAAGGCGGTGGGGTTGCCGTCGAACAGCTCGCCGATGCTGGGCGGCTGGCGCCGCCCCTGGCTGCAAAATTCAATCACGCGCAAGCCCTGCCGTATCACCAGCGCGCCGACAATAAAGATCGGCAGCAAGATCAGCAGACTCTGCTTGTCGAACAGCCTGGCCGCTGCCATCGTCAGGAAGGCCAGCAGGGCGAGGAACAGGGCGCCATTGAGCGAAAACGGGTACGCGAGGAAGCGCGGCATTTGCGACCAGTACGGCGGCATGGAGTGCGCGACGCCGAGATGGTGCATATTGCCGCCACACAAGGCACAATGGTGGGGACGCGCCGGTTGGGGCTCAGCCGGGAAGCACGCATGACACAGCAAGGTGCCGCAGGATACGCAATTCCACCTTGCCGCCTCTTCAGCGTGGTACACGCAATAGTCTTTCGCCACGATAGGCCGCCTTTAACTGAGATGATCGAAATTTTCCGCGTCGATATTACTATTAAAGTACGGCAATGTTAAGCGAAATGCAAAACGCTCGTCCCCGGGCCGCGACACAACGCGACGCGACCGCCGTCACTATGCGCCCGCCCCTTTGTCACCGCTCCAGCGCTACTTGTCATACCAGTAGCGGGCGTGCGTCAGCCGGTAGCTGGACGCCGTCACCCGGCTGTCGAACTGCAGCGTGATCGCGCCTGCCTCGTCCGTCCGCATGCGCATGATGCCGGCGTCACCGTAGCGCTCCCAGACGGCCGGTTTGGGATGGTGGTAGCGATTGCGGTAGCCGACCTGGAACACGGCCAGGCCCGGGTGGACAGCGCGCAGAAAGCCAATGGTCGATGAGGTGCCGCTGCCGTGATGGGGCGCCAGCAGCACCTCGGCCGCCAGCGCCGCCGTTCGCGCCAGCAGTTGCGCCTCCTGGGTTGCTTCGATGTCGCCCGCTGCCAGCAGGGTGCGTGGCGTCGCGCCTGCGCTACTGATGCGCAGGGTGCAACTGCGGGCGTTCGATTTGAGCGCGGCATCCCTATAGCTGTCCGGCATGGGATGGAGCATTTCAAAGCTGACGCTGTCCCACAGCCAGCGCTGCCCCGCCACGCAGGGCCTGGCCACGGGCGCGCGGCGTACCAATGGGTGGCCCGCCGACAAGGACGAGAGCAGCAGATCGACCGGCAGTGCATCGAGCACGGCCGGCCCGCCGCCGGCATGGTCGGCGTCGCTGTGGCTGATCACCATCGCGTCCAGATGCGCGATCCCGCGCGCTTTCAGGTAGGGCGCGATGACCCGGTTGCCGCCATTCGAGTCGGGCGAGTACCAAGGCCCGGCGTCATACAGGAGGCGGTGTCCGGCGGTCTCGATCAACAGCGCCATGCCCTGCCCCACGTCGAACACCGTGGCCGTGAAGGCGCCGGGGGGCGGCGCCTGGGGCAAGGCGCCCAGCGCCGGCGCCCACGCCGCCAGACCCGCCCAGCGCGCCGGCCAGCCGCGCGGCGCCAGCAGCCAGGCCGTGCCCGCCATGGCCAGGCCAAACGCTGCAATGGACGGCGTCGGCGCCGCCCACACCGCCATGCGCGCGCTGCCCAGCCAGGTGAGCAGGATCGCCAGCAGTTCCACCGCCCCATGCGCCAAGATCAGCACGCCATTCGAGACAGGCGCCGGCAGCAGGCTGCCCACCAGGGCCAGCGGCGTGACGACAAAACTGATGAGCGGGATGGCGACCGCATTGGCGAGCGGGCTGACCAGCGATATCTGGGCAAACAGCAGCAAGGTCAGCGGCGCCAGCCCGAGGGTGACAACGTATTGGGTACGCAGCGCAGGCGCGACCATATCGGCCATTGCGGCCAGCCGCTCGCGCCATGACCGCGGCGCCGCACCGGACTGCTGCTGCTTCTGCTGCGTCTGCTGCTTCTGCTGCCGCTGCTGCCGCTCTTTCCTGCTCATCCGCACCACCGTGCGCCCCACGCTCGCATAGAGGATCATGGCGACGGCCCCGAACGAGAGCCAGAAGCCGGGCGCCAGCACGGCCCAGGGATCGAGCAGCACCACCACGCCCAGCGCCGCGCACAGCACGTGAGAAACGCCGGACAGGCGTCCGCTCCACAGGGCCAGCGCCAGCACCGCCAGCATGTACAGGGTGCGCTGGGCGGGCACGCCGAACCCGGCCAGCAGCACGTACAAGAGGGCGACCACAAACCCCGTCAGCGCCGCCACTTTCTGGGCCGGCAACATCAGGGCCAGGGGGCGTGGCCCCGCGCCGCCGGGCCAGCGCAGGCGCCGCCACAGGCTCGACATCAGCCACGCCGCCATCCCCGCGACCATGGTGATATGCAGGCCCGAAATGGAGATGAGGTGACTGACACCGGTGCGGGCGAACACCTGCCAGTCGGCCTGGTCGATGGCACGCTGGTCGCCCACCACCAGGGCGACGATGACGCCGGCGTACGGCCGGCCCGGCAGCGCAGCCAGGATGCGCGCGCGCAGCACGGCGCGGCAATGCTCGACCACATTGTTGAGGCTGAAAACAAAGCTGGAGAGGCGGACGTTGCCCTCGGCCGCCTCCCCGGCGCTTCCCGCGCTACCCCTCGCTGCCGGCCGCACGTACCCGGTCGCCCGCACGCCCTGTTCGAGCAACCACACTTCGTAATCAAATCCCTGCGGATTGGCGCTGCCGTGCGGCCGCTGCAGGCGCACCGTCAACCGCCAGCGCTCGCCCGGGCGCACGTCGCCCACCGGTTCGCCGGGTTTGGCCTGGTCGCGAAAGCCGGCATACCATGACAGCGCCAGGCGCCGCGGCACCGCGCCCGCGGGCGTCTCGACCTGCTCGACCCTGAAATTGAAGCGCACGCCCTGCTCGAAGGCGTAGGGCAGGCTGTCGATGGTGCCGACCACGGTGAGATCGCGCCCCTCCTCGTCACGGGCCAGCGCATCGGCCAGCGCCAAGTTGGCCAGCAGGGCCGCCCAGCACAGGCCCAGCATGGCGCCCGCCAGCAGGCTGCCCAGGATATTGCGGCCAATCGCGAGCAGCAGCAGCGCGACCAGCGCCGTGGCCGCGAGCGAAGTGGGATCCGGCAGGCGCGCACAGGTCTGAATCCAGGCCACCCCCGCCACAAAGCCGACAATTGCGCTGCGCATCCGTGCGCCCCTTGATGAGAAAACCCCAGTGTCGGCCTTCGCATCGCAGGCAGTTTGGCGCACATCAGGCGTGGCGCAGTTCAAAATCCCCCATCCAGGTGCAAGCGCGGGCGGCTGCCGCGACCGGGCTTGTCTTCCCGTCAAGCACAATTTCTACCCCACAAACCGGCCAAAAGGCCACATAATCAGGCACCCTGATCAGACCCTTGCCTGCCCATGACAGAACCCGGCTTCCCCACCTTGCTGGCCCATCCAGTACTGAGCTTCATACTGGCCATGCTGGCCATTGGCGGCGCCGCCGCGGTGCTCGTCAGATCGGCCCAGCGCCGCGGCCCGGACGCCCAGGTAGCCTGGTGGCGCACCTTGTCCCTGCTCTCCGACATCCTGCTGACCCTTGGCCTGATCGGCCTGGCAGTCTACGCCGGGCGGGTCACCCTGGCGGCCAACCATGTACTGCTCAACGAACAGGCGGTGCGCGCGCGCGACGCCGTTGACGCCCGCCTGCTGCAGGTGACAGCCGATTATTGTGTGCCGGCGCCGCCGCCAAGCAGCAAGGGCGCCGCCCTGCCCCCCTTCAATCCGACCATCGCCGCGCGCGAACTGTGCGAGATCGCGCGGGCGCGCAGCCAGGAAAGCACCGCTACCTCGCTGGCCCAGTGGCAGATCACCGGCCAGGCCCTGCGCGAATTCGGCGCGCGCTATCCCGGCTGCGTCGACAATGTCTTCAGCCGCAACAACGATTGTGAGAGCACCGTCAAGGCGGCGAATAAACTGTCAGCGGACGTCGACACCCTGGCGTCAAGCCTGCTGGCCGCGCGCGAGGATGGCGCGAGCATGACGGCGGTGCATGGCGAGCGCGATTGGGGCTTTGCTTTGCTGGCCCTGTTCCTGGCAGCCGCCGGCATGACGATCCGGCTGGCCCGCGCGGCAGGGGCCGTGATAGGCGCCGGGTCAGACGCCGGCGCGCTGCGCCGGTAACAGCGCATTCAGGCGGGGCAGCGCCGCCAGCGCATTGCGCCGGCACTGCTGCGCCACCAGGTCGATCGAAGCGCCGCGCAATTCGGCCAGCACGGCGCCGATCGCCGGCAGCTGGTCGGGACTGTTGCGGGCCGGGTGCACCCAGGCGGGCGAAATATCCGGCGCATCCGTTTCCAGCACAATGGCCTCGAACGGCAGTCCGGCCGCCAGGCGCCGGATCTGCAGCGCGCGGGTAAAAGTCATGGCGCCGCCAAAGCCGAGCCGGAAGCCCAGGTCTATATAGATGCGGGCCTGTTGCAGGCTGCCGTTGAAGGCATGGGCGATGCCGCCGGCCGGGCTGATCTGGCGCGCGTGCTTGAGTACCAGGTCGGCCGCGCGGCGCGAGTGCATCAGCACGGGGAGGTCGAAATCGCGCGCGATGCGCAGCTGTTCGCGAAAAAAATGCTCCTGCTTCTCGCGCATGGCCGGCTCGCACAAGGCCGGAATAAAAAAGTCCAGGCCGATTTCGCCGATGGCGACAAAACGGGGATCATCCAGCGCCGCCGCCACCCGGCCGCGCAGCAGTTCCAGGTCCGATTCATGGGCCTGGGGCACGCAGATGGGATGAATCCCCAGCGCGTACGACACATTCGTTTCAGCGCGCGCCAACTGCGCGCAGGCGTCGAAATTGTGCTTGTCGACGGCGGGGATGACGATCATGTCGACGCCCTTGGCGGCAGCGTCGCGGGCAACCTGGCGCGAGGCCTCGGCGCCGCCGAATTCATGGGCGTCGAGGTGGCAGTGCGTATCGATCCACATCATGAACTCCCTGGGCCGGCGCTTGACCGGCGGTGTAATACGCGTTGACCATCACCCCGGCTGCAAACCATGCTCGGTGAGGCGGTACACGCGGTCGCAGCGGCGCGCCAGTTCGATGTCGTGGGTGACGATCACAAAGGCCGTGCCGAGCGTCTTCGACAACTCCAGCATCAGGTCGAAGATCGACTGGGCGGTGGCATGATCGAGGTTCCCGGTCGGTTCGTCCGCCAGCACGCAAGCCGGCTGCGTTACCAGCGCGCGCGCGAGAGCAACCCGCTGGCGCTCGCCGCCCGACAATTCGCCAGGACGGTGAATCACCCGCTTGGACAGGCCGACCCTTTGCAGGATCGCCAGCGCCGCGCTTTCCGCATTGGCGCGCTTTTCGCGGCGGATCAACAGCGGCATGGCGACGTTGTCGAGCGCCGAGAACTCCGGCAGCAGGTGGTGGAACTGGTAGACGAAGCCCAGCGCCGCGTTGCGCAGGTCGCCGCGACGGGTTTCCGACAGGGTGGCAAAATCCTCACCCTTCAAGGTGACGCTGCCGCGAGTAGGCGTATCGAGCCCGCCCAGCAGGTGCAGCAAGGTCGATTTGCCCGAACCGGAGGCGCCGACGATGGCCACCCGTTCGCCCGGGAAGATGGAAAAGTCGACGCTCGAGAGCACGTCGACAGCGTAGTCGCCCTGGCGGAAGGTCTTGCCGAGGTTCAGGCAGGACAACACGGGGGCGGCAGCAACGGTCGAATTGGGCAAGGCGTCAGCAGCGGACATGGCGGTTTCAAAAGTGACTGGATTACTCATAGCGCAGCGCCTCCGCCGGCTTCACGCGCGAGGCGGCAAAGCTGGGGTACAGGGTGGCAACAAACGCCAGTACGACGGCCAGGCCGCCGATCCTGGCCACGTCCGGCCAGCGCAGGTCGGACGGCACGGTGCTGATGAAATAGATATCCTTGGAGAGGAACTGCACACCCAGCAGGTGTTCGATGAAGGGCACGATGACGTCGATGTTCATCGCCACCAGCACACCGAAACCGACGCCGATGGCAGTGCCCATCAGGCCCACCAGCGCGCCCTGGATCATGAAGATCTTCATGATGGAACGGGGCGAGGATCCGAGCGTGCGCAAGATCGCAATGTCGGCCTGCTTGTCCGTCACCGTCATCACCAGGGTTGAGACGAGATTGAAGGCCGCCACCGCGATGATGAGGGTCAGGATAATAAACATCATCTTCTTTTCAGTCTGGACGGCGGCGAACCAGGTGGCGTTGGCCTGCGACCAGTCGCGCACCACCAGCGGGCCTGGCATGCTGTTCTTCAGCTGCTGGGCCACCTGGGGCGCCTGGTGCATGTCGGCGATGCGCAGGCGCAGCCCCGAAGGACCGGGCAGGCGCTCCATTTTTTCAGCGTCTTCCAGGTTGATGAAGGCCAGGCCCGAATCGAACTCGAAGTGGCCCGCCTCGAAAATACCGGTCAGGGTGAAGGTGCGGGTGCGCGGCAGCATGCCGGCCGGCGTGGTCTGCGCCTGGGCCAGCAGCATCGTCACCTTGTCGCCGATCGACAGGTTCAGCGCCCCCGCCAGCGCGTAGCCCATCACGATATTGAAGGAGCCTGGTTTCAGGTCGCCGAAGCTGCCCGCCTTCATCTGGCGCGCCACGTCCGACACCTTGGTTTCTTCTTCAGGGATCACGCCGCGGATCACGGCCGGACGCATGGTGTCGCGCACCAGCATGCCCTGGGTTTCGACAAACGGCGCGGCGCCCCGCACGGCGGGGTTCTTGAAGGCGTCGACGCGAGAAGCCTGCCAGTCCGGCAGCGCGCCGCTGGGATCGAACACCTCGATATGGGCCAGCACGGAGAGCATGCGGTCGGTGACTTCCTTTTGAAACCCGTTCATCACCGACAGCACCACGATCAGGGCGGCGACGCCAAGGCCGATGCCGGCCACGGAAATGAGCGAGATGAAGGAGATAAAACTGTTGCGGCCACTGCGCTTGCCGGCGCGCGTGTAGCGCAGGCCGACCAGCCATTCATAGGGCAGTTTGTGGATGATGCTCATGTGCTCCAGGGGGTTGTACGTATAGGTGTCGCATTGCACACAGTGCAAATCGCGGCAAAACTGCGGCAAAACCGCGGCAAAACCGCAGTGTGCCACACAACGTCTGCCAGTGTCAGGGGTTATCACAATTGAATCGCCCGCCAGCGACCGCGACGTTCCTCCCATCTGCCCGATGCCCTACAATGACGGACATGAGTGACCTGACCCTTGTTGTGCCCTTTGCCCTGCCCCCGCCCGAACTGGCCGCCGACCTGGTGCGCGCCCTGGAAGCGCCGAATCTTGCCGCCCTGCTCACCCGCAGCGCCGCGTTCAGGCAGTCCACGCACGACGATGCCGCGCGCGCCCTGCCGCACGAATTCTGGCTGGCGCGCGCGCTCGGCCTGGTTGATGGCGACCGGCTTGCCCTGGCCGGCGCCGTCATGCGCGGCTTCGGGCTCGATCCGGGCGCCGACGACTGGCTGATCGTCCACCCCGCCCACATTGAAATCGCCCGCACCCACCTGTCGATGATGGACGTGCGCCGGCTGGCCCTGGTGGAGTCGCACGCACGCGCCCTGTTCGACAGCGCCAAGCCGTATTTTGATGAAGATGGCCACACCTTGCTGTTCGGTGACGCCAGCACCTGGTTCATGCGCGCCGGCGATTGGGACAGCCTGGCCACCACCAGTCCGGACACCACCGGCGGCATGAACCTGACCGACAGCCTGCCGCTGGGCGAACGCGCCCTGGCCTACCGCAAGCTGCAAAACGAGGTGCAGATGCTGTGGCACAGCCATCCGGCCAACGCCGAACGGGAAGCGCGCGGACTGCCGGCCATTAACGGCTTCTGGCCCTGGGCCGCCGCCAACGGCGCGCGCCCCCCCGAAGCGCGCATCGCCAGCGCGGGCGCACCGGCCTGGCTGGCGGCGCTGGGCGAGACAGTGCACAGCCATATTGGCGACTGGATCACCAGGCCTGAGCGCCCCGCCATCTTCGTCGAAGCCAACCTGATCGAGCCCTATCTCGCCGCCGACTGGGCCACCTGGCTGGCGCAGATGAAACGCATCGACCATGAACTGCTGGCGCCCGTACTGGCGCTGGTGAAGGGCGGCATGAAAGCCAAATTGGTGCTGAGCCACCGCACCGCCCTGCTGGAAGTGGGCGCCAGCGCCATGGCCCAGCGCAGCTTCTGGCGCCGCCACAGCCTGGAGCGCCTGCTACCCGCGGCACCCTGATCACATATAAATAGAAGCACGCCATGACCCGCATCGCCATTCGCCCGTCCTCCTTCCGCCATTCCGAAATGCTGCGCCAGGGTGGCGTGCATCCCGTGCTGGCCCGCCTGTACGCCGCGCGCGGCCTGCAGGATCCGCGTGAATTGTCCAGCGAGCTGTCATCGCTGATGCCGCCCTCTGGCCTGAAGCATATCGATGCCGCCGCCGTATTCCTGGCCGACGCCATCGGCGCGCGCAAGAACATGGTGATCGTGGCCGACTACGATTGCGACGGCGCCACTGCCTGCGCCGTGGCCCTGCGCGGCTTGCGGGCCATGGGCGCCACCGTCGACTTCATCGTGCCGAACCGCTTTGAATACGGTTACGGGCTCACTCCCGAAATCGTCGAATTGACGGCGCGCGAAAAGTCCCCCGACATCATCATCACCGTCGACAATGGCATCGCCAGCGTGGAAGGCGTGCTGGAAGCGAACCGGCGCGGCATCGAAGTCGTCGTCACCGACCACCACCTGCCGGGCGATACGCTGCCGGCCGCGCGCGTGATCGTCAACCCCAACCAGCCCGAGTGCGGCTTCCCCAGCAAGCACCTGGCAGGCGTGGGCGTCGTGTTTTACGTGCTGCTGGCCCTGCGCGCGGAACTGCGCCGGCGCGGCGTGTTTGACGCCGCCACCCAGCCAAAACTGGACAGCCTGCTCGACCTGGTGGCGCTGGGCACCGTGGCCGACGTGGTGCGGCTCGATCCGAACAACCGCATCCTGGTCGCCCAGGGCATCAAGCGCATGCGCGCCGGCCGCATGCACGCGGGCGTGGCCGCGCTGTTCCGCGTGGCCGGGCGCGAAGCCCGCAGCGCCTCGCCATTTGACCTGGGCTTTGCGCTGGGGCCGCGCCTGAATGCCGCCGGCCGGCTCGACGACATGTCGCTGGGGATCGAGTGCCTGGTCACGGACGACGAGGGCCGCGCCTGGCAAATCGCCCAGCAGCTCAATGAAATCAACCTGAAACGGCGCGAGATCGAGGCCGAGATGCAGGACACGGCCCTGCTGCACCTGGACGAATTTTCGCCGGCCGACAGCAGCACCATCGCCGTGTTCGACGCCAGCTGGCACCAGGGCGTGATCGGGATTGTCGCCTCGCGCCTGAAAGAAAAATTCTTCCGCCCGACCATCACCTTCGCGCCGGGCGCCGACGGCTTCATCAAGGGTTCGGGGCGCTCGATTCCCGGCTTTCACCTGCGCGACGCGCTCGACCTGGTATCGAAACGCGCGCCCAGCCTGATCGATAAATTCGGCGGGCACGCCATGGCGGCCGGTTTGACCCTGCGCGCCGAAAGCTTTGACGCCTTCGCCCACGCCTTTGAAGCAGTCGGCCAGGCCTGGCTCACCAGCGCCCAGTTAGAGCGGGTCATCGAGACCGACGGCCCGCTGGAAGACGCCTACTACACCACCGCCTTCATCGCCTTGATGGACGGCGAAGTGTGGGGCCAGGGCTTTGCGCCGCCCGTGTTCTGCGACGAATTTCGCGTCGTCAGCCAGCGCATCCTCAAGGAGCGCCACCTCAAGCTGCTGCTCGAGCGCAATGGCCAGCGCTTCGACGCCATCTGGTTCGGTCACACCGCCGCCCTGCCCGAGCGGACCAGGGTGGCGTTCCGGCTCGACGCCAACGAATATAACGGCGTTACCAAAGTGCAATTATTGGTGGAGCATGCTGAGCCGGCGTAAGGCGCCCGGCCGCTTCCCGCCATAAAATCCCCGGCTGGCGCCACGCCTGTCACGGAGATTTTATGCGCATCCTTGCATATGGTACGGAAATGGAGTATAAAGACTGCACAACCGGAGAAATCATGAATTTAGCCTACGCGTATCCGAAGAGCCGTTACGAGCCGGCCGTGCTGGTAGACCTGAACAACCGCGCCGAGCGGGAGCGTCTGTCCAAATCGGCGCTGAAGGGCTTTTTCAAGCTGGCGGCAAGCTGGCAGATTCGCGATGACGACGCCCGCGAACTGCTGGGGGGCCTGTCCTCCTCCAGCTTCTACGAATGGAAAAAGAACCCCGAGCGGGTGCTCGAAGTGGACCGCATCACCCGTATTTCCTACCTGCTGGGCATTTATAAAGCCCTGCACATCCTCTACGGCGACCAATTGGCCGACCAGTGGGTCCAACTGCCCAATTCCAACCCCGTGTTCGCCGGCCGCACCCCGCTGGCGCAGATGCTGGCCGGGGGCTTGCTGGCCATGCAAACCGTGCGCAAGCTGCTCGACGCCCGCCGCGGGGGTCTCTGATCTTGGCGTCACTGCATTCGGCCAGCGCGCACCGGCTGCCGCCACTGACGGCGCTGCGCCAGTTCGACACCTGCCGCCTGATTCCTTCGCGCTTTGCCGACGTCGAGGATTCCGTGCTCGCGCCGCTGGCCGAGGACGACGCCATGCTGCGCGACCTGTTCGACCTCGATAACGCCACCAACGACCGCCTGCGCGGCGAATACGGCAGCCTGCCCGGCATCGGCGTCGATGAACTGGTGTTCGGCCTGCCCAACTTCAGGATCATCAACGCCGCCTTTACCTATTCACGTCCCGAAGGCAACCGCTTCAACGACGGCGACCGCGGCGCCTGGTACTGCGCGTTTGAACTGGAAACGGCGCTGGCCGAGATCAGCTTTCACAAGACGGTGGAGTACGCGGAAATCGGCGTCTTCAACGACAGCGTCAGCTACCAGGTCATGCTGTCCGACTTCACCGGCACTTTCCACGATTTGCGTCCCGCCGCGGCGCGGCGTACATTTGCCAAGGCGCTGGCGCCGGACAGCTATATCGCCTCGCAGGAACTGGCGGCGCGCCTGCTGGAGGGCGGCTCGATGGGTGTGATTTTCCCCAGCGTGCGCTGCACCGCCGGCACCAACCTCGCCTGCTTCCGCCCCGCCCTGGTCGGCAATGTGCGCAAGGGCGCCGCCTACCGCCTGAGCTGGGCCGGCAAGCCGGAACCCATCATCGAAATCATTTAATTTGCGAGATTTAGCATGCTTAACCCCGACAACGACACCGACCTGCACGACAAGATCAACAGCGAAACAGCCCGCCTGCCCTGGGCCGAACTGCAGCGCCACTTCGCCCAGGGCAACGTGATTTTCGTCAGCCCCGACCTCGACCTGATCAAGGTCGCCGTCCACATCTCCCACGACGACAAGGCCAGCATCAGCGCCTGGATGGCGGAAGGAAAAATCGGCAAGGTCAGCGACGCCCAGGCGCTGGCGTGGACGGAAGCGCAGTCCTCGCTGTGGACCTCGGTGGTGCATCCGTTTATTCTGGTGCAGCAGGAGAAAGCCAAGTTGAATTAAGCAGCATCGGGGACTGGCCTTGCAGGGCACGAGGTCCGGGGGACCTTGTGCGCGCCGAAGGCCTGTCCCCATTTTCAGATCCGGAGCAAGGTCAAAATGGGGACAGGCGCCGCAAGGCGCCTGTCCCCGTTATACATTTATTTCGACAAATCGAGCCCGTACAAGGCAAACCCCTTACCCCCGCCATCTTCACCCTTCAACTCCGCCACATTCCCCACCCCCGCCGCCTGCGCCACCGCCAGCTTCCCAGGCGAACCATGAAACACCACCGGCCCCGCCGTCTTCACCTTCACGAAATGCCAGCTGCGCTGATCCACCGCCCGCAAAGTCTTCGCCGTCTTGATGTACTCAATCAGCACATCGCGGTTGGTGTCAGGTGCGGCCAGTACGGTCTTGCTGCCATCGAGCCCCGGGAAACCACCGCCGCCGCTGGCCCGGTAGTTATTGGTGGCGACGATGAACTGCTCGCCCGCCGCCACCGGTTTGCCCAGGTAGGTGAGGCCGACAATCCGCTGGCCCGGCGCTTTGGTGATATCGATCCCGTACTGCAGATCGGCGCTGGTGGGCATGTCGAAGTTATAGCTGGGGAAGGATGGATTGATCAGTTCCTGCGCGCCCGTACGGGCCGGGTCGATCGTGTTGAAGCGCTGGGCGCCATGTTCCAGCCAGGCCTTCAGCCCCGCGCCGTCGACCTTCACCGCGTACAGGGTGTTCGGATACAGGTAGAGGTCCGCCGCATTGTTCAGCGCCAGTTTGCCGGCCGGGACATCGGTGTAGTCGGATACGCCGGCCGAGCCGCTCTTGAAGGCCGAGGCCATCGACAGCACCGGCAGCGGCGCGAACTGGGGCAGGTTCGTTTTGACGTAGCGCGCCACGTAGTCAGCCTGCGCCAGGTTGACCGGCGCGATGGCCGAAACATCGCCCACGTCGGCGAAATAACTGGACATGCGCAGCGCGCTCTCGCCCACCGGGGTCTTGACGTAGGCGATGGTGGCGGCGTGCTCGCGCGCGACCAGGGCCGTCACGGCAGGATCAGCCGGCACATACGACTTGTCGGCCAACTGCGCGCCGCGCGCCTCCACGGTCGTCAGGCGCTTGTCGATGACCCAGTGCGCACCATCCCACGACAGGTGCAGGCCGATCACGCCCAGGTGCTTGCCCCACAGGTTGGCCATCACGGTGGGCACGCCGTTGACCGTGCCGGCCGCCTTGTCCACGCCCGGCAGATTGAACTGGGCGACGGCACTTGCGGTGTTGGGGAAAATCTGGTGCGAGTGCCCGATCAGCATGGCGTCGATGCCGGGAACCTGCGACAGATACCAGTTCCCGTTTTCCATCGATGGCGCGTAGGGGCTGTTGTCGAGCCCTCCGTGCGAAATGGCGACGATGATATCGGCCCCTTCGGCGCGCATTTTCGGCACATATTTTTCAGCCGTCTCGCGGATGCCTTCCGTGTAGACGCGGCCGTCCAGCCAGCGCTTGTCCCATTCCACGATCGTCGGCGGGGTAAAGCCGATGATGCCCACCTTGACGTGGGCGGTGACGGCCTTGCCGTCGGCGTCGACCGCCTTGATGGTCTTGTCGAGGATGCGGTAAGGGGCGAACAATTGGCGGTGCGTCTTGCTGCTGTAGACGTTCGCCAGCACCTGCGGGAAGGCCGGGCCGGCGCAGCGGGGCGCGTTCGCATCCACCCCATCAACCTCGAAATGGCTGCCGGTGACCTGGTTCAGGTACGCCAGACCATAGTTGAACTCATGGTTACCGATGCCGCCCCCTTCCATTCCCAGCTGGTTCATGGCCTTGTAGACGGCCAGGGTCTCGTTGCACGGCAGCGGCTTGACCAGCGCCTGGTAGTCCGCCAGCGCCGTGCCCTGGATGGTGTCGCCGTTGTCGAGCAGGAGCGTGTTGGGGAATTCGGCGCGGGCGCGGGCGATCAGGGTCGCCGTGCGGTCGAGCCCAAAGGCCTTGTCTTCGGCCAGCTTGTAGTAGTCGTAGCCGACCACGTTCGAGTGCACATCGGTGGTCTCCAGCACGGCCAGGGTGGCGGTGGTCCCCGCCCGCGGCCCCTGGCCGGCGCCGGTGGCGCAGCCGGCCAGCAGCAGCGCCGCCATCAAGGGTGTCAATACAGGAAGGAAGGGGACAGGAAGGCAGGCGAGGCGGGCGTTCATGGAGATCCGATCAGTGGCGTCGGCCGCGCTGGGCCGGAAGCCAGACATGATACGGTAAGCCCGACGACGCGGGCAAGGCGGCGGCAAGGCAACTGGCCGCCAACGTCCTCCTCTCGGGTATAATACGCGGTTCGATTCACCCGTTCGCGCCACCTGTCCGGCCCGGACCACACAAGCAAAGACCGACACGATCATGGAAGCTGAACGCATCAACGCCCTCTCCGCCCTGCTGAACGACTTGACCAGTCGTGAAGCCGAACTTCGGAGGTATCTTTGACTTCGATAAAAAGTCAGAGAAACTAGAGCAGGTCAACGAAGAACTGGAAGACCCCACCGTCTGGAACGACCCCAAGCGGGCGCAGGACCTGGGCAAGGAAAAGAAGGCGCTCGAAGGCGTGGTGGATACACTCATCAAGGCCGACGCGGACCTCAAGGACGCGCAGGACCTGTTCGCCATGGCGCGTGAAGAAAACGACGACGACACGCTCGAAGCGGTCAGCGGCGACGTCACGGCCATCCAGAAAGTCATCGAGGGCATGGAGTTCCGCCGCATGTTCAGCGGCCAGCTCGACGCCAACAACTGCTTCATCGACATCCAGGCCGGCGCCGGCGGCACCGAGGCCCAGGACTGGGCGTCCATGCTGCTGCGCCAGTACCTGCGCTACTGCGAGCGCAAGGGATTTAAAGTCGAAATTCTCGAGCAATCCGATGGCGAGGTTGCCGGCATCAAGACGGCCACTCTGAAAGTCGAGGGCGAGTACGCCTACGGCCACCTTCGCACGGAAACCGGCGTCCATAGGTTGGTACGAAAATCTCCCTTCGACTCGGCGAACGGTCGTCACACATCGTTCACGAGTCTGTTCGTTTATCCCGAGGTGGACGATTCGATCGAGATCGACGTCAACCCGGCTGATATCCGCGTCGACACCTACCGCGCTTCCGGCGCCGGTGGTCAGCACATCAACAAGACCGATTCGGCCGTGCGCATGACCCACGCCCCGACCGGTATCGTGGTGCAGTGCCAGAACGACCGCAGCCAGCACCGCAACCGCGCCGAGGCGATGGAAATGCTCAAGGCGAAGCTGTACGAGCACGAACTGCGAAAGCGCATGAGCGAGCAGCAGAAACTGGAAGACTCCAAGACCGACGTGGGCTGGGGCCACCAGATCCGCTCGTATGTACTGGACCAGTCGCGCATCAAGGACCTGCGCACCAACTTCGAGACGGGCAACACCAAGGGCGTGCTTGACGGCGACCTCGATGACTTCATCTCGGCTTCACTGAAACAGGGCGTGTAATGGCTAGCAAGGCATTCATCTTCGACATGGATGGCACCATCGTCGACAACATGGGCTATCACACCCAGTCGTGGATCCGCTTCTTCGAGCAGCGCGGCATGGCCATCGACGCCGACGAATTCTTCCGCACCACGGCGGGCCGCCAGGGCAAGGAAATCATCCGCTCGCGCCTGGGCGAAGATCTCGACGATGCCGAGGTCAAGCGCCTCAACCTGGAAAAGGAAGCCGTCTACCGCGAGCTGTATGGCCCGCACCGCAAGACGGTGAACGGCTTTGACGCGCTGATCAAGGCGGCCAAAGAGGCCGGCATCAAGCTGGCCGTGGCCACCGCCGCGCCAGTGGGGAACATCGAGTTCACCCTCGATGGTCTGGACCTGCGCCGCCATTTCGACGCCATCGTCGGCGCCGCCGATGTCGCCCGCGGCAAGCCCCATCCGGACGGTTTTCTCCTCGCTGCCGAAAAGCTCGGCGCCGCGCCGCCTGAGTGCATCGTCTTTGAAGACGCGCCGCTTGGCGTGGAAGCGGCCCGCAATGCCGGCATGCGCTGCGTGGTGCTCACCACAACCCTGCCCGCCGAAGCTTTCGCCCAGTTTGACAACGTCATCGCCATTGCACCCGATTTCGCTTCGCTCGATCTCGCCGCACTTTTACATTAAACCACCAGACCACCATGACCACCGACATCCAGGACCAGGCAGCCGCCCCAGCCCCCGCTGACGAAAACAAGATCATCGCCGAGCGCCGCGCCAAGCTGGCCGCCATCCGCGAAAAGGGCATCGCCTTCCCCAACGACTTCCGTCCCCAGCACAAGGCAGCCGACCTGGCCGCCCAGTATGGCGAGAAGACGCGCGAGGAACTCGAAGCGAACCCGGTCGCCGTGGTCATCGCCGGGCGCATGATGTTGAAGCGCGCCGCCGGCAAAAAGGCGGCCTTCGCCACCCTGCAGGATTCGTCCGGCCCGCGCGCGGACGGTCGCATCCAGATCTACGTCACGCTCGACGCGACCGGCGCGGAAGCGATGGAAGCGCTGCACCACTACGACCTGGGCGACATCCTGGGCGTGGAAGGCACGCTGTTTCGCACCAACGCGGGTGAACTGACGGTCAAGGCCACCACCCTGCGCCTGATCACCAAGTCGCTGCGTCCCCTGCCCGACAAATTCCATGGCCTGGCCGACCAGGAAACCAAGTACCGCCAGCGCTACGTCGACATGATCATGAGCGAAGAGACGCGCCGCACCTTCAAGGCGCGTACCGCCGCCATGTCGTCGATTCGCCGCTTCATGGAAAAGAACGACTTCCTCGAAGTAGAAACCCCGATGCTGCACACCATCCCCGGCGGCGCCGCGGCCAAACCCTTCATCACCCACCACAATGCGCTCGACATGGAGATGTTCCTGCGGATCGCGCCAGAACTGTATTTGAAGCGCCTGGTCGTGGGCGGCTTTGACCGCGTCTTTGAAGTCAACCGCAACTTCCGTAACGAAGGCGTCTCGCCGCGCCACAATCCGGAATTCACGATGATGGAGTTCTACGCGGCCTACACCGACTACCAGTGGATCATGAACTTCACGGAAGCCGTGATCCGCCAGGCCGCCATTGATGCCCACGGCACCGCGGAACTGACTTACGGCGGACGCGCGCTGGACCTGTCCAAGCCCTTCCACCGCATGACCATCGTCGAGGCGATCAACAAGTACGCGCCCCACTACACCCAGGAGCAGCTTGGCGACGTGGCGTTCCTGAAGACGGAACTGGGCAAGTTCGGCGTCAAGCCCTTCTCGACCTCGGGCCTGGGCGCGCTGCAACTGGCGCTGTTCGAAGAAACCGCCGAAGCGCAGCTTTGGGAGCCGACCTTCATCATCGACTACCCCGCTGAAGTATCGCCCCTGGCGCGCGCCTCCGACACCCACGCCGGCATCACCGAACGGTTCGAGTTGTTCATCGTCGGCCGCGAAATCGCCAACGGCTTTTCGGAGTTGAACGACGCCGAAGACCAGTCGGCCCGCTTTCTGGCCCAGGTGGCCGCCAAGGATGCCGGCGACGAGGAAGCCATGTTCTACGATGCCGACTACATCCGCGCGCTGGAATACGGCATGCCGCCGGCCGGTGGCTGCGGCATCGGGATTGATCGCCTGATGATGCTGATTACGGATTCGCCGAATATCCGGGATGTGATTCTGTTCCCGCATTTGCGCCGCGAAGAGTAATCGGCGGGGGTCTGGCGCCGCAGGTGCCTGACGCCTTTTGCTTTTACTGCAGTATGGGCGCGCTGCGCAAGGTAAAGTTTGAATGGGGACAGGCACCTGCGGCGCCAGTCCCCGTCGCTGGTCATTTGACTACGCGGTAGCAAGGAATGTACGTCTTACCTGGCAACTTCATCCTGCTCTGCGCCACAAACGATGACAGCAAGGCATCCATCGGTCCCATGATGGCGGCGTCGCCGTGAATCTCGAAGTGGCCGTATTTCTCGATCGCCCGGATCCCTTCGTCTTTCACATTACCAGCCACCACGCCCGAAAACGCGCGGCGCAGGTTGGCGGCCAATAAGTGCACTTCCTGGTTCTTGTGCAGCGACAGGCCCCGCATATTTTCGTGGGTAGGCTTGAAAGGCTTCTGGAATTCCTGGTCGATCTTCAGCAGCCAATTAAAATAATAGGCGTCGCTGCGCGACTTGCGGAATTCCCGCACTTCCTTGATCCCCGTTTGCATGCGGCGCGCCACTTCTTCCGGGTCGTCGATGATGATGGTGTAGCGCTTGCGGGCCGCTTCGCCAAGCGTGGTGCCGATAAAATCGTCGATCTGCTGGAAGTACTCGCGCGCCGTTTCCGGTCCCGTGAAAATCAGGGGGAACGGGATTTGCGCGTTTTCCGGATGGAGCAGAATGCCGAGTATGTACAGGATCTCTTCGGCCGTGCCGGCGCCGCCGGGGAACACCACGATGCCGTGGCCCGTGCGCACAAACGCTTCCAGGCGCTTTTCAATGTCCGGCATGATCACCAGGTCATTGACGATGGGATTGGGCGATTCGGCGGCGATAATGCCCGGCTCTGAAATGCCCAGATAGCGGCCATTGGTGAGGCGCTGCTTGGCGTGGCCGATGGTGGCGCCCTTCATCGGGCCTTTCATGGCGCCGGGGCCGCAGCCGGTGCAGATATCCAGGTCGCGCAAACCCATCTGGTATCCCACCTCTTTCGAATAATTGTATTCGACGCGGTTAATGGAATGGCCGCCCCAGCACACCACCAGGTTGGGATTGCGCATGGGGCGCAGCACATTGGCGTTGCGCAGGATGTGGAACACGGAATCGGTAATGCCGTCCGAGCGGCTCATGTCGAAGCTGGGATTGTCCATCACTTCATTGCTGATGAAGACAATATCGCGCAGCACGGCA
>JBJMVV010000181.1:0-8076 GCA_045810505.1 Massilia sp.
ACGAGATCGCCCTGGAAGAAGCCATGCGCCTGAAGGAAGCGGGCAAGGTCACCGAAGTGATCGCCGTGACCTGCGGCGTGACGCAAGCGCAGGAAACCCTGCGCACCGGCATGGCCATTGGCGCCGACCGCGCCATCCTGGTAGAAACCACGCCGTACCTGGAGCCGCTGGCCGTCGCCAAGTTGCTCAAGGCCGTGGCCGACAAGGAACAGCCGCAGTTGATCATCCTGGGCAAGCAGGCCATTGATGATGACAGCAACCAGGTCGGCCAGATGCTGGGCGCCCTGCTGGGCTGGCCGCAAGCGACCTTTGCGTCGAAAGTCGTGCTGGAAGGCGACAAGGTCACCGTCACCCGCGAAGTCGATGGCGGCCTGGAAACCCTGGCCCTCGCTTTGCCCGCCATCATCACCACCGACCTGCGCCTGAACGAGCCCCGCTACGTCACCCTGCCGAACATCATGAAGGCGAAGAAAAAGCAGCTCGATGTGATCAAGCCGGAAGAGCTCGGTGTCGACGTGGCGCCGCGCCTGAAGACCCTGAAAGTGGTCGAGCCGCCCAAGCGTTCGGCCGGCATCAAGGTGCCCGACGCCGCCGCCCTGGTCGCCAAGCTGCGTACCGAAGCCAAAGTCATCTAACGTCAAGAATCGGGATATATCATGGTCGCCTTAGTTATTGCTGAACACGACAACGCTAGCCTCAAGGGCAGCACCCACCACACCGTCACCGCCGCAACGCAATGCGGTGGCGAAGTCCATATCCTCGTTGCTGGCAGCAACTGCGGCGCCGCGGTGGAAGCCGCTGCCGCCATCGCCGGCGTCACCAAGGTGCTGGTCGCCGACGCGCCGCACTTTGCCGATGGCCTGGCTGAAAACGTCGCCGAGCAGGTGCTGGCCGTGGCCGCTGCCTACTCGCACATCCTGGCGCCCGCCACCGCCTACGGCAAGAACATTCTGCCCCGCGTGGCTGCCAAACTCGACGTTGCCCAGATCTCGGAAATCACCAAGGTCGACTCGCCCGACACCTTCGAGCGCCCGATCTATGCCGGTAACGCCATTGCCACCGTGCAGTCGAGCGACAAGGTCAAAGTCATCACCGTGCGCGGCACGGGCTTTGATTCGGCGCCCGCCACCGGCGGCGCAGCAAGCGTCGAGACCGTGACCGCCGTCGGCGATTCGGGCAAGTCGAGCTTTGTTGGCCGCGAGCTGGCGAAATCCGACCGTCCTGAACTGACCGCCGCCAAGATCATCGTCTCCGGTGGCCGCGGCATGGGTTCGGGCGACAACTTCAAGATTCTCGAGCCGCTGGCCGACAAGCTTGGCGCCGGCATGGGCGCCTCGCGCGCCGCCGTCGACGCCGGCTTCGTGCCGAACGACTGGCAGGTCGGTCAGACCGGCAAGATCGTTGCCCCTGCGCTCTACATTGCCGTCGGCATCTCGGGCGCCATCCAGCACCTGGCCGGCATGAAGGATTCGAAGACCATCGTGGCCATCAACAAGGATCCGGAAGCGCCGATTTTCTCGGTGGCTGACTACGGCATCGTCGGCGACCTGTTTGAAGTTGTCCCTGATCTCGTCAAGCAACTCGGTTAATCCAAGCCCGCCTGCATTCAACGTCGTTCCCGCTACCGCGCGAACGACGTTTTTCCATCCTGGAGACACAATGACTTACCAAGCCCCCTTGAAAGACATGCTGTTCGTGATGAACGAACTGGCCAACCTGTCCACCATCAACCAGTTGCCCGGCTGCGAAGACGCCACCAGCGATACGGTCGAAGCGGTGCTGGAAGAAAACGCCAAGTTTTGCGGCAACGTCGTCGCGCCCCTGAACTACCCGAGCGACGTCAAGCCCAGCTTCTGGCACGACGGCCAGGTCACGACGGCAGCCGGCTTCAAGGAAGCTTTCAAAAGCTTTGCGGAAGCGGGCTGGCAGGGTGTGCAGCACCCCACCGCGTTTGGCGGCCAAGGCCTGCCGAAACTGGTCGCCACGCCCTGCATCGAGATGCTCAACGCGGCCTCGATCTCGTTTGCCCTGGTGGCCCTGCTGACCGACGGCGCCATCGAGGCGCTGATCACGGCCGGTTCCAGCGAACAGAAGGCCACCTATCTCGAGCCGCTGATCTCCGGCAAGTGGACCGGCACCATGAACCTGACCGAGCCTCAGGCCGGTTCCGACCTGGCCGCCGTGCGCACCCGCGCCGTGCCGCAGGGCGATGGCAACTACAAAATTTTCGGCACCAAGATTTACATTACGTACGGCGAACACGACATGGCCGAGAACATCGTCCACCTGGTGCTCGCGCGCACGCCCGACGCGCCCGCCGGCGTCAAAGGCATCTCGCTGTTCCTGGTGCCGAAATTCATGGTCAATGCCGACGGTTCGCTGGGCGCGCGCAATGACGCCCACTGCGTCTCGATCGAGCACAAGCTGGGCATCAAGGCCAGCCCTACCGCCGTGCTGCAATTCGGCGACCATGGCGGCGCCATCGGCCAACTGGTCGGTGAGGAAAACCGCGGCCTCGAGTACATGTTCATCATGATGAACGCGGCCCGCTTTGGCGTCGGCATGCAGGGCATCGGCCTGGCGGAACGGTCCTACCAGCAGGCAGTGGCGTTTGCGAAAGACCGCGTCCAGTCGCGCGACCTCTCTGGCTCGGCCGGTCCCGTCACCATCATCCACCACCCCGACGTGCGCCGCATGCTGATGTCGATGCGTTCGCAAACCGAGGCGGCGCGCGCGCTGGCCTACGTCGGCGCGGGCCTGTCGGACCTGGCCCACCATCACCCCGATGCAGCCACCCGCGCGGCAAACCTGGCTGTCTACGAATACCTGGTGCCGATCATCAAGGGCTGGTCGACGGAGATGTCGCAGGACGTTACCCGCGACGGCGTACAGGTGCACGGCGGCATGGGTTTCATCGAAGAGACGGGCGCCGCCCAGCACTATCGCGACGCCAAGATTCTCACCATCTATGAAGGCACCACCGCCATCCAGGCCAACGACCTGGTCGGCCGCAAGACGGTGCGCGACGGCGGCGCGGTCGCCAAGTCGATCCTGGCCCAGGTGCGCGCCACCGAAGCGCAGTTGCAGGAAACGGGCGGCGAGCATTTCGTGGCGATGGCCGCGCAACTGGCGCTGGGCAGCACGGCGCTGGAGTCGGTGATCGACTTCATGGTCGCCAACGTCAAGACCGACGTCAAGGCCGCCTTCTCGGGCAGCGTGCCTTATCTGCGCCTGGCCGGCATCGTGCTGGGCGGCTGGCAGATGGCGCGCGCCGCCCTGATCGCGCAGCGCAAGCTCGACGCCGGCGAGGGAGACGCCAGTTTTTATCAGGCCAAGATCGGCACGGCGCGCTTCTTTGCCGACCATGTGCTGTCGCAGGCGGGCAGTCTGCGCACGGCCATTGTCGCCGGCAGCGCCGGGGTGATGGCGTTGACCGAAGCGCAGTTTTAAGCAAGCTTACGACCATGAAAACCGCCCGGGAGGGCGGTTTTTTTTCGTCTTTTCGCTATTAATTAATTATGATTAAAACTGATTAAATATGATTTGACGGGGAATGGCGAAGCTGGGAACATCAAATCAAAGTGGCGCAGCAAGCCGCTACGAGCGCCATCGAAAGTGCGCACATTTGATGTAGCTCGTCCATCCGCACACCCCGGCGAGCAGCATAGGAGCTTCCATGAACGACATCGGGACCAAAGTGATCACCGCCCATGTTCCCGTTTCGCTGGCCGACAAGGTCGACCAGCTTGCCAGCCGCCTGGACCGTCCGCGCGGCTGGGTCATCAAGCAGGCCCTGTCCGACTGGGTCGCCCGGCAGGAGGAGCGTCACCGCCTCACCCGCGAAGCGCTGGCCGATATCGACGCCGGCATGGTGATCGATCACGAGGCTGTTGCGGCCTGGGCCGACCGGCTGGGCCTTGACGAGGAGTTGCCGCCGCCGCGGGTGCCTTGATGCGCTTGCGGTGGAGTAGCAAGGCCTTGTCGGACCTGGTGGGCTTGCATGAATTTTTGTCGGTGGGCAGCAAGGGGGCGGCAGCCCGGGCCGTCAAAGGCTTGACGGCGGCAGTGGGCAAGCTGGCCCATCATCCGCGCCTTGGGGAGCCGATGCCTGAATTTGAAGAGCGCGAAGTGCGGCGCCTGGTGGTGGGGCAGTATGAAATCCGCTACGCGGTAGCCAACAGCAGCGTGACCATCCTGCGGCTGTGGCACACGCGCGAAGAACGCTGATGCCGAGGGGGCCGAAGGTGCCGATGGCGCCAGCTGAGCAGGCATAAAAAAAAGAAGGCCCTCGCGGACCTTCTTCTCGTTTCACAGCGTGAAAAAACTTTACGCTTAGAAGTTTGCCTTGAACTGGACGCCGATGGTGCGTGGCTCGTTCAGGATGCCGGTCAGGTTATCGAAATCGATGGCGCCGACGACCTGGATGCGATTGGTGATGTTGCGGGCAAAGGCCGCCACTTCATACTTCGAATCCTGCCACTTGTAACCTGTGCGCAGGCCGCCTTCGAGCAGCGATTTGGCCTTGTATTCCTTGGCTTCGTACAGGAACATATTGTAGGAGCTGCGGTAAGCCCAGTCGGTCAAGGCGAAGAACTCGCCATCCGCCACGGGAACCGCATAACGCAGGGTGAAGTTGCCTTGCCACTTCGGTGCGCGCGGAAGCGGGTTGCCGTTGATCAGCACGGTGCCCGGGAAGGGGCCGGCCGCATTGGTCACCGTGCAGCCAGCGACGCCGCCCGTGTTGGCGAAGTTGCCGCACTGCTGGACAAACAGCTTGCCGTCCTTGATTTCCGTGTCGTTGTAGCTGCCGCCCAGGGTCAGGCGCAGCGAATCCGACAGCAGGGCCTGGAAGTCCAGCTCGACGCCTTGTCCGGTCACCTTGTCAGCGTTGATCAACTGGTTCATGTTGATGACGCCGCTGCCGGCGGTCAGCTGCTTGTCTTTCACGCGGTACTGGAACACGGAAGCGGACAGGCGGGCGCGCTTGTCGAACAGGTCCTGCTTGATGCCGGCCTCATACGACAGGGCTTTTTCCGCGTTGGCGACGGAAGGCAGGTCGGTCAGGCCGTTCAGGCGACCCTGCATGCTGGGCGCGCGGTAGCCGGTGGCAACGCGGGCGAACAGATTGGTGTCCGCAGTGAGGGCGTAGGTGCCGGACAGGTCCCAGCTGGTGTTGTTGGTGTCGCGGTTGATGAAGAAAGGACCCGACGTGGTCGCTTCCACACGCTTGGCCGAGAACTCTTTCTTGTCCTTGGTGTAGCGCAGGCCGCCACGCAGTTTCAGCTTGTCGCTGACAGCATAGTTGAGCGAACCGAAGGCAGCGATGGAACGGGAGTCCTGGTTCTGGGTCGCGTAGGCGCTGTTTTGCGGGTTGCCTGGGGCCAGCGAATCGAAGCTGATGCTGTCGATCTGGATATGCTCGTTGAAGTAGAACAGGCCGCCGATCCACTGCAGGGGACCCGGACCGTTCGACTCGGCGCGCAGTTCCTGGGTGAACTGGTGATGATTCGGCAGCACGTCCGCCGTTTCCACGACGAAGGGAATGAAGCCGGGACCGGACGGCTGGGCGTACACGGCGCCGTAGCCGCCATCGACGTCGGCGCGGCTGTAGAACTCGGCCTTTTCATAGCCCGTGATCGAGTGCAGGGTGACGTTGTCGAGGTTCCAGCGCAGGCGCATGCTGCCGCCCTTGGTTTTCAGGCGCTGGGTGTTGACGCCGTCGGTCGGGTAGCTGTCGTAGTCGAAATTGTCGACCAGCTCGTTCGTGCCCTTCTTGATGATGTTGGCGCGGAACAGGGTGGCGTTGTTGTCGAGATCGCGGGCGTGCACGTTGAACAGCGCGCTGAACGATTTGTTCGGCTGCACCAGCACCTGCAGGCGGCCGGCGTTGTCGTTGTAGCCTTCGAAACTGTGGGTGCCGGTCGGACGCGGATTGTGCACGCGGTCGTCACGGTTCTGCGACTGCACCGACAGGCGCACGGCGACGGTGTCGGACAGGGCAATGTTGTAGGCGCCTTCGCCGTTCTTGGCGCCGTAGTTGCCAAAGCCGATGGTGGCGTAGCCTTCGTTCTTGAACTGGGGCTTGACGGAGTCAAACTTGATCACACCGGCAGGCGAGTTGCGGCCGAACAGGGTGCCCTGGGGGCCGCGCAGCACTTCCACCTGGTCGACGTCGAACACGGGGAAGCCCTTGAGCATCGGGCTTTCCTGCACGACGTCATCGACCACCAGGCCAACTGGCTGCGAGGCGTTCAGGTCGAAATCGGTATTGCCCTGGCCGCGGATGTAAAAGCGGGGGAAGGAACGGCCGTAGTCCGATTCCACCGACAGGCTTGGCGCCCGGCTGGACAGGAAGCGGATGTCGGCGCCACCGGCGACGAGGGTGTCGAGCTTCTCGCCTTTCAGGGTGGTAATTGCCATCGGAACATCCTTGATGTTTTCCGAACGGCGCTGGGCGGTCACGATGACGGTTTCGAGCTGGGCGGCGGCGGGCTTGGCTTCAGCTGGGGCGGCTGGAGCAGCTTCCTGCGCATACGCGGCGTGAAGTGGAAAGGCTGCGGCAAGGGCGAGGCACAGCAGCGAGGGAGCAAGCGCGGGGGTAGGGCGGCTTTTATTGTGCATGGGATTCCTGGTCAGAAGCGTGGACATATAAATGGTTTCGGCTTTTTTTGTGCAAAGCAAAACTGGCGCGCAGCATATCAAGATCGGGGCTGTCGGCAAAGCAATTGTTGTAAATAAGAGTCACAGGATGCGCAATACCTGTTAGTTGTGAACAGATCAAGACAAAAGCCGCGCGCCACCTATGCCCGTGCCTGGAGGCAATGTTGTCAAAATTTTTTTCAGGGACGACAGCGGCGCTTGCATGGAACGGGGGCGTTTTGAGGTATCGTAAGCCGGCTATCTTTGGGGCACTTATCGTGTGCAATTTCCCATCATTAGAGCCAGGAACCCAGTGAACCCAATTCCCGCCATCGTGCCATCCCAGTCCGTCCGGCCCCGCCTTGCCAGCGCAGCCTTACTGTCGACCCTGCTGTCGACCCTCCTTACTGCCTGCGGCGGCGGTGGCGGCGGCAGCACCAGTGCGGACCCCGGCCCCGGCTCCGTGTCCGATGCCCCATCGTCCGCGTGCGTCGTGCGCATCGTGGCCGACAGCACGGTCGCGGCCGGCAAGACGGCTGGCGCCACCGTGCAGGCCTGCAGCGGCGCCATGGGCGACATCAACTGGGTGCAGGAAAGCGGCCCGGCCGTGCAATTGCAGGCCTCGCGCAACGCCACCGTCGCCTTTGAGCCGGACGCCGCAGGTACCGTACGCCTGCGCGCCGACGTTACCCTGCTCGATGGCCGCACGGCCAGCGCCAGCGCCGACGTGCAGGTCACGGACGCCCCCGCCGGCAGTTTCATCACCGTGCGCGCCGACCATTCCGTGCGCGCCGAAACGGCCACCTCGGTGCGCGCCTGGCCCGTCCTGAGCGGTGGAGAAGCCGTCAGCAGCATCACCTGGACCCAGACGGCCGGCCCCGCGGTGACCCTGAACACCGACGATCCCCGCCTGTTGATGTTCACTTCGCCCAAGACCGCCACCGACACCGTGTTGAAATTCCGCGCCCTGATGACCACCAGCAGCGGGCGCCAGGACAGCGACGAGGTGAGCGTGAGCGTGGAAACCCAGCCCGCCAAACCCAATGGCTACCTGTTCGACAGCACCGAGCGGGTTCATCCCTACCGTGCAGCCAGCCAGTACGCGGGGGTGCTCGCCCGTTGCAGCTATGACATCAGCATTTATTACGTCAACAGCGCGAACACCAATTTCTGCACCACCGCCACCTTGCCGCTCCTGCAGACGGAAGCGGGCGCCGGCGCCGTGCCGACGGTGGCGCAGGTGATGGGCCGGGTGCTGGTCCCGCACGACTTCCTCGGCGCGAATTTTGAAAGCTTCCTCACCAACCAGGACGTCAATGGCGACTTCCGCCGCCTGCTGGCCGGCGTGACCACCATCGTGATCGGCTCGCACGTGCGCCCCAGCTATTACACGGCGGCCACGGGCGCCATCTATCTTGACGCCAACAACCTGTGGCT
>JBJMVV010000182.1:0-9432 GCA_045810505.1 Massilia sp.
CAAATTCCCCGTCGCGGAAATCAACGCGGCCGGTTACCAGGTCGCCTTCAGCGGCCAGAAAACCTATAACGGCGTGGCCATCCTCTCGCGCCTGCCGATCGAGGACGTGGTCAAAAACAATCCCCGCTACGAGGACGCCCAGCAGCGCATCCTGGCGGCCACCATTGGCGGCATGCGCATCGTCTGCGCCTATGTGCCAAACGGCCAGGAAGTCGATTCAGAAAAGTACGGCTATAAAATGGCCTGGCTCGCGGCGCTGCGCGACTGGCTGGCCGAGGAGATGGCGGCACATCCCCAACTGGCCCTGCTGGGCGACTACAACATCGCCCCGCTTGATCGCGACGTGCACGATCCGGCTGAATGGGAAGGCAAGATCCACTGCTCCGAACGCGAACGGGCTGCCCTCACCGCCCTGGTGGACCTGGGCCTGACGGACGCCTTTCGCCTGTTCGAGCAGCCTGAAAAATCGTACAGCTGGTGGGATTACCGCATGATGGGCTTCCGCCGCAACCGGGGGCTGCGGATCGATCACATCCTGCTGTCGGATGCCTTGAAGGCGCGCTGCACGGCCTGCGTGATCGACCGCGATCCGCGCACCTGGGAGCAGCCCTCGGATCACGTGCCGGTGATCGCGACCCTGTAGTCAGGCCGAAAACACGGATTCGGCCGGCACGGGCCTGGAAAACAGGTAGCCCTGCGCATAGGTGCAGCCGGCCTCCCCGAGCAGGGCGAACTGCCCTTCCGTCTCGACCCCTTCGGCCACCACGGCCAGTTGCAGGCTGTTGGACAGGGCGATGATGGCGCCGACGATGGCGCGGTCTTCGGCGCTTTGCTCGAGGTCCTTGATGAAGGCGCGGTCAATTTTCAGTTTGCGCACCGGGAAGCGCTTCAGATAGGCCAGGCTCGAATATCCGGTGCCGAAGTCGTCGATCGACAGGCGGATGCCCATGGCGTTGATCTGACCGAGGATTTCCAGCGTCTGTTCGCCATGCTGCATCAGGGCCGTTTCGGTGATCTCGAATTCAATCAGGGCCGGATCGATGCCCGTTTCATCGAGCGTGCGGCGGATCGATTCGATCAGGCCCCGGTGCATGAACTGGCGCGGCGACAGGTTCACCGCCAGCGGCACCGGCGCAAAACCGGCCTTCTGCCAGGCCACGCTCTGCTCGCAGGCCTGGCGCAGCACCCACTCGCCCACCGGCACGATCGATCCGTTTTCCTCGAGGATGGGGATGAAGCGGTCGGGGAACTCAAGACCGCTTTCATGCGCCACCCCAGGACGGCGCCAGCGCAGCAGCACCTCCAGCGTATGCAGGCGGCGCGTGCTGGTCTCGACGATGGGTTGGTAAAACAGCTCGAACTGCTCCTCCGCCAGCGCCGAACGCAGGCTGCTCTCCATCTCGAAATGCTGGGCCGCGGCCTGGTTCATCTTCTGCGTGAAGAACTGGTAATTATTGCGCCCGTTGGCCTTGGCGTGATACATGGCGGCGTCGGCATGTCCCATCAGCGCATCGACGTCCATGCCATCGTCGGGATACAGGCTGATGCCGATCGAGGGCGTGATGTGCAGCTGCCGGCCTTCGACGGGAAACGGGGCGTCGAGCGCCTCGATGATTTTCTCGGCCACCCCCACGCACTCGGCGCTGGCGCGGATGCCCGGCACCAGCACGACGAATTCATCGCCGCCCAGTCGCGCCACCGTGTCGCTCACCCGCACTGCGCGGCACAGGCGGCTGGCCACTTCCTTCAACAAATGGTCGCCCGTCTGGTGGCCCAGCGAATCGTTGATGGTCTTGAAGCGGTCGAGATCAATGAACATCACCGCCAGCCGGCGCTCGCTGCGCGCCGCCGTCAGCATGGCGCGCTCGAGGCGGTCGGCCAGCAGGGCGCGATTGGGCAGTCCCGTCAGGCTGTCGTGATAGGCCATGTGGTGCACCCGCGCCTCGGCCTGGCGCCGCTCGACGATCTCCCCCTGCAGCAGCGCGTTGGCGCCGGCCAGTTCGGCGGTGCGCTCCTGCACCCGCAGTTCCAGTTCGTCGCGCGCGCGGCGCACCGTCTCGGCGGCCTGGCGGCGCACGGTGACGTCGTCGATCAGCCACACCGAACGCCCGCGCGGGCGCGCCATGTCAAACGGGCGGCCCGACAGGCGCGCCCAGAACAGCGAGCCGTCCTTGCGCGCCAGCTGAAATTCGCCCGTGCTGACCCGCCCTGCCGCGAACTCGCGCGCCGTGTCGGTGCGGGCCCGTTCCCAGCCCGCCGCATCGGGATAGAGCGCGCGCACGGCGATGCCATCCATTTCGCCCGGTCCGTAGCCGAACAGCTCCTCCATCTTGGCGTTGCTGCGCAGGTTGGCGCCGTGTTCGACCACCGAGATGCCCAGCACGGCGCTATCGAGAATGGCCTGGTTTTCCAGCAGGGTGTTGCGCAGCGCTTCCTCGGCTTCCTTGTGGGCGGTGCGGTCCTCGATGATCCAGATGGTGCCGGCGGCCGCATCGTCGGCGTTGACGACGTAGGCGATCAACTGGGCCCACATCACGCTGCCATCCTTCCTCTGCATGAAGACTTCGGCCTGGTAGGGCCGCGCCGTCGACAGCAGCGGCCAGGCAGCTGCGCCGACCGCCTCGTAGACTTCGTCGCTGGGATACAGGGCCCGCCCGGGCAGGCCCAGCGCCTCGTGCTCCTGGTAGCCGAACATCTCGGCAAACCCCCGGTTGTAGCGGGTGATCAGGCGATTCTTGGTAAATAATATGCTCACCGAGGCGTTCGTCATGATGGCCTGGACTTCGACCAGCCGCTGGCGCGATTCGGTGACGTCTTCCAGGATCCAGATGGTGCCTTCCTGGCTGCGCACCGTGTCGAGCGCCTTGGCCCGCACCCGGCACCAGATCACGGCGCCGTCGCGCCGCACGAACTGGTGCTCGGCGCATTCATAGGGCTGGCCGTGCGACAGCAAAGGCCCCGCCACGGCGCCAAAGGCCCGGTAAGCCTCGCTTGAGGTGAACACGATGGCCGCGGGCTGCCCCATCATCTCGGCCTGGCTGTAGCCGAACATCTCGGCAAAGCGGGGATTACAGGACATCATCGTCCCCGCCTTGGAAAACAGGATGCCGACCGAAGCATTGTCGAGGATGGCCTTTTGTTCGAGCAGGGTCTGGCGCAATTCAGCCTGGCTGCGCTCGAAGGGGCGGATGTCGGTGAAGACGATGGTACAGCCGGGCGCACCGTCCACGAGGGGCTTGGCGCGCAGTTGCACCGCGATGTCCTCGCCGCCCACAGTGAGCACGCCGTCCCAGTGCTGGGGAAGCCGCAGCGCGGCGTGCAGCGCGGCGGCGCTGCTGGCCATACTGGCGCGGGCAAAGAAATCGAGCAGGGAACGCCCCTGGGGATCCTCCCCCAGCAGCAGCACCATGTCACTGTTGGCAGCGGTGACCAGCCCGCGCGCATCGCACGCACAGGCGGGGGCGCCAACTAAGGCCAGGGCCGCCGCGGGCGACACTGCCAATGCAGGGTGGGTGGGTCTATCCATGTCTCTCGATGTGCGGTGGCCTCAAGAAGGGCCACTTCTGCGGTCGAGTGTAAACGCATGGATGTCGAGATGCCAGACAAATGAAAACTTCGTCGTTGAAGAATTTACAACATGCGGTGAGGAAACAACAGAGTGCGCCATACTCCGCTTAGCTATTAATGCAGGATGGGCGCCGGGGGCGCAGGTAAAGATTGAATGGGGACAGGCCCTTCGGGCTCGCTTTTGGTCCCCCGGACCAAAAGCCCCGCAGGGCCAGTCCCCCCTCGTTTTACGCCTCGGGTACGCGCACAGCGCCTTCCATCAGCACCCGCGCACTGCGGCTCATGATCGCCTTTGCCACTGTCCACACGCCATTCTCATTGACCGCCTCCGCCCCCACGCGCAAGGTTCCGGACGGATGCCCGAAGCGGACCGCCGTGCGCGCGCCGCCGCCCGCGGCCAGGTTGACCAGGGTGCCGGGAATCGCGGCGGCGGTGCCGATTGCGACGGCGGCCGTGCCCATCATGGCGTGGTGCAGCTTGCCCATCGAGAGGGCCCGCACCAGCAGGTCGATGTCCTTCGCCTCGACCTGCTTGCCGCTCGACGCCGTGTAGCTGGCCGGCGGCGCGACAAAGGCGATCTTGGGGGTGTGCTGGCGCCGCGCCGCTTCATCGATATGCTTGACGAGGCCCATCTGCAGGGCGCCGTAAGCGCGGATGGTTTCAAACCGCGCCAGCGCTTTCGGATCGCCGTTGATGGCGTCCTGCAGTTCCAGGCCGGTGTAGCCGATGTCGGCGGCGTTGACGAAAATGGTGGGGATGCCGGCGTTGATCATCGTGGCCGGAAAACTGCCCACGCCCGGGACGTCCAGCTGGTCGACCAGTTGCCCGGTGGGGAACATCGCCGAATTTGCACCCTCGCCCCCCTCTTCCTCCGCCGCGGGATCCATGAATTCGAGCTGCACTTCGGCGGCCGGGAAGGTCACGCCATCGAGTTCGAAGTCGCCCGTTTCCTGTACCTGCCCATCCATCATCGGCACGTGGGCGATGATGGTCTTGCCGATGTTGGCTTGCCAGATGCGGATGGTGGCGATGCCGTTGGCCGGCACGCGCGCGGGATCGACCAGGCCGGCCGAAATGGCGAACGGCCCCACCGCTGCCGACAGGTTGCCGCAATTGCCGCTCCAGTCCACAAACGGGGAGTCGATCGAGACCTGGCCGAACAGGTAATCGACGTCATGACCGGGCTTTGTCGCCGGGCCGACGATGACGCTCTTGCTGGTGGAGGAGGTCGCGCCGCCCATGCCGTCGATCTGCTTGGCGTAGGGATCGGGGCTGCCGATCACGCGCAGCAGCAGGGCGTCGCGCGCCGGGCCGGGCACGCGCGCGGCCGCGGGAAGATCGGCCAGCTTGAAGAACACGCCCTTGCTGGTGCCGCCCCGCATATAGGTGGCGGGGATTTTTACTTGAGGCTTGAAGGTCGGCATATCAGGCAGCCTTGTTGGAGGTGTTCGATTCCAGGAAGTCCTGGGCGAAGCGTTGCAGCACGCCGCCGGCCTCGTAGATCGAGACTTCTTCGGCCGTGTCGAGGCGGCAGGTGACCAGCACTTCTTCGCTGTCGCCATTGGCGCGGTGGATCACCAGGGTCAGGTCGGCGCGCGGCATGCGCTCGCCAATCACGTCAAACGTCTCGCTGCCGTCCAGGCCCAGAGTCTTGCGATTGACGCCCAGCTTGAATTCAAGCGGCAGCACGCCCATGCCCACCAGGTTGGTGCGGTGGATGCGCTCGAAACCTTCGGCGACGATGGCTTCCACGCCAGCCAGGCGCACGCCCTTGGCGGCCCAGTCGCGGGAAGACCCCTGGCCGTAGTCGGCGCCGGCCACGATGATCAGCGGCTGCTTCCTCTCCATATAGGTCTCGATGGCTTCCCACATGCGCGTGACTTGGCCTTCCGGTTCGATGCGGGCCAGCGAACCGGCTTTGACTTTACCGTCTTCGATCACCATCTCGTTTTTCAGGGTCGGATTGGCGAAGGTTGCGCGCTGGGCCGTCAGGTGGTCGCCCCGGTGGGTGGCGTAGCTGTTGAAGTCTTCTTCCGGCAAGCCCATTTTGTGCAGGTACTCGCCGGCGGCGCTGTCCATCATGATCGCGTTCGAGGGCGACAAATGGTCGGTGGTGATGTTGTCGCCCAAAATCGCCAGCGGCCGCATGCCTTTCAAGGTGCGCTCGCCTGCCAGCGCGCCTTCCCAGTACGGCGGACGGCGGATATAGGTGGTTTGCGGGCGCCAGTTATACAGGGGGCTGACCTTGATGCCATCGTCGACCTGCTTGGCAAACATCGGGATGTACACTTTCCTGTACTGCTCCGGCTTGACGCTGGCAGCAACGATGGCGTCGATCTCGGCGTCGGACGGCCAGATGTCGGCCAGACGGATCGGCGTGCCGTCGGCTGCCGTGCCGAGAATGTCCTTCTCGATGTCGAAGCGGATCGTGCCCGCAATCGCATAGGCCACCACCAGCGGCGGCGAGGCGAGGAAAGCCTGCTTGGCGTAGGGGTGAATGCGGCCGTCGAAATTGCGGTTGCCCGACAGGACAGCGGTGGCGTACAGGTCCCGGTCGATGATCTCCTGCTGGATCACGGGATCGAGCGCGCCCGACATGCCGTTGCAGGTGGTGCAGGCGAAGGCGACGACGCCAAAGCCGAGCGACTCCAGTTCGGGCATCAGGCCCGCTTCTTCCAGGTAGAGGGCGACAGTCTTCGAGCCGGGCGCCAGCGAAGACTTGACCCAGGGCTTGCGGGTCAAGCCAAGCTTGTTGGCGTTACGGGCAATCAAACCCGCGGCGATCATGTTGCGGGGATTGTTGGTGTTGGTGCAGCTGGTAATGGCCGCGATGATGACGGCGCCATCGGGCATCAGGCCCGCTTCGTTTTCCACCCTGCCTGCGATGCCGCGTGCGGCCAGTTCCGAGGTGGGCACGCGCTTGTGGGGATTCGATGGGCCGGCGATGTTGCGTACCACCGTCGACAGATCAAAACTGATCACGCGCTCGTACTGGGCGGCGGCCATGCCGTCAGCCCACAGGCCCGTGGTGCGGGCGTAGGTTTCCACCAGCTTGACGGTGTCGTCTTCGCGTCCCGTCAGCTTCAGGTACTTGATGGTCTGTTCGTCGATGTAAAACATGGCGGCGGTGGAGCCGAATTCGGGCGCCATGTTCGAAATCGTGGCGCGGTCGCCCAGCGACAGGCTGGCGGCGCCCGCGCCGAAAAACTCGAGATACGACGACACGACCTTTGAATTACGCAGGAACTCCGTCAGCGCCAGCACGATGTCGGTGGCGGTGATGCCGGGACCTGCTTTCCCAAGCAGTTCCACGCCGATGATATCGGGCAGGCGCATCCACGAGGCGCGGCCCAGCATCACGCTTTCCGCTTCCAGGCCACCCACGCCGATGGCGATCACGCCGAGCGCATCCACCATCGGGGTGTGGGAGTCGGTGCCGACCAGGGTGTCGGGATAGGCCACGCCTTCTGTCGCATCCACCTGGATCACGGGGCTCATCCGCTCCAGGTTAATCTGGTGCAGGATGCCGTTCCCCGGCGGGATCACGTCGACATTCTGAAACGCCTTCTTGGTCCACTCGATGAAGTCGAACCTGTCTTCGTTGCGGCGGTCCTCGATGGCGCGGTTTTTCGCGAACGCGTCCGGGTCAAATCCGCCGCATTCGACGGCCAGCGAATGGTCGACTACAAGTTGAGTGGGCACAACGGGGTTGACCAGGTTCGGGTCGCCCCCTTGCGCGGCGATGGCGTCGCGCAGGCCCGCCAGGTCGACCAGCGCGGTCTGGCCCAGGATGTCATGGCACACCACGCGCGCCGGAAACCAGGGGAAATCGAGGTCGCGGCGGCGCTCGATCAGCTGGCGCAGCGAAGCGTGCAGCGTCTCGGGATCGCAGCGGCGCACCAGGTTCTCTGCCAGTACCTTGGAGGTATAGGGCAGCTTGTCCCAGGCGCCCGCTTCCAGCGCATCGACCGCTTCGCGGGCGTCAAAATAATCCAGCGTGGTGCCGGGCAGGTTCTTGCGGTGCATGGTGTTCATGACTGAGTCCTTTGATACTGAATTACTTGCGATCCTTGAGCGGCACGAAGCTCAGGTCTTCCGGTCCCACGTAGTTGGCGCTTGGGCGGATGATCTTGTTGTCGATGCGCTGTTCGATCACGTGGGCCGACCAGCCCGAGGTGCGCGAAATGACGAACAGGGGCGTGAACATCGCGGTCGGCACACCCATCATGTGATACGACACGGCGGAGAACCAGTCCAGGTTCGGGAACATCTTCTTGACGTCCCACATCACCGTCTCAAGGCGCTCGGCGATATCGAACATCTTGGTGGAGCCGGCTTCACTGGATAACTGGCGCGCCACTTCCTTGATGACGACGTTGCGCGGGTCCGAGACGGTGTAGACGGGGTGACCGAAACCGATCACCACTTCCTTGTTTTCCACGCGGCGGCGGATATCGGCTTCTGCCTCGTCCGGGTTTTCATAACGCTCCTGGATTTCCAGCGCTACCTCGTTGGCGCCGCCGTGCTTGGGACCACGCAGGGCGCCGATGGCGCCGGTAATGGCCGAGTGGATGTCCGAACCCGTGCCGGCGATCACGCGGGCAGTAAACGTCGAGGCGTTGAACTCGTGTTCGGCATACAGGATCAGCGAAGTGTGCATGGCCTTGACCCAGGACGCCGACGGCTTTTCGCCATGCAGCAGGTGCAGGAAGTGGCCGCCGATGGAGTCGTCATCCGTCTCGACCTCGATGCGCTTGCCATTGTGGCTGTAGTGGTACCAGTACAGCAGCATGGAGCCGAAGGAAGCCATCAGGCGGTCGGCGATGTCGCGCGCGCCAGGGATATTGTGGTCGTCCTTCTCGGGCAGGGTGCAGCCCAGCACCGAGCAGCCGGTGCGCATCACATCCATCGGGTGGGCGGCAGCCGGCAGCGCTTCCAGCGCGGCTTTGACAGCGTACGGCAGGCCGCGCAGGCCTTTCAACTTGGTCTTGTACGCGCTCAGTTCGGCCTGATTGGGCAGCTTGCCGTGCACGAGCAAAAACGCGATCTCTTCAAACTCGCTGGTGGTGGCGACGTCGAGGATGTCGTAGCCGCGGTAGTGCAGGTCGTTGCCGGTCTTGCCGACCGAGCAGAGGGCCGTGTTACCGGCGGCGACGCCGGAGAGGGCGACGGATTTCTTGGGTTTGAAGGCGACGGGATCCTTGTTTACTTCGTTCTTTGTTTCGGTCATTTTCACGTTCTCCAAATTGTTGACGTTATTTTTTTAGTTCAAGAGGGCCCGAGAACGCCCCCAGGGCAAGGCGCGCCGTCGAAGACAGTGCGCATGCACGGCGAGACGGCGCAACGCCGCAATGGGGGTGTTATCGGGCGCTCGACTATTTCTCTTTGCCCTGGGCGAACAGAGAATCGAGCTTGTTCTCGTAGTCGTGGTAGCCGAGATAGTCGTACAGCTCCATGCGGGTCTGCATGGTCGGCACGACGCTCTTCTGGGTGCCCTCGGCGCGCAGGGTCTTGTAAAAGTTCAGTGCCGCCGCATTCATGGCGCGGTATGCACCGCAGCAGTACAGGGCGATGTCGACCTGGCTGCTGCGCAGTTCGTCCAGGGTGAACATGGGGGTGGAGCCGAATTCGGTCAGGTTGGCGAGGATCGGCACTTTGACTGCGTCCTTCACCTGGACATACTGTTCCAGCTTGGCGATCGCTTCGGGGAAGATCATGTCGGCACCCGCTTCGACGTAAGCGCAGGCGCGGTCGATGGCGGCGTTCAGGCCTTCCACTGCCAGCGCGTCGGTGCGCGCCATGATCACGAAGTTCTCGTCGTGGCGCGCATCCACCGCGGCCTTGATGCGGTCGACCATTTCCTCA
>JBJMVV010000183.1:0-12910 GCA_045810505.1 Massilia sp.
ACGAGCCCACCGGCAAGCCAAAGCGCAGGCCGGCCGCGCGCACGGGCAGACCCACCGTCAGGGCGCGGGCCGCCAGCGTAACGGCAATCGCGGCGGCGCCGGCAGGCCGCCGCCCGCCTCGCGCAGCAGGAGCATGCCTGCGCTGGCAAAGCTTGGCGCGCCGCCCGAGGCCAGCACGCCCAGCACCAGTGAAAACAGCACCACGCCGACCCCGTCGTTGAACAGCGATTCGCCCGCGATCACCAGTTCCAGGTCGGGCGGCGCGTGGGCCGATTTCAGGATGCCCATCACGGCGATGGGATCGGTGGGCGAGATGAGCGCGCCGAACAGCAGGCAATACAGCAGCGGCAGTTGTACTCCCAGCATCGGCAGCAGAACCCACATGCCGAAGCCGACCACCAGGGTCGAGAGCAGGGTGCCCAGCACCGCCAGGCCCGCCACCTGCCAGCGGAATCGGGCCAGGGCCTGGAGGTCGATATGCAGGGCGCCCGCGAATAGCAGAAACGACAGCATGCCCTGCATGAGCACGTCGGAAAAATCAATCGAGCGCAAAAAGCGTTCTTCGTAGTCGCGTACGCCGAAATCCAGGCCCAGCCGGTCGAGGCCGATGATGGCCAGCGAGAGCAGCAAGGCGATGGCCATGACGCCGATGGTGGTGGGCAGGCGCGCCAGGCGGTGGTTGGCGTAGGCCAGCAGGGCGGTGGCGACGATGCAAATGGCGGCGATGTCGAGCATGGGATCCTTTTTCAGCAAGGGCGGCGACACAGCGCACATCTGGTCGTTGGCAGGTTTCCTTGCAGCCCGCCAGTTTCTCGGTCCCGTCGCAAAAGCCTGGCGCGAAGGTGCCATAAACGAAGGGAAAGGGCGACAGGCACCTGCGGCGCCAGTCCCCGTTTTACCGAGCTGTCATTTACTCAAGAGGCGCATCCCCCGCTCCAGCCCATCGATGGTAATCGGAAACATCCGGTTATTCATCAGCTGCCGGATCACGGAAATCGACTGCCGGTACGCCCACACCCCTTCCGGCTCCGGATTGAGCCAGATGAATTTCGGGAAGGCGTTGCAGAAGCGGGTCAGCCAGGTCGATCCCGCTTCCTCGTTGTTGTACTCCACCGAGCCGCCCGCCTGCAGGATCTCATACGGGCTCATGGTGGCGTCGCCGACGAAAATGAGCTTGGTGTCGGGCGGGTACTTGCGCAGGATGTCCCAGGTGGGGAAGCGCTCGGCGTTGCGGCGGCGGTTGTTTTTCCACAGGTAGTCGTAGACGCAGTTATGAAAATAAAAGAACTCCATGTTCTTGAATTCCGTCTTCGAGGCCGAGAACAGCTCTTCGGTGCGCTCGATGTGGTCGTCCATGCTGCCGCCCACGTCGAACAGCATCAGGACCTTGATGTTGTTCTTGCGCTCGGGCTGCATCTTGATGTCGAGGTAGCCGGCGTTGCTGGCGGTGGCGCGGATGGTGGCGTCCAGCGCCAGTTCTTCGTCCAGACCGGTGCGGGCGAATTTACGCAGGCGGCGCAATGCCACCTTGATGTTGCGGGTGCCCAGTTCGCGCTCGCCGTCGTAGTCGCGGTAGGCGCGCTGCTCCCACACCTTGACGGCGGTGCGGTTGCCGCCCTTGCCGCCGATGCGGATGCCTTCCGGGTTGGTGCCGCCATTGCCGAAAGGGGAGGTGCCGCCCGTGCCGATCCACTTGCTGCCGCCTTCGTGGCGCTCCTTCTGCTCCTTCAGCAGTTCATTGAGGCGGTCCATCAGCTTGTCGTAGCCGTATTTTTCCAGCGCCGCCTTCTGTTCCGGCGTCAGTTCGCGCTCCATGCGTTTTAACAGCCAGTCGAGCGGCACGCCGCCATTGGCGTCGAAGGCCGCGTTGACGCCTTTAAAATAGTGGGCGAAAGCGCGGTCGAACTTGTCGTAGTGGGCTTCGTCCTTGACCAGCGCGAGGCGCGCCAGAAAATAAAAGTCGTCCAGCGACTGGTCGATCAGCTGCTTGTCCATCGCCTCCAGCAGGGTGAGAAACTCCTTGATGGTGACGGGGATTTTTGCGTCCTTGAGCGTAAAAAAGAAATCGATCAGCATCAGCGTGCTCCTTCTTCTCCAGCGTGGCGTCCCATGCGGTAGGCCAGTTGCGCGCGGATCTCGGGCCACTCGCCGCGCAGGATGCTGTACATGACCGTGTCGCGCACGGTGCCGTCGCGGCGCACGGCGCTGTGTCGGATCACCCCGTCTTTTTTCGCGCCGAGGCGCTCGATGGCCTGCTGGGAGGCGTAATTGAAATTGTCGGTGCGCAGACCGACCACGGCGCAGCCGAGGGTATCAAAGGCGTGCGTCAGCAGCAGCATCTTGCAGGTCGAATTGACATGGCTGCGCTGGACCCGGCTCGCGTACCAGGTCCAGCCAATTTCCACCCGGTCGACGGCGGGCACGATGTCGTGGTAGCTGGTCGAGCCCAGCACGGCGCCGCTTTTCTCGTCGATGACGGCGAAGGCGAGCCGGTTGTTCATCGCCAGCGCGGCCTCGATGTAGGCCTCGGCCTGGTCTGGTTCCGGCACGGAGGTAATGCGCAGCTGCCACAGCGCGCCATCGCTGGCGGCGCCGGCCAGACCGGCCGCATGGTGGGCCGCCAGCGGTTCGAGGCGCACGCCGTTGGCCGACAGCGTGACTGGCTGGACGTCGATCATTGGCAGCCTCTTAGCGGTTGGTGCGCGACATGTGCACCAGGCGCTCGAACAGGTGCACATCCTGTTCGTTTTTCAGCAGGGCGCCATGCAGGGGCGGCACCACCGATTTGTGGTCGGCGCTGCGCAGCGCTTCCGGGCCGATATCCTCGGCCAGCAGCAGCTTGAGCCAGTCGAGAAACTCGGAGGTGGACGGCTTTTTCTTCAGGCCGGGCACATCGCGCACTTCGTAAAAACTGTTCAAGGCCTGGGCCAGCAGGTCCTGTTTCAGGGTCGGGTAGTGCACCTTGACGATGGCTTCCATCGTGTCCTTGTCGGGGAACTTGATGTAATGGAAGAAGCAGCGACGCAGGAAGGCGTCCGGCAATTCCTTTTCATTGTTCGAGGTGATGATGACCAGCGGACGGTGCACGGCGGTGACCATTTCGCGCGTCTCGTAGACGTAGAACTCCATCCGGTCCAGTTCGCGCAGCAGGTCGTTGGGGAACTCGATGTCGGCCTTGTCGATTTCATCGATCAGCAGCACCACCGGCTCGGGCGCCGTAAAAGCCTGCCACAGCACGCCCTTGACGATGTAGTTGTGGATGTCGCGCACCCGCTCGTCGCCCAGTTGCGAATCGCGCAGGCGCGAGACGGCGTCGTATTCGTACAGCCCTTGCTGGGCCTTGGTGGTCGACTTGATGTGCCACTGCATCAGCGGCATGTCGAGCGCGGCCGCCACTTCCTCGGCCAGCATGGTTTTGCCGGTACCCGGCTCGCCCTTGATCAAGAGGGGACGCTGCAGGGTGAGGGCGGCGTTGACGGCCAGTTTCAGGTCCTGGGTGGCAACGTAAGCGTCGGAGCCTTCGAAGCGGCGGGGCGTGGTGTGTGCGGTCATGAAGGAGGCGGAAAAAGTGGAGAGGTGACACTGAGTATATGTCAACTGTCTGCGCTGCGCGTGAAGGCTGCGCGCCCCGTAGACTGCCCTAACTTCTTACGTTAGAATCGAAAGTTATACGTGTAAGTTGTAAAATTCGCAAAGTCGGATCCGATTACTCTTTACCATCGCAACCATGAAAAAATTCACCGCACTTCTCGTGCTCGCCGGCGTGACCCAGTTCGCGGGCGCTGCCGACATCGTAGGTAATCCCAAGGCGGCAGGCGCCAAGGTTGAAATGTGTATCGGATGCCACAGCATTCCCCAATATAAGACCGGCTATCCGGAGGTGTACCGGGTGCCGATGATCGCCGGCCAGTCGGCCAAATACCTCGAAGCGGCCCTGAACGAATACAAGAAGGGCGACCGCAAGAACCTGTCGATGCGCGGCATCGCCACTTCGCTGAGCGACCGGGACATCGCCGATGTCGCTGCCTACTACGCCCAGATGTCCGTCAAATAAGCGCCCGAGGATAAACACATGAAACGATTGCTGATGCTCGTGGCCGCGGCCGTGGTCTCCTTCAACGCCCAGGCCGGCGGCGACGCCAGCCGCGGCGCCACCCTTGTCAAGACCTGCCAGGCCTGCCACGGCGCCGATTTCAACAAGCCGATCGACCCCAGCTACCCCAAGCTGGCCGGCCAGCACCCCGATTACCTGGCCCACGCCCTGGTCGCCTACAAGCGCGGCGACGGCCCGAATGGCCGCGTCAACCCGATCATGGGGGCGCAGGTGGCGAACCTTTCCGACAAAGATATTGCTGATATTGCGGCTTATATTGGTAAGTTGCCGGGGTCGATTGCTACTGGGCATCGATGACAATCACCCAAAAGTAAAAACCTACTTTTGGGTGGGTTGGTCAGGCGTTATTTCCCGGCGGAGCCGGGAAATAACGGGGGAACGTAAACCCGATTCTGATCAGGGTTCGCCTCGAGAAGGTTTGGCTGGTGGCCTTCACGGTTTTCAGTCAAACGCGTCAAATCGTTTTCCCTTTTCCCTTTTCCCTTTTCGCTTTATATCTGCCTTGCTAGCGGGCGCCCTTGCGCACGCATTCGATATACGCCTCCGTATCCGGCGGCGT
Organism: Massilia sp.; assembly: GCA_045810505.1. Lineage (GTDB taxonomy): Bacteria > Pseudomonadota > Gammaproteobacteria > Burkholderiales > Burkholderiaceae_D > JAFCUW01. The sequence goes on from JBJMVV010000183.1 coordinate 4,674, forward strand.
GCCGGCCCGCTGCGAGGCCCAGATCATCTGGCCGAGGCATTCCATGATCTGGTGATGGGCGTCATGGGCGCCGAGGCGGGCGCTCAGGGCGTTGAAGGCGTCGCGGATGCCGCGCGGCTGGTCGACCTGGACCTGCTCGGCGATCGACAGGTGCATTGACAGGTGCAGGAAGGGGTTGGTCTGGCCGCCTTCGACCGAATAGTCGCGGTTGACGGCTTCTTCGGCGTCGGCCAGCGCGCTGTCGTATTCAGGGTGCTCAGCGATCCAGTCGGCGGCGATGGCGTCCATCGGGCTGAGGATTTCACCAGCCTGGCGCTTGCGGTAGGCCTCGCAGAAAAAACGGCGGACGTCGTGGGAAGAGGGAGTAAACATGGCAGGGGACGGCAGCGTCAAAACCCGATTGTAGCGCGCCCCGCGCCAGGGCGTTGGGGCCTTACTGCACCAGCTTGGCTTGCACCGCCTTCGGAGTGGCCTCGCGGCGCTTGAACGGCTCGCCTCCCAGGAAGCTGATGTAGAGCTGGCGCTGGCTGGTGGCAAACAGCACGCGGTGGGTGCGCAGGAAGTCGGCGCCCAGCAGCACGTCGGGCCGAAAGCCGATCACGTTAGGGTCGCGCGCCACCACCAGTTCGGCGTCGCGGATGGTCTCGTTGCCGATCGTGAAAGTGGCAAATATGGCGCGGCGCTGGGGCACCAGGCCATCATTGTCGGCGCTGCGGCTGGCCAGTTCGCGGTTGCTGGCGTGGTCGGCGTCGACGCCCGCCTTGACGGCGCCGCGGTCGAACACGACGCTGCGGCTCAAGCCCGTGTCGATGATGGCGTCCAGTTTCACGCCATTCAATTCAACCGTGAAGATGCCGTTCTTGTTGCGGCCAAAGTTGCCCGTCACGGGCAATAGCATCGCGTCCTGGCTCCAGTAGGCGAGGTAGCTGTCCTTGTCGCAATCGACGGGGCGGAAAAAGCGCAGGGTCTTTTCTGCCCAGGCAAATTCGATATCGGCCTGGAACAGGAAGTCGGCCGCCACATAGGCGTCGATTTCGGCGGGCGGATGCATATCACCCCGCACGTCAAGGATGGCGCGCTCGACGTGGGTCGGCCCGATGCCGAAATCGCTCAATTGCACCGTGGCCAGGTTGCTGCCGCTGCGCACGCCCTGGGTGCGCCGGGTCGTCAGGTGGGTGTTCAGGTCGAAGCGCTGGACGGCTGCGTCGGTCAGGGTGGTGTTCATCATGCCTGTGCTGACCAGCATCGTGGCAGGCGCGCCGTTGATGCTGCCCTGCACGGCAGGCAGGCCGCTTTTGCCGACAAAGCGCAGGGGCAGGTTGCCGACGTTGGCGTATTTGCACGCGGGCGCGTCGGCGGCATGGCTGGCGCCGGGCAGCAGGGTCAGGGCCAGGGGAAGCAGGGCGACGGCGCGCCGAAATAAATGATTCATTGAACAGTTCTATTCATGAGATTTATTGTTTGACGTCCGGGCGAGCGCCGGGCCGGCATTCGATGGTGCGCTCGGCCGACATCGAGCGGGCCAGGGTGACATCGCCTTTGGCCGCCGCCAGCTGGATCATGTAGGCCTTGGCGTCACAGGTGCGCGGCTTGGCCAGGTCGCTGTCGGCGCGGGCCGCGGACAGCAGGCCATTGGCGTCGATACTGCCCGTGAAAAAGTCGCCCACCGGGGCCGGCCAGGCGTGCTTCTTGTCGGCCGCCAGCCGTTGGCGCAGTTCGGCGGCGGCGTCCGCCCCTTCGCCCCCGTTCAGGCGCGCCAGGTAGAGCATCATCCAGTCGCGCCGGCGCTCCGGGCGGGCGGCGATGATGCGCTGATACAGGGCCGCGGCCTCGGCGTAGCGGCGGTTGCGCATCTGCAGGTCGGCCAGTGCCTGCATGGCCGGCAGGTGGTTCTTGCCGGCCGCCTGTTCCAGCAAAGCGAAGGACCTGGCCGCATCGCGCGGCACCTGCCGGCCGGTGCTGTAGCGGGCGGCCAGCGCCAGCAGGGCGTCGGGGTTGCCGCTGTCGGCTTCCTGCTGCAGCCAGGCGGGGATGCCCTTGGCGTCGCGCTCGAACACTTCGCCGCCCAGGTAGGTAATGTAGAGCTTGCGCTGACTCATGGCGAACAGCAGGCGGTGGGCGCGCAGGAAATCAGCGCCCAGCAGCATGCCCGGCTGAAAACCGCCGCCATTGGTGTCGCGCGAGATCAGCATTTCAGCGTCGCGGATGGTCTCGCCGCCGATGCTGAAATTAGCGAACACGGCGCTGCGCTGGGCGACGACATCGCTGCCCACGCCGACGGCGCTGCCGGCGCTGCGGCTGCTGGCATGATCGGGCGCCACGCCGGCCTTGCGGGCGGCGCTTTCAAACACGGTGGTGCGCGCGGCGCCCGTGTCGATCAGGGCATCCACCTCGACCCCATTGAGCTTGACGGTAATGAGGCGGTTCTTGCTGTTGCCAAAATTCGTCTCCAGCGGCACCACCACGGCATCGTTGGCCCAGTAGGCAAGAAAGCTGTCCTTGTTGCAGTCGAGCGGGCGGAAAAAACGCAGCTTCTTTTCGGCCAGCGCGATTTCAATGTCGGCCTGGAACAGGAAGTCGGCGCCGACAATGGCGTCGAAATCGGGCGGGCGGGCCATGTCGCCCAGCACGTCGAGGCTCATCGATTTGCTCTGGGTCGGCCCCACCGTGAAATTGTTCACGCGGGCGCTGTAAATGCGCGAAGTGCCGCCGATGCCTTCAGCGTGGCGGCCGGTAAATTGTGGCGCCAGCTCGAGCCGGTCCACCGCCGTCATGGTCAGGGCGCTGCGCTCGGCGCCCGTGTCGACCAGCATGGTGGCCGGGCCGCCGTTGATGCCGCCTTCGATCACGGGCTGAAAGCTGGGCCCGGAAAAACGCAGGGGCAGTTCGCCGATGTTGACGTATTTGCAGTTGGGACTGTCCGCGGCGCCGGCCAGGCCGGCTGCGCCCAACAGGGCAGCGAGCAGAAAAAATCGGAGAGGCAGGGAAGGTGCGTGTCGATTTGTCATGCAGGAATTCTAAGCCCAGGGGCCAAGAATAATGTGTCGTCATGTAACTATGCTGCATGTGCCACAGATACGACAATGGACGCCGCAGCGTCCATCGTGGGGTGTTACCAAGCGCGGGGCGGCGCTTCAGGACTTGTCCGGCACCAGCACCAGGCCGGGTGCCGCCATGACGGCGTTGCCGCCGTCTTCGCCGTTGCCGGCCTGCTGGCGCGGCGCGTGCGGCTGGCGCAGGTAGCGCGCCGTGTGGCGGCGCTCGTGCGTCTGGCCATGTCCCGGCGCGGACAAAAAGCGCGACAACTCCTGCAGGGCGCGCTGGTAGACGTCGCGCTTGAATTCGATGACGACGTCGAGCGGCACCCAGTAATCGTGCCAGCGCCAGGCGTCGAATTCCGGATGGTCGGTCAGGCGCAGGTTGACGTCGTTGTCGCGCGCGACCATACGCAGCAGGAACCAGATTTGTTTCTGGCCACGGTAATGCCCGCGAATTTCACGCTTGATAAAATGGTCCGGCACTTCATAGCGCAGCCAGTCGCGGGTGCGACCGACGATCTTGACGTGTTCCCTGCGCAGGCCAATTTCCTCTTCCAACTCGCGGTACATTGCCTGTTCGGGTGTTTCTCCGTACTTGATCCCCCCTTGCGGGAATTGCCAGGAGTGCTCGCGCACCCGCTTACCCCACCACACCTCGTTCTGGGCGTTGAGCAGGATGATGCCGACGTTGGGCCGAAACCCTTCACGATCGAGCATGCTTCACCTCGAAACTTTCTGCCAGCGCGTGCTCCTTGCGTTTTTACTTACAAATCCGTCGCCCTGCAGCCGCACCCGCCTGGTTTTCGACGTGCGAAAACGGCGGGAAGCCCTCCAACAGACCCATTTGTACAACGATTGGACGCATCGGCCAGCTAATCCTTTAAAATTAGGTTGATTATAACCCTCTCTTTTTAAAAAGAATTCATCGATATGCGTGCCTCCCGTTTTTTTATTTCAACACTAAAAGAAGCGCCATCCGACGCCGAGATCGTCAGTCACCAGCTGATGATGCGCGCCGGGATGATCAAGCGGCTCGGTTCCGGCATTTATACTTATATGCCGACGGGCCTGCGCGTGATCCGCAAAGTCGAAGCGATCATTCGTGAAGAGATGAACAAGGCCGGCGGTATTGAACTGCTCATGCCGCTGGTACAGCCCGCCGAGCTGTGGCAGGAAACCGGCCGCTGGGACAAGATGGGCGCTGAACTGATGCGCGTAAAGGATCGCCACGGCCGCGATTACGCCATTCAGCCCACGTCCGAAGAAGTCATTACCGACGTGGTGCGCACGGAAATCAAATCCTATCGCCAGCTGCCACTGAATTTTTATCACATCCAGACCAAGTTCCGCGATGAGCGCCGGCCCCGTTTCGGCCTGATGCGCGGCCGCGAATTCACGATGAAGGATGCGTATAGTTTTGATCGCGACCTGGCCGGCATGCAGGCCTCGTATAAAGTCATGTTCGATGCCTACACCGCCATCTTCACCCGCTTCGGCCTGAAGTTCCGCGCCGTGGCGGCTGATAACGGCGCCATCGGCGGCACCGGCTCGCACGAATTCCACGTCATCGCCAGCACGGGCGAAGACGCCTTGGTGTACTGCCCGACCTCCGACTTCGCAGCGAACATGGAAGCGGCCGAGGCGATGCCGGTGGCGACCAGCCGTCCCGCGCCTGCCCAGGCCCTGACAAAAACGTCGACACCAGGCACCACCAAGTGCGAAACCGTGGCAGCCCTGTTGAAAATCGATCTGTCGCAGACGGTCAAGACGATTGCCCTGACCGTCGAGCAGGAAATCGAGAGCAAGCAAGTAAAACAGTACTTCATGCTGCTGCTGCGCGGCGACCATGAACTGAACGAAGTCAAAGTGGCGAAAGTGCCGGGCCTGGCGGCCCACCGTTTTTCCACCGAAGCGGAAATCCTCGAAGTCTACGGCAGCGTGCCGGGCTACCTGGGCCCGATCGGCACGCGCGCGCCCGTCACCATCGTGGCCGACCGCACGGTCGCCAACATGAGCGATTTTGTGTGCGGCGCCAATGAAGAAGGTTTCCACTACACGGGCGCCAACTGGGGCCGCGATGTGGCCGAGCCGCTCGTGGCCGACCTGCGCAACGTGGTCGAGGGCGACGCTTCGCCGGACGGCAAGGGCGTGCTGGCGATCGAACGGGGCATCGAAGTGGGCCACGTGTTCCAGTTGGGCACCGCCTACTCGGAGAGCATGAAGGCGACCTTCCTGGATGAGAACGGCAAGCCGGCGCACCTGCAGATGGGCTGTTATGGCATCGGCGTGACCCGCATCCTGGGCGCGGCAATCGAACAGAATTTCGACGACAAGGGCATCATCTGGCCCACCTCGATTGCCCCGTTCGAGCTGGTGCTGTGCCCGATGGGCATGGACCGCAGTGAACTGGTCAAGGAAACCGTCGACAAGCTCTACGCAGACCTGCAGGCAGCCGGCGTGGACGTCATCGTCGACGACCGCGGCCTGCGTCCCGGCGCCATGTTCGCCGACTGGGAGCTGATCGGCGTGCCGCACCGCATCGTCGTCGGCGAGCGCGGCCTCAAGGAAGGCAACCTGGAATACCAGGGCCGCCGCGACGCCGCCGCCACCGCCGTGCCGCTCGATGGCATGGTCGCGTTCATCAAGGAAAAGCTGGCGCAGTGAGCCGGCATGTGACGTGCCTGTGGCTGGCGCTGTCTGTGCTGCTGTGCAGCGCAGCGCCGGCCGCGCTGGCTGGCAACCAGAAAGAAGAAGCCCTGGCCAACTCGGTCCGCCTCGCCCTGGCCAACGCCATCAAGGACGCGCGCCCTCCCACGCCCGTGTTCCGCGAGGAGGCGGCGCGCCTGCGCTTTCAGCAATGGCTTGCGACCATGTCCGAGCGCCTCAAACGCAAGCTGCCCGACGAGCAGGTGCGCACCGAATTTCTCACCACCGTCTGGTACGAAGCCACCCGCGCCGGCCTCGACCCCGGCATGGTGCTGGGCCTGATCCAGGTCGAATCCGCCTACCGCAAATACGCCGTCTCGATGGTCGGCGCACGCGGCTACATGCAGGTGATGCCCTTCTGGACCGGCGTAATCGGCGACAGCGACCGCAGCAAGCTGTTTAATATGCAGAGCAATCTGCGTTATGGCTGTTCGATATTGCGGATGTATATCGATATGGAGGCGGGTAACCTTTATCTGGCCCTGGGCAGATATAACGGCAGCCGGGGGCGGCCGGAATATCCGAATGCTGTTCTCGCGGCGTGGAAAAAGTGGGAGATGTAAAGCTTCAAACAAAAGTGAAAACCTGCTTTTGTTTGGATCTATATGGAGAGGCGAAGGAAAACAGCTTACAGGCGCAAAGCCGGTCAGGTAAAAATCACCGGCGGAGCCGGATGATTTTTTAGTGACGCAAACCCGATTCGGCGCAGGGTTCGCCTCGTCGATCTATCGCTCAAACGGCGAGCATTGTTTCGATGTTCCTGTTACGACAAGTCCAGATTCAAACCCACCGTCTTGACAAGCAGGACGGTGAAGGCCGTCAGCACCAGCATCGACAGCACGAACAGGACGGCGACTTTGCCAGTTGCGAGCAGCACGGCGCGCTTCTGCTTGACCATGTCCTTGTCTTTCTTGCCTTGATCGTAATGCCACTTGATCGCGAAGAACATGCCCGTGGCAAGCACGATCAGCTTGAAGGTCACGAGGACTACAGGGATCCATTCCATCATTTTGCGTATTTCCTGTCTATTGCTTGATAGCATCTGACCAACATGGTCGTGCGCCATCAGGCGTTGCAGCTCAGCCGCTAGGGCAAGACCTCCAGGCATCCTGACTGCTTCTTTCATTATAGCCAGCCATGAAATAACAGTCGCATCGAGCAAGTGATCCGCCGAATGCAGATGAGAGAGGAGAAAACGCCAGCGGCTGCCTGGGAAGGATGGTGCTGCTTGACGTCCTGAGTCATACTAATCAAAAACAATTTCCATACATTGAGACAAAATGTCCCACTTGAAAACCATACAAGATGGAAATTTACCAAGCTGGCCGCCGCGCCTGGCGGCGCGCGGCGGGCCGCGGTTTTTGCAGATTGCCGATGCCTTGCAGGCGGCGGTGGCGGACGGCTCACTGAAGCCCGGTGACCGTTTGCCGCCGCAGCGCCAGCTGGCGGCAGAGCTGGACGTCGACCTGACCACGATCACGCGCGCCTATGACGAAGCCCGGCGCCGTCACTTGCTGGAGGGACGCGGCGCACGCGGCACTTATGTCGCGCTGCCGAAAGTCGAATTGGCTCCGGTTCTCGACCTGAGCATGAATACCCCGCCGCCGCCAGAGGGCGTGGACTTCGACGACATGGTGAAACAGGGGCTATCCCAGGTACTGATGCGCGCCGATAGCCAGTTGCTGATGAATTACCACCTGGCCGGGGGCAGCGATTCCAACCGCAAGGCTGGCGCCACCTGGCTTGCGCCGATGTTTGGACCGCTCGATCCCCAGCAGCTGGTGGTCTGTTCCGGTGCGCAAGGGGCGATTGCCGCAGCGATTCTTGCGCTGACAGCGCCGGGCGATGTGATCCTGGCCGAGCCGATGAGTTATCCGGGCCTGATTGCCGCCGCGAACCAGTTCGGCCGGCGCATCGTCGCGGTGGAAGCCGACCAGCACGGGATGGTGCCATCGATGCTCGAGCAGGCGTGCCGCCAGCACAAGCCGGGGCTGGTCTATTTCAATCCGACATTGCAGAACCCGACCGCGCTCACCATGCCGGCACACCGGCGCCAGGAGCTGGCCAGGGTCGCGCAGCGCTGCGATATACGCATCGTCGAGGACGATCCCTACTGGCTGCTGGCCGACGCCCCGCCGCCACCGATTGCCACCTTTGCGCCGGAGCACGTGGTGTACATCTCGACCCTGTCGAAATGCCTGACGCCAGGATTACGGGTCGCCTTCGTCCTGATCCGCGATGCGCAGGAACGCGAACGTTTCCGGGCCGCGCTCAGAGCCTTTGCACTGATGGTGGCACCGCTGACGGCAGCGCTTGCCACCCAGTGGATTCTCGACGGCTCGGCAGCCGGCTTGATGCAAGGCGTGTGCAAGGAAGCGCGCCTGCGTCACCGGATGGCGCGCGATATCCTGGCGGGACGTTACAGCGGCGCCGGCGACGGCCTGCATGTCTGGCTCGAGTTGCCCACCTACTGGAACCCCTCCCAACTCGCCC
>JBJMVV010000184.1:0-5773 GCA_045810505.1 Massilia sp.
CGCGTGCGTGCATTCATCCTGCGCATCGACCGCAATATGCGTGGCCCGCAGGTGATCCTGTCGCGCACCGCGCCGGACTTCATCATGAAGCTGTTCGAACTGGAAGTACCGGAGATCGAGCAGGGCCTGCTGGAAATCAAATCGGCCGCCCGTGATCCTGGCGTGCGCGCAAAAATCGCCGTCTACACCTCGGACAAGCGCATTGACCCGATCGGCACCTGCGTCGGCATGCGCGGTTCGCGCGTGCAGGCAGTGACCGGTGAGCTCGGCGGCGAGCGCGTCGATATCGTGTTGTGGTCGGATGATCCTGCCCAGTTCGTCATTGGCGCACTGGCTCCGGCCAATGTCTCCTCCATCGTCGTTGATGAAGAGAAGCACGCCATGGACGTCGTCGTCGATGAAGAGAACCTGGCCATCGCCATCGGCCGCTCGGGCCAGAACGTGCGCCTGGCTGCTGAATTGACGGGCTGGAAGATCAACATCATGACGGCCGAAGAGTCCGAGAACAAGGCAGCGGCGGAAACCGCGGCAGTACGCGCCCTGTTCATGGAAAAACTCGACGTCGACCAGGAAGTGGCCGACATCCTGGTGGAAGAGGGCTTTGCCTCGCTGGAAGAGATTGCCTACGTGCCTATTGCGGAAATGCTCGACATCGAGTCTTTCGACGAAGACACGGTCAACGAACTGCGTACCCGTGCCCGTGACGCCCTGGTGACGGAAGCGATTGCTTCCGAAGAAGGTCTGGAAGGCATGGACGAAGCGCTGGTTGGCCTGGAAGGCATGGACCGCACCACGGCAGGCAAGCTGGGCCTGGCAGGCATCAAGACGGTGGAGCAGTTCACCGCCCTGGCCTACGACGAGTTCGGCGCAATCCTGGCGCTGCCGAGCGAGCGTGCCCGCGAATTGATCAAGAATGAATTTAACGATGTGACCGACGACGAGATGAAGCTGGTCGACGCAAAATATGACGACCGCGCCAAGGCGCTGCAGGCGAAAGCCTGGAGCCTGGCAGAAGTGGCCAAGGCTTAATTTGCGAATCATTATCATCTCAGCGACACATAGAAAAGAGGACTGAATGGCGAGTAACAACGTAGCCCAATTTGCCACCGAACTGAAGATGCCTGCAGACTTGCTGCTGACGCAGCTGCGTTCTGCCGGCGTCGAGAAAAGCTCGACGTCAGATCCATTGTCGAAAGATGATAAGGATAAGCTGTTGAACCACCTGCGCCGTACCCACGGCACGGCGGCCGACACGGAAAAGAAGAAGATCACCCTGACCCGCAAGGAAACCTCGGAGATCAAGCAGGCTGACGCCTCAGGCAAGAGCCGCACCATCCAGGTGGCGGTGAAGAAAACGCGCACCTTCGTGCAGCGTGAAGAGCCCGTTGCAGCCGCGCCGGCCCCAGCCGCGCCTGCCGCACCCGTGATCGATCCGGCTGAAGTTGCGCGCCGCGAAGAAGAAGCGCGCAAACAGGCCGAGCTGATTGCCCGCCAGGAAGCGGACCTGCGTGAAAAGCAGGAACGCCTGGCCAAGCTCGACGCCGAGAAGGAAGCCCAGGCCAAGCAGGCTGAAGCCGACGCCAAGAAGCAGGCCGCCGACGAAGCCAAGCGCAACGCCGCAGCAAGCGCTGCAGCCGCCGCCAATGCTGGCGCTGCTGCCGACGACGCTGCTGCTGTCGCCGCCAAGAAAGTGCTTGAGGACGAAGCCAAAGCCAAGGTCGCCGCTGCCGCCAAGGAAGCTGCTGCCCGCGCCGAAGCCAACGAAAAAGCCCGCAAGGCTGTCGCTGATGAAGTCGCCCAGATCAAGGCCATGATGAACGCGCCCCGCCGCGCCATCAAGGCCCCTGAGCCAGCGCCTGCGCCGGTTGCCGCCATCAAGCCGAAAACGGCGGAAGGCACCCTGCACAAGCCAGCCGATAAAAAGCCTGGCGACAAGCCGGCCGATGCCAAGAAGGCGCTCGGCCCGGACAAGAAATCCATCAAGTCGGCCAATGTGTCGTCGACCTGGTCGGACGATGCCAAGAAGCGTGGCGCGCCTGGCGCGATCAAGCCGCGTGGCAACGTCGGTACCGGCCGCGACAGCTGGCGCGGTGGCGCCAAGGGTGGCCGCCGCAATTCGCACAGCGATGACCGCGAAACCAATTTCCAGGCGCCTACGGAAGCCGTGGTCAAGGACGTGCACGTTCCTGAAACCATCACCGTGGCTGAACTGGCGCACAAGATGTCCGTCAAGGCATCCGAAGTCATCAAGCAACTGATGAAGCTGGGCCAGATGTGCACCATCAACCAGGTGCTGGACCAGGAAACGGCCATGATTCTGGTCGAGGAAATGGGCCACAAAGCCTTTGCCGCGGCGGAAGATGATCCGGAAGCACTGCTGGCCGACCAGGGTGAACACACCCACTTCGAGTCGAGCTCGCGTGCCCCTGTCGTGACCGTCATGGGTCACGTCGACCACGGTAAAACCTCGCTGCTGGACTACATCCGTCGTGCGAAGGTTGCATCGGGCGAAGCTGGCGGCATCACGCAGCACATCGGCGCATACCACGTCGAAACGCCGCGCGGCATGATCACCTTCCTCGACACCCCAGGTCACGAAGCCTTTACGGCCATGCGTGCCCGCGGTGCAAAAGCAACGGACATCGTCATCCTGGTGGTGGCGGCGGACGACGGCGTGATGCCGCAAACGAAGGAAGCAATTGCCCACGCAAAAGCTGCCGGCGTGCCCCTGGTTGTCGCGATCAACAAGATCGACAAACCGGGCGGCAACGTTGACCGCGTCACGCAGGAACTGGTTGCTGAGCAAGTCGTGCCGGAAGAATATGGTGGCGAATCGCCATTCGTGCCGGTGTCGGCAAAAACCGGCCAGGGTATCGACGATCTGCTCGAGCAAGTCTTGCTGCAGGCCGAAGTGCTGGAACTGAAAGCGCCGATCGATGCGCCGGCCCGTGGCCTGGTCGTCGAAGGCCGTCTCGACAAGGGCCGTGGTCCTGTTGCGACCATCCTGGTGCAGTCCGGCACCCTCAAGCGCGGCGACGTGATTCTGGCGGGTTCTTCGTATGGCCGCGTGCGCGCCATGCTGGACGAAAACGGCAAGGCGATTACCGAAGCGGGTCCTTCGATCCCTGTGGAAATCCAGGGTCTGACCGAAGTGCCAGTCGCTGGCGAAGAAGTCATGGTCATGGCTGACGAGCGCAAAGCGCGTGAAATTGGTCTGTTCCGTCAAGGTAAGTTCCGCGACGTCAAACTGGCCAAGCAGCAAGCTGCCAAGCTGGAGAACATGTTCGACCAGATGGCCGAAGGCGAAGTCAAGAACCTGCCGATCATCGTCAAGACCGACGTGCAGGGTTCGCTCGAAGCGCTGGTCAGTTCGCTGCAGAAGCTGTCGACCTCGGAAGTGCGCGTGCAGGTGGTGCACTCGGCCGTCGGCGGCATCTCGGAATCGGACGTCAACCTGGCAGTCGCCTCCAAGGCCGTCATTCTGGGCTTCAACGCCCGGGCCGACGCCCAGGCGCGCAAGCTGGCCGAGTCGAATGGTGTGGATATTCGTTACTACAACATCATTTACGACGCGATCGAAGAGATTCGTGCTGCTCTGTCGGGCATGCTGGCGCCGGAAAAGCGCGAGACCGTCACCGGCCAGGTCGAGATTCGCCAGGTCATCCTGGTGTCCAAGGTCGGCGCGGTTGCCGGTTGCCTGGTCACCGATGGTGTCGTCAAGCGTTCCTCTTCGGTCCGCCTGCTGCGCAACAATATCGTGTTGTGGACCGGCGAGATCGAATCGCTCAAGCGCTTCAAGGACGACGCCAAAGAAGTCCGCGCCGGCCTCGAGTGCGGTCTGTCGCTGAAGAACTACAACGACATCCAGGTGGGCGACACCCTGGAAGTGTTCGAAGTGCAGGAAATCGCCCGTACGCTGTAATTTCCTGCTCTAACTTTCAGGGCGCCATCGGCCGACGCTGATGGCGCCCTTTGTTTTTTAAGAAGTAAAATAAAATCATGGCCAAACACAGTAAAAACATCCCCGCCCGCGGCTTGCGCGTGGCAGACCAGATCCAGAAAGACCTCTCCGTGATCATCGCCGGCGGCCTGAAGGATCCACGCATCGGCATGGTGACCATCACCGAGGTCCAACTGACCCCCGACTACGCCCACGCCAAGGTGTTCTACACCCTGCTGAGCGACAAGAAGGAAGTCATCAAGAACACCAACGATGGCCTGCAGGCTGCGTCCGGTTTCATTCGCAATCAGCTGGGTAAGCTGCTGCATATCCACACCTTGCCGCAGCTGCATTTTGTGCATGACACGTCGACCTCGCGGGGGATGGAGTTGTCCTTGCTGATTGATCAGGCGAACAGCAGCCGGGCAGCGGATGCCGAGCCCGACGAAGCATCGCCAGCGCCGTAATCAGCACCGGGGACTGGCCCTGCGGGCCTGTCCCCATTTTCAAATCCGAAGCAAAGTCAAAATGGGGACAGGCATCTGCGCTTCGCTTGTGCCAGTCCCCGGCAAGCAATGAAGCCAACACACACCAAAAAACCGCGCGACCTCGTCGACGGCGTCCTCCTTCTCGACAAACCCGTCGGCCTGTCCTCCAACGACGCCCTCATCAAGGCCAAGCGCATCCTCAACGCGAAAAAGGCAGGCCACACCGGCACCCTCGACCCCTTCGCGACGGGCCTGCTGCCGCTGTGCTTCGGCGAAGCCACCAAGTTCTCGCAAGACCTGCTGGAAGCCGACAAGACCTACGACACCACAGTCCACCTCGGCATCACCACCAACACGGGCGACACCGAGGGCGAAGCGATCGCCACGAAGGAAGTGAACGTCACGCCGGAACAGATCGAGGAAGTCCTCAAACAATTCCGCGGTCCGATCCTGCAAGTACCCCCCATGTACTCGGCGCTCAAACGCGACGGCAAAGCCTATTACGAATACGCCCGGGAGGGCATCACCCTCGAGCGCGAAGCGCGCCCCGTCACCATCCACAAGCTCGAACTGCTTGATTACACGGCGCCATTTTTAAAGCTGTCCGTGACCTGCTCGAAAGGCACCTACATCCGCGTCCTCGGCGAGGACATCGGCCACGCCCTCGGCTGCGGCGCCCATTTGAATGCGCTGCGCCGCACCCAGGTCGGCCCGCTGACGGTGGACGGCATGGTGACCCTGGAAGACATGCAGGCCAACCCCGCGCCCCTGTCCATGCTGGCCCCGGTCGACGCGCTGCTGTCCTCGTTTCCCGCCGTGATGCTGACGGAAGAACTGGCCAAACGTTTTCTGAACGGCCAGCGCCTCGCGCTGGGCAAGGAGGACGTTGCGGTGCCAGCGGAGCAGGGCAGGGTGCGTGTTTATCTCGGCGAAAAACTGCTGGGGACGGCAGCTTTGCAGGAATACGCGATCCTGGCGCCCGAACGCTTGATCGCCTTCACCGCAGCGATGTAAATTCGGCGTCAAAAATGTTGTGACAGTTCAAGTACCGGTGTAGCATCGCTGGCGATTGTTCCATCAACCAGGGCCGGGCGTACCGGCCTGCCAAGGAGTGTCATGACGTCCTCCCGCCTGCTTGCTGTTGCCTGTCTTTCCCTGCTGTGCGGCGTGGCCGGGTTGTCTCTGCCGGCCTCGGCCCAGTTGGCGCCCCAGACCGCGGCGGCCATCGACGCCATTGCCAACCAGGCCCTGGCCGACAGCAAGGATCCCAGTGTGTCGGTGGCGGTGGTCAAGGATGGCAAACTGGTCTACGCAAAAGCTTACGGACTGGCCCGCATCGAGCCCG
>JBJMVV010000185.1:0-6324 GCA_045810505.1 Massilia sp.
ATTATCCCAGCCCTGACGCCGCTTGTCCGCATTTTGGCAAATAAATATCGGGCCGCACCTCAAGGGCGCTCCACCAGCGCGCGCGCCAGGATGGCCGCGCAATCGACCCCGGCCGGCAGGCGTCCAAACGCCCCACCCGGCCCCGCCGCTCCCAAACGCGAATCGACGAAGGCCGTACTGACAAAAGCCGGCGCATGACGCAGCAGCAGGCCCGCCTGCACGGCCAGCACGATGCGCTCGGCCAGGCGGCGTGCGCCATATTCGCCTTCGACCGGCGGGCCGTCATCGCCGAGGTCCGCCATCAGGGCCTGTACGTAAGCGCCGTAAGTGCGGTCGCCATCGCCGGCCAGCGCCAGTTCCTCGCCCAGCGCCGCGCGCGCCTCGCCGCTTTTTGCAAACGCGCGCAACACATCGAGGCACATCACATTACCGGAGCCCTCCCAGATCGAATTGACGGGCGCTTCGCGGTACAGGCGCGCCAGCGGGCCGTCTTCCACGTAGCCATTCCCGCCCATCACCTCCATCGCTTCGCCGCACAGCACCGGCCCCCTTTTGCAGACCCAGTATTTACCGGCGGGCGTGAGCACCCGCGCCAGCAGGGCTTCGTGGCGGTCACGCGCCGCCTCTCCCGTGCGGTCAAAACAGCGGGCCAGGCGCATGGCGAAGGCGGTGGCCGCTTCCGATTCCAGCGCCAGGTCGGCCAGCACATTTTGCATCAGGGGCTGCTGGTCGAGCGGGCGGCCAAACGCCGACCTGCCGCGCGCGTGATGGATCGCGTGGGTCAGCGCGGCGCGCATGATGGCGGCGCTGCCGACAACGCAATCGAGCCGGGTGTGGCCGGCCATTTCCAGGATGGTCGGGATGCCGCGCCCCGGTTTGCCCACCAGGTAGCCCAGCGCGCCCGCAAACTCGACTTCCGAGGATGCATTCGAGCGGTTGCCCAGTTTGTCCTTGAGACGCTGGATGCGGATCGCGTTGTGGTTGCCGTCATCGAGAAAGCGCGGCACCAGGAAGCATGTCAGGCCGCTGCCCTGGTTCGAGTCTTCCGGCGCCACCTGTGCCAGCACGAGATGGGCATCGGCCTGGGGCGCCGAGAAAAACCATTTGTGGCCGACGATGCGCCAGGCGCCATCGATGTCAGGGATGGCCGGGGTAGCTCGCGTCGTATTAGCCCGCACATCCGTGCCGCCCTGCTTTTCCGTCATGCCCATGCCGATGATGGCGCCGTTTTTCTGCGCGATCGGCAGCGGTCGGGGATCGTAGTGACGCGACAGGATCTTCGGCAGCCAGGCCTCGGCCAGCGCCTGCGTAATCGCACCCGGCGCCGCCAGTGCGGGCACCGAGGCATAGGTCATCGTTACCGGGCACTGGGCGCCGTTTTCCACCTGCCCGAACAGGAAAAATGCGGCGGCGCGCGCCACCTGGGCGCCGGGGCCGGGCGCCTGCCACGGCGCCGCATGCACGCCCGCCTCGATCATCAGCGCCATCAGGCGATGCCAGGCCGGGTGGAATTCCACTTCGTCGATACGGCGCCCGGCGCGGTCAAAACTGTGCAGCCTGGGCGGATTGACATTAGCCAGGCGGCCGAGATCGAGCACCTCGGCCCGTCCCAGCTGGCCGCCCAGGGCCTGCAAAGCTGTTCTGGACGCGGCGCCACCCTCGCGCGCGAGCGCCTCCTGGAGCACGGGATCGGCATCGAACAGGTTCACGTCCGCAAAGGGCGAGGCCTGGTTGAAGACCTCGTGGGTGTCGAATGGCTGCATGCAGGCTCCGTCCGGTTGAAACAATCTGTGAGTTTGGCTCATGCGCCACCCGCGCCGGCGGCTGCAATATTGATATCGACCTATTAAAACACGGTCAAACCTGGCCCGCTACCGGCAAATCCGACTGAATTACAACTGTGCCGGATCAAACGGACGTGCTTTTGAGCAATTTTTTGCGCTTTTGATGCGATAAAGCATTTTTCGATGCTACATTTCATATTATTTTGTTCAATGACGCGCGCCGCGGGAGTCACACAATCCCACTGCTTGGCATGCTGACACCCCGATCGCGGTCGATGTCTTGCCATTTTGTTCATCGCAGTGCGCGCCATGCGAGTGCTGCCGTCTGTCGAGGTCTTATCTTGCGTCGTTTTCACTGTGTTCCGTAGTTCTTTGTACGAAAGCGCCAGCCTGCAATGCGTGCCAATGTTCCCCTGATGCCCCTGCCCGACCTGCACCACGAGTTTGACCAGTTGATGGAAGCGGCTGGCGATGCGGTGTTCCGGCTCGACCAGGCCGGGCGCATCGGACACGCCAGCCTGCGCGCCCTGCGCCTGTTCGGCCAGGGCCGCCCGCTCGAGGGCATCGCCCTGTCCACCCTCGCGGTCGACGTCGATCAGGCCATGCTGGTCGATGCGATCGGCGCCGCCGGCAGCGAAAGCGTGCTGGTGACGGTGCGGATGCAGGCCCAGCTTGATGCCCCCTGGTTTGAATTGCGCCTGTCGCGCTTTACGGGTCCGAATGGCGCCGCCGAACTGCTGGTGGTCGGGCGCGACGTCTCGGCCCAACGCGCCACCGAAACGCAGCTGCGCCACATGGCCACCCACGATACCCTGACCGACCTGCCCAACCGCCTGCTGCTGTCGGACCGGATCCGCATGGTGATCGCCCACGCGCGCCGCTCCGGCCAGGATTTTTCAGTGGCCACCATTGGCCTCGACGCATTTAAAAAAGTGAACGATGGCCTGGGCCTGCCGGCCGGCGACGCCGTGCTGCGCATGGCCGCCGAGCGCCTGCGCAAGACGCTGCGCGACAGCGACACCCTGGCCCGCGTGGGCGGCGATGAATTCGTCGCCGTGCTGCCGGGGACCCACACCGACGCCCAGATCAAGCTGGTGACGGGGCGCCTCTTGGGCGCCCTGCAGGCGCCGTTCGAGATCGACCATCACACCGTGTATATCGGCGCTTCGGTCGGCGTGGCCATCTACCCGCGCCACGCCGAAGACGAAGTACGCCTGGTCGCCCTGGCCGATGCCGCCATGTCGCATGCCAAGGAGACCGGCAAATCGCGCTGCGTGATCTACAGCGAGCGCGAAGACGGCCCGCCGCTGCACGACATCTCGCTGGAAGCTGCCATGTTCCGCGCCGTACGCGAAGGCGAATTCCAGCTCTACTTCCAGCCCATCGTCGACACCATCACGCGCCAGATCCAGGGCTTTGAAACCCTGATGCGCTGGAAACACCCGAGCCTGGGCATGGTGCCGCCGAGCCGCTTCATCCCGATTGCCGAGACCAATGGCCTGATCAATCTGCTGGGCGCCTGGGCCTTGAAAGCGGCCTGCGTGCAGCTCAAGCAATTCGAACAGGTGGCGCGGCGTGAGCTCTACATCTCCGTCAACATCAGCCCGCGCCAGTTCAGGAACGACAAATTCCTCGACGTGCTCGATGACGCCCTGGCATTTTCCGGCCTGCGCGGCGAGCAGCTCGTTCTCGAGATCACGGAAGGCACCCTGATGATCGATCCCGCCCACGCCGAGATCATCCTGGCGCGCATGGCCGAACGGCGCGCCCGCATCGCCATCGACGATTTCGGCACGGGCTATTCTTCACTGGCCTACCTGAAGCGCTTTCCGATTTCAGTTTTAAAAGTCGACCGCGCCTTCGTCAAGGACCTGCCGGCGTCGAGCAAGGACGCGGCCATCTGCAACGCGGTGCTCGATCTGGCCAAGCACCTGCAGCTGTCGGTGGTGGCCGAGGGCGTCGAGACGGAAGCCCAGTTGCTGTTTCTCGAGCAGCGCGGCTGCCAGTACATCCAGGGTTTCCTGACCGGCAAACCCATGACGGCGCCGGCGGCAATGGCCGCGCTCAAGGGCGAAATGTACGCCGCCTTTCTGCCGCATGAACATCCGGCGCCGGCAGATTCGGGAGATGCCGCATGACGAAAACGCCGCCCTCGACGCCGCTGGACATGAACGTGGCGCCCAATGCCGATCCCGGCGCCACCCTGACCCTGTTGTGGGAGCGGGTGCGCCGCCAGGGCGACATGCCGGGCTTTGCCCGCGCGATCGGCGCCATTCTGGGCGCCGTGCGGGGCGAAGACGACGACGATTTCGACATGGCCGACACGGTGCTGTCCGACCCCGTGCTGACGCAAAAGGTGCTGCGCCTCGCCAACAGCAGCATGTACGCCGCCTTCGGCCAGAAGGTCAACACCGTCACCCGCGCCATCATGGTGATCGGCACCGACGCCATCGGCCACCTGGCGCTGGGGCTGAAACTGGTCGAGGAACTGTCGACCAATATCGACGACCCGTCGATTGCCCACGTCGAGATGGAAAAAGCCGTGCTGTCGGGGATGGTGGCGCACCAGGTGGCCCTGAGCGCGCAGGTGGAAGCGCCCGAAGAAGCCGTGGTCTGCGCCATGCTGCACGCGCTGGGCCGCATGATGATTGCGTTTTACATGCCCGAAGCCTGGACCCGCATGCAGCAGCACGCCGCCGCCCATGGCCTCGGCGAAGACGATAGCGCCCTGCCCGTGCTGGGCCTGACCCTGCCGGAAGTGGGCCGCGCCGCCGCTGAAAACTGGGGCCTGCCCGCTTGCCTGATTGGCGGCATGCGCCGCATCGATCCCGGCCACGCCGAAGAAAAACTGCCATACGAAGACTGGCTCTCGGCCGTCTCCACCCTGTCCTCGCGCTGCGCCGACGCGCTGTGGGATGACGATGCCGCCGGGCTTGAAAAAGTGCGCGCGCTGGTCGAAGGCTTTTCCACCATGCTGGGCGTGGCGCCCGAGACTTTGCAGCAGTCGATCGACCAGGCCCGCGTGACGGCCGCCGCCGACCTGTCGATCGCGCCCCTGTCGCGCCCCGCCGAACGGCGCGCCGCCACCCTGGCTTCGACCCGCAAACGCGATGAAGGCCACAAGGTGCTCTCCGCCGGCGTGGCCGACATGCGCGACTTCGTCAACGCCGCCACACCGGGCCAGATGATGTCGATGGCGCTGGAAACGGTCTACCAGGGCCTGTCGTTTTCGAGAGCGTGCGCCTTCATGCGCAGCCCCCGCGATAAACGCTACGTGGCCAAGATGGGTTTCGGCGAAGGCGTGCGCGAACTGCTGCCGACCATGTTCTTCGATGAGGCCTACGAGGCCAATGTGTTCCACGCCGCGCTCAATAATGACCGCGTGATTTTTATTGAGAACGCACGCGATCCCAAGTTCGCCGCCAAGTTGCCCCAGTGGTGGAAGGCGTCCCTCAACGACGCCACCAGCTTCGTCATCCTGCCCGTCTGCAGCGACGGCAAGCCGGTCGGCTTCATCTACGGCGACTGGGACGCCAGCTTCCCGCCGATTGCCCTCAACGAGGCGGAGTTTGGTTTGCTGAACAATGTGCGGGGCCTGGTGGCGCGCTGTGTCGACCGGCGGCGGCAGATCGAACTGGTCGCTGCCCGCGGCTAGGGACTGGCACTCGCTGCCTGTCCCGGCCTTTTAAACGCCGCGAACCAGCTGCGGGGACAGGCGCCGAGCGCCAGCCCCCTTAGCGCCGTGTGATATCGGGGGTGCTAACCTTCACATCCCCGCACTGCGCCCGGTGCATCAGCGCGTGATCCATCAGCACCAGCGCCAGCATCGCTTCCGCAATCGGCGTGGCCCGGATCCCCACGCAGGGATCATGGCGTCCGAAGGTTTCCACCAGCACGGGATTGCCGGCCTTGTCGATTGAGCGGCGCGGGATGCGGATGGAGGACGTCGGCTTGATGGCGATCGACACCGTGATGTCCTGCCCCGTCGAGATCCCGCCCAGCACACCGCCGGCGTTGTTGCCGATGAAGCCTTCGGGTGTCAGTTCATCGCCGTGCTCGGAGCCTTTTTGCGTCACCGCGCCGAAACCGGCGCCGATTTCCACGCCCTTGACGGCGTTAATGCCCATCATGGCGTAGGCGATGTCGGCGTCCAGCTTGTCGTAGATCGGCTGGCCCAGGCCCACCGGCACGTGGCGGGCCATCACGTCGATGCGCGCGCCGATCGAGTCGCCGGCGCGGCGCAGTTCGTCCATTGCCGCTTCCATGCGCGCGATCAGGGCCGCGTCGCTGCTGGCGGCAAAGAAGGGATTGGTGGCGACATGGGCCCAGTCCTCGAAGGGCACGGGGATGTCGCCCAACTGGCTCATGCAGCCCATGATCTCGGTGCCGTACTGGGCGTGCAGCCACTTGCGCGCGATGGCGCCGGCGCCGACCACAGGCGCGGTCAGGCGCGCCGAGGAGCGCCCGCCGCCACGGGGATCACGCACGCCGTATTTATGCCAGTAGGTGTAGTCGGCGTGGCCGGGCCGGAAGCTCTCGG
>JBJMVV010000186.1:0-42351 GCA_045810505.1 Massilia sp.
CATGCCGTTGCCATTGACGGCCGCAAACAGGGTCTCGCTCTGAAAACTGGTAATGGCCAGCATGCCCGCGCCCACCCCCAGCACCAGGCTGGCGGCCAGCGCGCCCCACTCGGGCCAGGACCAGCGCCGTTGCGGCGGCGCCGGCACGGGCGGCTTGCTGCGCGCCGCGCGCACGCTGTCGAGCTGGATCACCTTGGGACGGGACTGGCCGGCCGGCGCGGCCCGGCCGCCCTTGCTGATCACCTCGTGCAGCCTGGCCGGCACCGGCGCTTCCAACTTGTGCGCAAAAGCATTGAATACGTCGCGCCGCAAGGCCATGTGCTGGGCCACCCGCGCCGCCACGCCCGGATCGGCCTGCATGGCCAGTTCGACCTGGCAGCGGGTGCTTTGGTCGAGCTCGCCGTCTGCGTAGGCCATCAGGGTTTCATCAGTCAATTTCATGGTACCGTCCTCGCTTGATCGGACAACAGGGCTTGCAAGGCCTCGCGGGCCCGCGCCAGCCGGCTGGTGAGCGTCCCCATCGGCACATCGAGCACCTCGGCCGCGTCCTTGTAGGGCATGCCGTCGACCAGCACCAGGCCGATCACCATGCGGTGGTCGTCCGACAGCATGGCCACGGCCTGCTCGATGGCAATACGTTGCTGCTGCGCCGCGGCCGACTCATCGCCCACGTGTTCGCCCTCCGCTTCGGGCGCCAGCACGCGGTCGCGGCGGATCCGTCCGCGCACCTCGTCAACCCAGGCATTTTTGATGATGCGAAACATCCAGCTGTCGAGCCGGGTGCCGGCCTCCCACTGGTTTGAACGCGCCAGCGCCCGCTCCAGCGCCGCCTGCACCAGGTCGTCCGCATCCTCCCGGTGCCACACAATGGTGCGGGCAAACCGGCGCAGGCGCGGCAACAGGGCGGCGAGTTCAGCATGAAAGGCGGCAGTGGGCGTCATCGATGTCAGGTAAACGTTGGACAGAGGGATTTTAATCCCCTCCTGCAGCGTTTACTTCATACGAGTGTTCGAATCAATTAGTTTATCATCCGCCCATGCCGCCCAACCACGTCCGCTTCCGCTTTCTCGCGCTGCAACTTGCCGGCGCTTTTGCCCTGGCAGCCAGCTCCCAGGCCGCTCACGCCCAACTGCGCCTGCCGGGCGGCTTGCCGGCGCTGCCCGGCGTTTCCCTGTCGAATCCATCGCTGTTGGACAAGGACCACGGCCTGGTGCGCCAGTTGCAACGCGACCTGCCCGATCTGCGCGATCTGCGCGTCACCCTCAACGCGCGCCTGCTGCGCCAGCATCCCGAGGCGCTGGAGACGGACCCGCGCGGCGCTCTTGCCGTACGCCACGAAATCATTGCCTTCGATCCCAGCCCGGCGGCCCTGGCCACCGCCAGCACCGCGGGCTTGCGCGTGCTGCGCAGCAGCGGCGCAGGCGAAACCGGCCTGGCCGTGGTGGTGCTGGGTGTGCCCGACGGCGCCAGCACCGCCGCCATGCTCGAGCGCCTGCGCACGCTCGACCCGGACGGCGTCTACGATTTCAACCATCTATATACAGGCAGCGGCGGCAGCGGCGGCAGCGGCGCCGCCAGCGCCGCACCGGCGCCCGCGCGCGCTGGCGCCGCCATCCGCGTCGGCCTGGTCGACAGCGGTGTCGACAGCAGCCATGCGGCCTTCGCCAACGCAAACATCGAACGCTGGGGCTGCGCCGGCCAGGCCGTGCCGGACAGCCATGGCACGGCAGTGGCCGCCTTGATGGTGGGCGAGGCGCCGCCGTTCAAGGGCGGCGCGCCCGGCGCGCAACTGTTTGCCGCCGATATTTATTGCGGCAACCCGGCCGGCGGCGCGGCCGACCGCATCGCCGCCGCGCTGGCCTGGCTGTCCGGCCAGCATGTGGGCGTCATCAACCTGAGCCTGGTGGGGCCGCCCAACCAGGGCCTGGAGCGCCTGGTGGCCACCCTCGTCAAGCGCGGCCATCTGCTGGTGGCGGCGGTCGGCAACGACGGCCCCGCCGCCCCGCCCCTGTATCCGGCCAGTTACCCGGGGGTGGTGGGCGTGAG
Source organism: Massilia sp. (assembly GCA_045810505.1). Classification (GTDB taxonomy): domain Bacteria; phylum Pseudomonadota; class Gammaproteobacteria; order Burkholderiales; family Burkholderiaceae_D; genus JAFCUW01. The sequence continues at coordinate 2,047 of JBJMVV010000186.1, forward strand.
CGCCGTGGGACGCAGCGGCAACCTCTTGCCGGAAGCGGCGCGCGGCCCCCAGGTGATGTTTGCCGCACCGGGCAACAATATGCTCAGCGCCGCCGTCGGCAACCCGGCCTGGCGGGCCGTACGGGGCACCTCGTTTGCCGCCCCGCTGGTGGCTGCTTTGCTGGCCGAACAACTGCCCGCGCCCGACCCGGCGCGCGCCGCGCAGGCGGTGGCCGCGCTGGCCCGCCAGGCCGTCCGTCCGGCTGGCGTCACGGTGAGCAATGAAACCGGCTACGGCATCGTCGGCGCCGATTTGCGGACCGATCCAGCCGCGTTTCGCTAAAAAAATAAAATATTTTGCTCAGCAGGGATTAAACCGGCGAGCTCTGGCGTTTTCCTCATAACGGGGCGGAATCCACCGCGCCAACTTGAGGAGAACATCATGAAAACTACCAAACTCGTCGCTCGCATCGCCCTCGTCATCAGCTGCGGCATCGCCGCCTCCGCCCACGCCCAGTTGCTGGGCGGACGGGGTGCCCTGGGCGGTTCGCTGGGCGGCATGGGACACATGGGCGGCATGGGCAATATGGGTGGCGTGACGCAGAGCCGCGGCACCGGCAGCATGCTGGGCGGAGCCTTGTCCGGCAGTGGCGGCGCAAATGGCAGCGCCAGCGGCAGCGCGGCCCGCGCAAGCAACAGCGGCATGCTGGGCGGTGCGCTGTCGGGCAATGGCGGCGCAAATGGCAATGGCAGCGGCAGCGCCAGCGCTGGCGGAAATTCTGCTCGCGCAAGCGGCGGCGGCATGCTTGGTGGTGCGCTGTCGGGCTCAGGTAGCGCCGCAGGCAACGGCGCGGCAAACAGTTCGGCCAATAGTTCAGCCAACGGTTCGGCAAACGGCGGCGGCAACGCCAGCGTCGGCATCGATGCAAGCGGCGCGGGCCAGACGGTGGGCGCGCTGCGCAACCAGGCTGGCGGCCAGGTCGACAATGCCCGCGGCTACGCGATGGACACGGCGGCCACGGCCCGCAACACGGCAGGCGCGGCAGCCCGTTCGACGGCGGCTACGGCACGCGGTGCGGCCGGCGGCGCCGTCGATACGGCCCGCTCGGTGCAGGTGCCGGCAGTGGGAGTCAGCGGCGGCGCGGGAGTGGGTGGCAATGCGAGCGGCAATGCCGGCGCCAGCACCAACTAAGACGTAACTTTTTAAGACGTAATCAAGCCGTGTTCGTCCAGCAGATCATGCAGCAGTTCGAGACGGATCACAGGGTTGTCCAGCATTAGCAGGCTGTGCTTTTGCGCGGTGGGCAGGGGCAGCAGTTCGCACCAGCGGTTGGCCACCCAGCCGCAGTCGTCGAGCTTGAAGGGCGGGCGCACCGGCCAGCGCTCTTCCGGCACGTCGCCCAGCGAGGCGAGGACCCGGTCGAGCGCGTCGGCGGCCCCCTGCAATTCGGAGGGGATGTGGACTTCCTGGTCCCCCGGCAGCAGCTCGACCTCGCCCATCCACAAGCCCGTCACCAGGCGCTCGGCGCTGATCACCTTGAAGCGGGCGCCGCCGCGGCAGATGATTTGCAGCAGGCCCGGCGATGGCGCCGAGTGGGTGTCGATGCTGGCCAGGGTGCCCGTTTCAGCAAACCTTTCGGTCTGCTCGGGCGCGCGCACTTCCTGGCCGGCCGTCAGCAGCACCACGCCGAAGGGACTGCCGTCGGCGATGCAGCGCCCGATCATGTCGAGGTAGCGTACTTCAAAAATTTGCAGGGGCAACACGCCGTCGGGCGACAACACGGTGCCAAGCGGGAACAGGGGAATCGATAGCGTCGTCATGGAGGCATCATGCCAGATCGGGCGCGGATCGGCGCACGGATCGTGGCGATCGGCGCGGGCTTAGCGGGGGTAAGGTTGACGCGGCAGGTAGCGCAAGGCATGCACCAGCGCGGCGGCGCGCCAACTCAGACGGTCCCAGCCGGGCGAGGGCCACTCCACCACTTTCACCGTCAACTTGCGGCCGGCCCATGCCGTGGCCGCAACGGGGTACACCCCGGCTTCCTCGAAAGGCAGCCGGAAGTTCTCGCCGGGTGCGATCAGCACGGGGCCGAATTGCTGGGGCACCCGGTCGGCGTTACGCAGCAGCAGAACGTCGTCCACACCGAGGGTCAGGGTGATCTGTTCCGGCAGACTGTCGTCGCGCCCGCCCGATGCAAGCAGGGCCGCGGTGCCGGCAGGAATGGCGACGCTGTGCTCGCGGCTGCCGCCGCCGAGCGGCGCCAGCGCGGCCCACAGCAGCGTCAGCGCGGCGGCGCCGAATATGACCCGGTGCAGGGCCCGGCGCTGGTACTCAGTCATGCGCACGAATGTCGCTTGGACGATACGGAAAAATCGGGCAGCAAGGCATGCGGGCGGTCTCGTGAAAATGGGTGCAAACGATTGGTGCGCCAACATTTGGCGGCATATTTTAACGTAGCGGCTCGGTAGCGCGGGGCCGTCGTCTGTTCAAAAATGCCGTGCGCGCCCGGCTAAAAATACTTTAAATCAATGTAGAATTATCCGCTATGTATCCTTCCACTGCCGCCGACATCCAAGCCGTGCAATCGCTGGGTGGCGTGCCGACCATGCTGCGCGTGGTTGCTGAAACGACGGGCCTGGGCTTCGTCTGCATCGCCCGGGTCGATGCCGAATCCTGGACCACCTGCGCTGTCTACGACAAGCTGGGTTTTGGCCTGAACCCCGGCGACACGCTCGACGTCGCCAGCACCCTGTGCAATGAAGTGCGCCAGGCCAAGCAGCCTGTCGTGATGAACCACGCCAGCAGCCATCCGCTGTATCGCGACCATCACACGCCCCGCACTTACCAGTTCGAAAGCTATATTTCGGTGCCGGTCTACCGTCCGGACGGCGAATTTTTCGGCACCTTATGCGGGCTCGATCCCAAGCCGGCAGAACTTGAAAATCCCCGTGTCATGGACACCATGCTGATGTTCGCCGAGCTGATCTCGCGCCAGCTGGCCGACGAGCAGCGCCTGGCCTACACGGAGACGGCCCTCTTGAGCGTGCGCGAAGCGGCCGAATTACGCGAGCAGTTCATTGCCGTGCTGGGCCACGATGTGCGTACTCCCCTTTCCTCCATCCTGACCGGCGCCTCGCTGCTGCGCCAGATGGACCTGGGGGAAAAGCCGATGCGCGTGATCGAGCGGATCGAGCGCAGTGGCAGACGCATCGCCACACTGGTCGACGACGTGGTCGATTTTACCCACGGGCGCATGGGCGGCGGCATCGCGCTGGCGCTGGTGCTCACCCCCGACCTGCAAGGCGTGCTGGCCCACGTCATCGACGAGTTGCGCGACATCTATCCGCACCGCCTGATTGTCGCCGACCTCAACATCATCGGCGCCGTGCGCTGCGATTCCAAGCGGATCGCGCAACTGCTGTCGAACCTGCTTATCAACGCCCTGATCTACGGCGCCGCCAGCGAACCGGTCACTGTCACGGCCAATACCCAGGGCGGTGTGTTCACCCTGTCCGTCAGCAATGGCGGCCAGCCCATGCCACAGGCCACGCTGGACGCCCTGTTCCAGCCCTTCTGGCGGGGCGACAACAGCGGCAGTGGCGGCCTGGGGCTGGGCCTGTATATCGTCAACGAGATTGCCCGCGCTCACGGCGGTGAAGTCCAGGTCGCCTCAACTCCCGTCGCCACCACTTTTACCTTCACCATGACGGCGCGGCCCCGGCCTGCATCGCCTGCCTGAGCCGATTCCCTTTCCTCCACCACTGCAAAGCTACCGCCACATGCACACTCGCCGCTCTGTTCTTGCCGCTCTTGCTTCCCTGCCTGCCGCTGCCCTGCCATTCGATGTCTTTGCCGCGCCCAATGATCCCCGCAACGGCGCGGAGTTTCTGATCCTGCCGACCCGGCAGGAGGTCAAGGCCGGTCCCCAGCAAGTCGAAGTGGTCGAGTTTTTCATGTACCACTGCCCGTTCTGCTATCAGCTGGAACCGGAACTGGCCGCCTGGCTCAAGCGCCAGGGCAATGCCGTGGCCTTTCGCCGCGTGCACCTGCCCTACACGGGACCGGCCGATCCGGAAGCGCACCTGTTCCTGACGATGGAAGCGCTGGGCAAGGGCGAGGAAATGTTCCCGAAGATCGAGCACGCGGTCCACGTCGAACGCATTCGCCTGAACCAGGACGAGGCGATTCTCGACTGGGTCGTCAAGAACGGCATCGAGCGCGATAAATTCCTGGCGGCGTGGAATTCCTTCGGCGTCACGACGGCCCTGCGCCGCCTGCCGCGCACCTTGAGCGACTACAGGATCGAGAGCGCGCCGCAACTGGTCGTGAACGGCCGCTACCAGACCTCGCCGACCCAGGCCGCCAGCCGCACCGTGGAAAAAACCCCGCAGGCGGCCAATCAGGCGCTCATCACCGTGCTGGATGCGCTGGTGGCGAAGTCTCAGGCGGAAAACAAGGCGGCCTGATATCCCGGAGCGGCTTCAAGCCGCCAGGGCCAGCGCCGCCTTCCCCTTGCGCGGCGACTTTCGCACTGGCTTGACGGCAGCCGGACGGCTGGCCGCCTGCTCGGCCGCCTTCTGCAAACGCTGCTGCAGCAAGGTCAGCACGGCCGCCTCTTCCGGCGACAGGCTGTGCAGATCGTCCACCAGCTGGCGGGTGGTTTCCGTGCGCAAAGCGTCCAGCACCGTCCCTTCCAGGTAGGCGTCGATGACGGCCGGATGCACATAGCACTTGCGGCAAATGGTGGGGGTATTGCCCAGGCGCTCGGCGACCGACTCGATGGCGCGCACGATGTTTTTCTTGGCCTGGGTTTCGGAATCGAACTTTTCAAATTCGTGCAGGGCCAGCGCGGCCAGCACCGTGCCCGACCAGGTGCGGAAATCTTTGGCCGTGTAGTCTTCACCCGTGATGGTGCGCAGGTAATCGTTGACATCGCCCGAATCGACCGCGTGCCGCTCGCCGTCCTCGTCGATGTACTGGAACAGGTCCTGGCCGGGCAGCTCGCGGGTTTTCGCGATGATTTTCGCCAGGCGCCGGTCTTCCAGGTGGATCGTGTGAAACACCCCGCTCTTGCCCCGAAAATTGAAATCAATCTCCTTGCCGTCAACCTTGACATGGCGGGTACGCAAGGTCGTCAAGCCAAACGATTTATTGGTGCGGGCATATTCCTCATTCCCGATCCGCATCATCGTCACTTCCAGCAGGCGCACGATGGTCGCCAGCACTTTTTCGCGCGGCAGGCCCGGTAGTTTCAGGCCCTCATCGACGGCGCGGCGGATCTGCGGCAGGGCCTGGCCAAAGTTGAGCATGCGCTCGTACTTGACCTCGTCGCGCACGCTGCGCCATTTGGCGTGATAGCGGTACTGCTTGCGCTGTTTTGCGTCGCGCCCCGTGGCCTGCAAATGGCCGTTGGGACTGGGGCAGATCCACACTTCCGTCCACGCCGGCGGGATCACCAGCGCCTTGATGCGCGCCAGCGTGGCCTCGTCGTCGATCACGGCGCCATCCTTGTCGAGGTAGCGAAAACCCTCACCCTGCTTTTCGCGGCGGATGCCGGGTTTGTCGTCCGACACATAGCGCAAGCCCGCCGCCTTGGCGGCAAGCACGGGCTCGCTGTTGGGGATCAGGGCTTGGGATGGGACTGCGGCGTTGTTCATGCGATCGATCCAGCGGTAATTGTTGGATCGATACTAGAGCAAAGCCCGGGACGGCGGCGCGCCTATCGCGGCGGGCAGGCCAATTCAGTTCCCGGTGGCATCGGCACCTCTGGGTGAATGCGCGCGCGGCCTTACACCGGTGGCAGCGGCGGATTGGTCGGCGACTTCACTTCTTTTAGCACGAAGGAGGTGTACACCTCTTTCACGCTCGGCAAACCATTGATGAATTTTTCCGCGAACTGTCCGTAGGCTTCCAGGTCCTCGGCCACCACCATCAGCTGATGATCATAGCGGCCGGAAATACGGTGGCAGGCCAGCACCTGGGGGATGGCGGCCACGGCCTCTTCAAACTCGTGCACGTACTGGGTGTGTGGCTTTTCCAGCGAGATGTGCACGAAGGCCGTGATCTGGTAGCCCAGCTTTCGCGGATCGAGCCTGGCCTGGTAGCCGCAGATGATGCCGTCGCTTTCCAGGCGCTTGACCCGGCGCCAGCAGGGAGAGGCCGTCAGCGACACCCGCTCGGCCAGGTCAGCGCTCGACAGGCGGGCGTCGGCCTGGAGTTCTTCGAGGATCTTGCGGTCGATGCGATCGATTTTTACGGCTGCCATGGACATTGCGCGCTTTCTAAATAAACGATATGGACGTTGCATATTTCACTGTTGTATTCAGTTGAATATAGCAAGATTTTGCGTATCCCTAAAGATATAATTTTTACCAGAGGAAATAACCGCAACAGAGCAATGGCGCTCCAGGCAGACCTCCCGCGCTGCGCGCGCCTGCCTGGAACGCTCCGACCCCGCTTCGAATCCCCAACCGTAGGCATCCCAGGAGTCTGTTCATGCACCAATCTTCATTTCCGCGCCGAAAGCGCTGCGCCATGCTGGTCGCCGCGACCTTTGCCCCCGCCCTGTTTGCAGTTACCTCCGCCCCAGTATTCGCCGCCGGCCAGGACGGCGCGGCGCCGATGGAACGGGTGATCGTCACCGGTTCATCCATCAAGCGCATCGATGGCGAAACGGCCTTGCCTGTTCAGATACTCAAGCGCGAAGATATCGAGCGGATCGGCGCCTCGTCCACCGAGGAACTGGTCAAACAGCTCAGTTCCCTCAGCAGCAACGGCACCGCCACTACGGCGGCCAACGCTTCCGGTTTCGGCGGCGGCAATATCGCCACCGTGTCCCTGCGGGGCCTGGGCAGCGCGCGCACCCTGGTGCTGGTCAATGGCCGCCGCGTGTCCGTGTATGGCGGCGGTTCGGCCGGGGCAGCGGGCTCGTCCGTCGACGTCAACAGCATTCCCCTCTCGGCCATCGAGCGGGTCGAGGTGCTCAAGGATGGCGCCTCGGCCGTGTACGGCAGCGACGCCATCGCCGGCGTGGTGAACTTTATTTTACGCAAGGATTTCAAGGGCGTGGAAGCGACCGCCACCTTTGGCCAACCCACCAGCGGCGGCCGCGGGCAGGACAAGAAAGCCACCCTGTTTGCGGGCTGGGGCAACCTGGCCGAAGACGGCTACAACCTGACCGTCGCTGCCAACCTGCAGCAAACCGACGCCATCTTCGGCATCGATCGGCCTTACGCCAACCGCCTCAATGTCGGCGAGAACAATGACCAGACTTCGTCGATCACCTACCCCGCCAACGTGCTGATCGGCAGTGTTCTGAAGACCCCGGATTTGTCCAAGTGCGGCCCGATCTCGCCCGTCAGCCCCTTCAATCCGACCCGCTGCAGCTTCGACAACAGCCAGTACGCCTCGATCCAGCCCTACTCGCTCAAACAAAGCCTGATGAGCAACGGGCGCAAGACGCTGTCGCAAAATTCTGAAGCGTATTTTGAAGCGGCCTATACGAGGAACCGGATCGATTCGACCACCCAGCCTGTGCCACTGGCCTATAACGCCATCACCACGGCCAGCAATCCCTATGTGCCGGCCTTCAAAGCCCTGATTGCGCCCTACGGCAACATCGGCGCCGTGGGCAACGGCGGCTTTATCCTGCTGCCAACGAGCCCTTATTACCCGACCGCCTTTGCCACCGCCAACGGAGTCAACGGGAGACCCCTGCTGCTGAACTACCGCGACGTCGTCAATGGCCCCCGCACTACCCGCGACGAATCGCAGGCCTCGCGCCTGCTGGTGGGCGTGCGCGGCACCTGGAATGGCTGGGACCTGGACAGCGCGGCCCTGTACAGCGAATCGAAGGTCGAGGAAATCCTGCTGGGCGGCTACGCGCAATATTCAAAAGCCCTGCCGATCTTTAACAGCGGCCTGATCAATCCATTTGGCGAGACCACCGACCAGAACGCGCTGGCGGCGGCGCGCGCCGCGGAATTCCGCGGCACCAGTTTTTCCTCGAAAACGTCGACGGCGTCGATCGATTTCAAAGGTTCGCGCGAACTGTTCACGATGGCCAACGGGCCGGTCGCCCTGGCCCTGGGCGCCGAACTGCGCCGCGAGAAATTTGCCTACGATCCTTCGGTGGCGATCCAGACGGGCGATATCGCCGGTCTTGGCGGCAATGCCTTCCCGGTGACGGGCCAGCGCAATGTCGAGTCCGCCTATGCCGAGGTCAGCGTGCCGCTGGCCCGCAAGCTCGACCTCGATGGCGCCGTGCGCTACGACAATTACCAGGGCGTGGGCAGCACCGTCAATCCCAAGGCCTCGGTGCGCTGGCAGCCCAGCAATGCGGTGCTGTTCCGCTCTTCCGTCGGCACGGGTTTCCGCGCGCCTTCGCTGACCGACCTGTACACCCCGCAAGCCACCAGCGTGACCTCGAACGGCACCCGCGATCCGCTGCGTTGCCCGAACAATGTCGGCGCGGCCACCGATTGCAGCTTCCAGTTCACCACCATCACGGGTGGCAACCCCAACCTGCAGCCGGAAAAATCGCTCTCTTACACGGCCGGCGTGCTGCTTGAGCCCACCAAGGAGTTGTCGGTCAGCCTTGACGCCTTCCGCGTCAACCTGAAAAACGCCATCGTCGTCGGCGGCCTGTCGTCGACCTATTTCCTGGCCAATGCCGACCGCGCCACCCAATATGCCAGCTTCATCCAGCGTGGCGCGCCGGACGGCAATGCCAGCGGCGTCGGCCCCATCACCGGCATCCTGCAAACCAACGCCAACCTGTTTAAAACCCAGTTGGCGGGGGTGGATGTGGACGCCAAATACGGCTGGCGGATGGCCTCGGGCAGCCGCCTGACGGGCCGGATCAGCGGCACGTATCTCGCGAAATACGATGTGCAGGGCCCCAGCGGCGCCTACACCAGTTCGCTCGACACGGCCCTGAACGCGGGCGGCGGCGTGGTGCTGCGCTGGAAGCACAACGCCTCGATCGCCTACGACATGGGGCCGCTGTCGACCTCGCTGTCGCAGAACTACCAGAAGGGCTATGTGGACGTGCTGGGCAACCGCGCCGCGGCCAACTCCACGCCACGCAAGGTCGATGCTTACCAGACTTTCGATGTGCAGGCGACTTACTCCGGCATCAAGTCGACCAAGCTGACGGTGGGCATCAAGAACCTGACGGACCGCGATCCGCCCTACACCAATCTGACCTCGAATTTCCTCGGCGGCTATGACGTCAGTTACGCCGATCCACGCGGACGCTTCATTTACGTGACGGCGGGATACACTTTCCGCTAAGCCGCCTGCCTTCAGCTTTTGCCGGACGGCGCGCCGTCCGGTTTCATTTTTAAGTTTCAAGTTTTCACTCATTATCAAGGATGCCCATGCCCCAGCCATTCCTCCACACCACCTTGCTCGCCGCCATGCTGGCCGCCGGCGCCAGCGTCCAGGCTGCGCCCGACAGCGCCGCCAGCGGCCCCAACACCAATGCCCGCCAGGCGGAAATTGCCGCCATCGTCGGCGAGATTTCACCGAAGCGCATCGAAGCCTACGTCAATAAACTGGTCAGCTTCGGCACCCGCCATACCCTTTCCGACACCGTCTCCGAAACGCGCGGCATCGGCGCCGCCCGGCGCTGGATCAAGTCCGAGCTGGAGCGCTGCGGCGCTGGCAAACTCGAGGTCGCCTTTGACGGCCACCTGCACCCGGTCGACCGCCGCATCGCCCGTCCCGTCGAGATCGTCAACGTGGTGGCCACCCTGCCCGGCACGCAGGCCGAATCGCGCGATCGCATGTACGTGGTGAGCGGCCACTACGATTCGCGCAACTCGGAAGACGCCGATGCCGCTGGCGACGCGCCCGGCGCCAACGACGACGCTTCCGGCACGGCGGCCGTGATGGAACTGGCCTGCGTGATGGCCAAGTACAAGTTCGATGCGACCCTGGTGTTCATGACCGTGGCGGCCGAGGAACAGGGTTTGTATGGCGCCGCCGATTTCGCCGAAAAAGCCAAACAGAAAAACCTGAACATTGCCGGCATGTTCACCAACGACATCATCGGCAGCTCGATGAGCGATGAAGGCAAGCGCGACAACAGCCAGGTGCGCCTGTTTGCCGAGGGCATCCCCGCAGTCAAGGAGGTGCCGGACAAGACCCGCACCCTGATCCAGACGGGCGGAGAAAACGATTCCACCCCGCGCCAGCTGGCTCGCCTGGTCAAGGAAGTGGGCGAGCGCTACGTGCCCAATTTCAAGGTCACCATCATCAACCGGCGCGACCGCTACCTGCGCGGCGGCGACCATGCGCCCTTCCTCGACCGCGGCTATGCGGCCCTGCGCTTCACCGAGCCGGCCGAAGATTTCAATCACCAGCACCAGAACGTGCGCAAGGAAGGCAATGCGCAGATCGGCGACCTGCCCCAGTTCGTCGATCCGGCCTATATCGCCCAGGTGGCGCGGGTCAACGCGGCGTCGCTGGCGGCCCTGGCGCTGGCGCCCGCCTCGCCCCAGGACGTCAAGATCATCACCGCCAAGCTGACCAACCAGACCGACCTGAGCTGGGCTGCCAACCTTGAGCCGGACCTGGCTGGCTACCGCGTGGTGTGGCGCGACACCACCGCCGCGCAATGGCAACACAGCAAGTTTGTCGGCAAGGTCACCAGCGTCACCATGCCTCTGTCGAAAGATAATGTGTTTTTCGGTGTGCAAGCGGTTGACAAGGACGGCAACCTGAGCCCGGCCACTTATCCGGTCCCCGGCCGCTGATCAAACAGCCCCGTTTTCACTCTCAACAAGCCCGCAGCCGCGGGCTTTTTTTATGGCCGCGCGCGGCGCCGTCGGGCGGCGCGAAACGGGCTAAGGGCTGACGGGGAGTCGGACGGCACTGATAGAAAAATGTAAATACTTATTTATAATTTGACAGTGGTGAACGGCATCGCCCGATCAAGGCGGACCGTCTCGAGTGTGTCTGGATTGAATGTTTCTTCCGTATCTTTTTGTTCTGCTGTGACGTGACGGAGGCTTGCCGTGGAACCGAGTATGCGCATCGAGGACAGCAACACCTGCGTTTCTTCCCAGGGCGCGCCGGTCGGCCGCACCGGCAAGCACGCCGCGGCAAATCGGGGCCAGTGGGCCAGCCGCATGAAAGCTTCGCTCGACGATGCCTGGCGCGTCTCGAAGCTGCTGCGCCATCCCGTGCGGCATGCGCGTCTCGGCGTTCTGCTCAGTTGTCCGGCCATGCGCGCCTTTTCAACCAGCAAAACCAAGCTGCGCCTGAAGTACCTGGTCGAGTACGCCTCAAGGAGCCTGTCCACGCGCCAGCGCTACCAGCTGCTCAGCGCCCATTACGCCTTTCTGCAGCAGCACTTCCAGCCGCGCTTTCTGCGCGCCGTGTCCACCGCCAGCCTGCGCCTGTGGGAACAGGGCGCCGGTGACGCCGAGACGGCACTCGCGATCGACCTGAATTTCCCGGAAACCATGCAGACCGAGGGCGACCTCTGCCTGACCCTCAAGTCAGGCCGGCGCGACGTCTACCGCCTGATCTTTTCCATCGCCCGCGGCGCGACCTTCGATGTCGCCGCCCCGCACCTGATGCTGGTCACCTGCGTGCAGGGCCTGCAGCCGAGCGCCGAACTGCGCAACGTTGCCGCCCTGTGCTGCGACGTGCATCCGTCGGACCTGTTGATGGCGGCGCTGGCCGGCGTCGCCAGCGCCACCGGCATCGACACCGTGATCGGCATCACCACCGACAACCAGATCGCCAACAAGGGCCGCATCTTCTTTTCCTACGACGATTTTTTCGCCAAATACGGCCAGCACCGCGCCGCCATCGACGCCTACGAAATCGCTCTGCCCTATCCGCAAAAACCGGTGGCCGACATCGCCGCCAAATACCGCGGCCGCACCCGCGCCAAGCGCAGCCTGCGCCAGGGCGTGGGCGAGGCAGTCGGCCGGGCGCTGGCGCCGTACCTGTAGCGGCTCCCTAGCGGCGGGGCCGGCGCATCCGTTCGAACACGCGGCCCACATCGGCCCGCACGGCGGCGGCCTGGGCGTTGTCGAGGGCGGGCGTGTCGAGCGCGCTTTCTTCCGCTTCCACGCCCACCAGCAGGGCCTCCGGGGTGGGCACGTAGCCGAAGCGGGCCAGTTCGGCAAACACGCCCTGGGTGATTTCAATCAGTTCGACCGGCATGTCGTCGCGGCTGGCGCCGCTTTCGGCGAGAAAATCGTTGATGGGCTGGAGCAGCTCGCGGTAGTGCTGCACTTCCAGGGTGGTGGCAATGCGGAAGGTTTTCTCGCTCATGATCGGCCTCGTCGGATTCGCCGTCGCCTGCCGGCGTGTGCTGCCATCAGGTCGGTCGCTGCAATCGAAGCGGCATGTGTCGCTCCGTACCTGCTACGACAGCGGCGACACCAGAAAGTGCTGGGCGGCGGTTTGAGGCAGCGCAAAGGCATTGTTGACGTTCCTCGTTGCGTGTTTGCTACAGCGCCAGCAATTATGCAAAGTTTCGCATAAGTGTCGCCCTGGCCGGATTTTCGGCGGCGTGCCTGCAACCACGGCGTTTCCTGCTTGCGAGCGCGGCGCGCACGGTTCCCCACGCGGATTGATGCGGCCTGCGCCCTGCGGTATTGTCGAGTGAGCATACCAACTTGATGCCACTTCACGCCAATCGCCTCCCAGCCCCGAGAAAGAATTCAAATGCGCCACGCCCCCGCCCGCCGCTTTGCTCCCACCGCCGTTTGCGCAGCCATCGCCATCCTCTGTGCCCAGCCTGCATTGGCCCGGCAGACCGAGCCGGCGCCCGTGGCGGCCGACGCCAGCGCTGCGCAGGGGCCGATGCAGCAGGTGGCCGTCACCGGCACCCGGATCCGCTCGGCCAAGCTGACTTCGACCAGTCCCGTCAGCCAGTTTACCGACGCCGATATCGCCCTGGTACGCGCCGTCACGGTGGAAGATTTTTCCGTCAAATTGCCCCAGCTTGCAGGCGGCGTCAACGGCACCTCGGCCGGCAGCGATGCCTTTGGCGCCCAGACGCTGGACCTGCGCAACCTGGGCCAGAGCCGCACCCTGGTGCTGATCAACGGCACCCGCGCCGTGCCTTTCAGTTTCCGTAACGCGGTGGACGTCAATTTCATTCCCGCCACCCTGATCAAGCGGGTCGATGTGCTGACCGGCGGCGCTGCGGCCGTGTATGGCGCGGACGCCATTGCGGGCGTGGTCAACTTCGTCATCAACGACCGCTTCCAGGGCGTGCAGACGGGCGTGAATGTTAAAGGCGCGGCCGGGGGCGCGCAGCAGAAAGGCGCCAACCTGACGGCCGGCGCCGATTTCGGCGGTTCCGGTCACGCCGTCGGCTACCTGGAAGTGACGGACCGCGACGGCCTGCAGGCGGCCGACCGCGGCTTTGCGCTGGCCAAGCCCACCCTGCGTCCCGGCGTGGGCGGCAATTTTGTCGACGTCGCCAGCGGCCGCGCTTTTTCCTACACCGACGGCGGCCAGTTCACGACAACGCCCCAGAGCACCGACTACACCGGGCAGTACCTGCTGGTGCAGCCCTTGAAACGGGTCAACGCCTCGGCCTTCGCCACCTACGGCCTGCAAGGCGGGGTGGAACTCTACGGGCGCCTGATGTATTCCAACGTCAAGACCACCGGCGCGCCCACCACCGGCCAGGCCCCAGCCGCGCTGTCGGGCGTGTTCGACATCAACCAGAACAACCCCTACATTCCCGCTGCCGTGCGCAATCAGCTTACGTTTGTCAACGGCGTCGCCAAGGTGTCCGTCAACCGTTCGCTGGGCGAACTGGGCGTGATCACCATCGATAACGACCGCGACACCTACCAGTTCCAGGCGGGGGTGCGCGGCCCGCTGACGGAGAAAATCAACTGGGATGTTTATGTGCAGAGCGGCCGCTCTGCCGAATCGCTGACGGTGAAGGGCGACGCCCTCAAATCGGGTGCCTCCGCACTGGTCAACCAGACCAATATCTTCGGCCCCGGCACCGACGTCAGCAGCATCGCGCGCGATTTCAATTACGGCGACCGCGTGCGCCGGCAGGACGTCAGCGCGGCCAATATCAACGGCGACCTGGGCGACTATTTCACCCTGCCAGCCGGCCCGATCGGCTTTGCCGTCGGCGCCGAAGTGCGCCGCGAGACGGGCAATTTCGACTACAGCCCGGACCTGGCGCAGTCGTTCAACCAGGCCGCCGTGTCCGGCCCCACCGCCCCGCCCTCGTTCCGCGCCCGCGAGGTGTACGCGGAAGTACTGGTGCCGGTGCTGTCGAAGCTGCCGTTCATCGACAACCTGTCGCTTGAAGGCGCGGGCCGCCGCTCGCTGTACAACAAGTCGCTGGGCGCCGACAACGCCTACAACACCCATAAACTGGGCCTGTCCTGGGCGATCAACCAGGACCTGCGCCTGCGCGCCACCAAGCAGACCGTGATCCGTGAACCGAACATGGGCGAATACGCCAACCCGGTGTTTTCCATTCCTTTCAATTTGCTCGTGACCACGGCCCGCCTGAAGCCGCGCTACCAGGGCGATCCCTGCGTGCTGGGCACGGGCGACGCCGTCCAGTGCAAACGCTTCGGCGCACCTGCCGTGGGCGCCTACAATTCGCTCGACGCCAGCCAGCTCAATGGCGGCTACTACTTCGGCGGCAACCCCAACATCGGCGCCGAAAAAGGCGACACCAGCACGCTCGGCTTCGTCTTCACGCCGGCCTTTGCCAAGGGCCTGTCGGTGACGATCGACTACTACGACATCAAGCTCAAGGACGCGGTGGGCCAGGTGCAGCCGGTTGACGCGCTCACCAGCTGCTACATCACCGATCCGCGCGCCGACAATCCCCTGTGCGGCGCCGTCACGCGCGACCCCGCCACTGGCCGCATCCAGGATGCCTACCCGGTCGACCGCAACCTCGCCTTCATCAAGCAGCAAGGCTTTGACATTGACGCCAGCTTCCGTCACGCCATGCCCTTCGGCCTGCCCGGCAAGCGCCTGACCTGGCAGTACACGGCGGCCATCGTCAAAACCTATTCGATCCAGAAAAACCCCGTGCTCGATCCGATCGACTGCAAGGGCAGCTACGGTTTCCGCTGCTCGTCCGATGCCGTCTCGCTGGTGGCGCCGGCTTACCGCCACCGCGCCACCCTCAACTGGGAGCTCGACAAGCTGACGGCGCAACTGGGCTGGAAGCGCGTGGGCAAGGTCAAGGACAGCACCGTCGGCAGCAGCGAGTCGATCGCGGCGCAGGATTATTTCGAGCTCAACTTCTCCTATAAACCCGCCATTGCCGGGCTGACCCTCAACGTGGGCCTGGACAATCTGTTCGACAAGCAGCCGCCGGTGCCCACCAACGCGGGCATCTTCAACACCTATCCCGACACCTATGATGTGTTGGGACGCTCGGTGGGATTTACGGCTACGTACAAGTTCTGACGGGGTAAAAGCAAGCGGGCGCCCAATGCCGTTCGGTGAAGGGACACTCTACGACGAAATGAAGAATGGGACAGGCACCTGCGGCGCCAGTCCCCCTGCTGATTACGGCGCCTCGACGCTTGCAGCAGGGGGCATCACGTCCGGGGGACGTGATGCGGCGCCGCAGGTCCGATTGCGGCTCAGCCTGTCCCCATTTTCGCCTATCCGCAAATTAAAGAAAAACGCCGCTAACTGAACAGCATCAAGGCGGGGCACGCGGCATGCGCCCGCGTGCCCTTTCCGCCGCACCATCGGCGCCCAGGCCATCGGCGCGGCCGGCGCCGCCGTTGCTGGCGCCGGCCGTGCTGCCACTGCCGCCCAGCCGTTCAAAGGCCTGGCCCGCCACGGCGTAGCATTCGCAACTGGCCTCTTCCAGCCCCTCGCGGTTGAGGATGGTCATGGTGCCGCGGCTATACTTGATAAAGCCGGCCTGCTGGAACGCGCCAGCCACCAGGCTGACGCTGGGGCGGTGCACGCCGAGCATGTCGGCGATGAATTCCTGGGTCAGAAAAAAGGTGTCGCCGGCCACCCGGTCGTGCGTCATGAGCACCCAGCGGGCAAAGCGCTCCTCGATATTGTGCAGGCGGTTGCAGGCCACCGATTGCGACACCAGCGACAGATACGCCATCACGTAGCGCTGGGCCAGGCTGCGCAGGGGCGAGCCATGTTCGAGTGCGGCGCGAAAGTTCGATGCGCTCATGCGCCAGGCCGGGCCCTCGATCTGGCACACGGTGGTGGCGCCCCAGGTGCTCGCGCCCAGCACCAGTTCGATGCCGAACAGGCCTTCGCGGCCGACCGTGGCCACTTCCACCGCCGCGCCATTTTGCATATAGGTCAACACGGACAACACGGCGCCGCAGGGAAACAGCACCTGGCCGGTCGCATGACCGGCCGCACCGACCACCTCCTTGCGCTTGACCTCGATACCTTGCAACTGCGGCGCCAGCTCGCGCCAGGCGTCGTCGTCGAGACTGTCGAGCAATGCATTGCCCGATGGCTGGCGCCGTTCCGCCATGCTGCCCATCTTCATCCCCCCCTACTGGTGTACAGGACAGACTCGGGCCACCCGCATTGGTTCGCACTGAATGAACATGCTATGTCGTGCGTCATACAGACCACAGATTTTGGCCTGCCTAAGCTGGCTCCTCATTTCATTTTGGAAGACCAGCATGGACATCATCAACAAGCACGGCGCCAGCGCGCCACTGGCCCTGTGGGGCGGCCTCGAGTGCACCGTCAACCGCGTGCGCGACGATTATTTCAGCCAGATGGAACGCAATGGCCACGCCAGCCGCGACCATGACATCGAACGCTTCGCCTCGCTCGGCATCAAGGCGATCCGCTATCCGGTGCTGTGGGAACGCACCGCGCCGGACGCACTGGAAGACGCCGACTGGAGCTGGCCCGACGCGCGCCTGCCAGCCCTGCGCGAACTGGGCGTCACCCCCATCATCGGCCTGCTGCACCACGGCAGCGGCCCCCGCCATACCAACCTGCTCGACCCGCTGTTTGCGGAAAAACTGGCGGCCTATGCCGGCGCTGTCGCCGCCCGCTATCCCTGGGCCGATCACTACACGCCCGTCAACGAGCCACTGACCACGGCGCGCTTTTCCGGCCTGGCGGGCGTGTGGTACCCGCACGGGCGCGACGAGCGCAGCTTCGTGCAGGCGCTGTTGAACCAGTGCCGCGCCGTGGTGCTGTCGATGCGCGCCATCCTCGCCGTCAACCCGGCCGCCAAACTGGTGCAGACGGACGACCTCAGCAAAACCTACGGCACCGGGCCGATGCACGAACTGGTGAACTTTTTTAACGAACGCCGCTGGCTCAGCTGGGACCTGCTGTGCGGCAAGGTCGATCCGAGCCACGCCTTATGGGATTACCTGGCCGGCACGGGCGTGCCCCTCGGCGAGCTGCTGTGGTTCCGCGACAATCCCTGCCCGCCTGACGTCATCGGCGTCAATTACTACATCACCAGCGAGCGCTGGCTGGACCACCGGTCACAACGCTATCCGCCGGCCTATCGCCACCATTACCGCGGCATGGATCACGCCGACATCGACACGGCACGGGTGCTGGCGACGCCGACGCCGGGCATCGGCCCGCTGCTGCGCGAAACCTGGGAGCGCTACCAGCTGCCGGTGGCGGTGACGGAAGCCCACATCGACGCCAGCCGTGAAGACCAGTTGCGCTGGCTGACTGAAATCTGGGAAGCTGCCCAGCAGGAAAAAGCGGCCGGCGCCGACATCCGCGCCGTCACCGTCTGGGCCCTGCTCGGCTCCTACGACTGGAATTGCCTGGTGACGGCTTGCAAGGGCTACTACGAAGCGGGACCCTTCGATGTCCGCGGCCCCGTGCCCCGCCCCACTGCGGTGGCCAGCCTGATGCGCGAACTGGCCGACCAGCGCCATCCGACCGCGCCGGTGCTGCAGGGACAGGGCTGGTGGCGCCGCCCCGAGCGCTTTTACGCGCCGCCCGTGGCCGCGCCGTCCGCGCTGGCGGACCTGGCCAGCTATCGCCAGCGCGATTCCCAGCAGAAGGTGCAGCCCATCCTGATCACGGGCGCCAACGGCACCCTGGGCAGCGCTTTTGCGCGCATCTGCCGCCAGCGCCACCTGGCCTGCGTGGCGCTGGGACGCGACGAACTGGACATGACGGACCCGGCCGCGGTCGATGCAGCCATCGCCCGCCATCAGCCCTGGGCCATCATCAACGCGGCCGGCTACGTCAAGGTGGACCAGGCAGAACACGATGCGGCGCGCTGCTTTGCCGAAAATGCCGCCGCGCCGACGATCCTCGCGCTCGCCTGCGCCCGCCACGGGCTCGGCTACCTGACCTTCTCCAGCGACCTGGTGTTCGATGGCCGGCACAACACGCCCTATGTCGAATCGGACCCCACCGCGCCGCTGGGCGTTTACGGCAAGAGCAAGGTGCTGGCCGAAGAGCGCGTGCTGGCCGCCAACCCGGCCGCGTTGATCGTGCGCACCAGCGCCTTTTTCGGCCCGTGGGATGCGCACAACGCCATTAGCGCCAGCCTGGCGGCGCTGGAGGCGGGGGAACCCGTCGTGCTCGCTGCGGACACCCTGGTCTCGCCGACCTACGTGCCCGACCTGGTCGCCAACTGCCTGGACCTGCTGATCGACGGCGAGAGCGGCATCCGCCACCTGAGCAACCACAGCGCCATCAGCTGGGCGGACCTGGTGCGGCAAGCCGCGGCCGCCGCCGGCACCGACACCGCGCTGCTGGAGGCGCGCCCGGCTGCCGCCTGCGGTTACACGGCCGCGCGTCCTTCGTTCAGCGTGCTGGGCACTGAAAAGGGCATCCTGATGCCGCCGCTCGACGATGCACTCGAGCGCTATGCGGCCGAGCGTCTGCTGATGGCGCAGGAACGCGGCTGGACGCCCCAGCGGGCGCAGGCGGAAGGCCAGTCACCGACAGGCTTTTAGGAATCGACCTGCTATTGCCGGCCCTGCGCAGTCGCTGAGGCCTCTGCCTTATTGACCGTCAGGCGCCTGCCATAGCTCGACCTTGTTGCCGTCCGGGTCCATTACCCAGCCGAACTTGCCGTACTCGGATTCGTCGATGCTCCCGACGATTTCGCAGCCTTCTTCGCGCAGGGCGGCGATCAGCGCGTGCAGGTCGTCGACCCGGTAGTTGATCATGAAGCGCGAGACGCCGGGCGCGAAGTTTTCGGCGTCCTCCTTGACGGGGCTCCACACGGTGGTGCCGACGCCGCCCGGATTGTCCGGCCCGGCCCAGTTGAAGGCGGCGCCGCCCCACACTTCCACCGGCACGCCCAGGTGGGTCTGGTACCAGGCCGCCAGGCGTTTCGGGTCGGGAGATTTGAAGAACACACCGCCAATACCGGTGACACGTTTCATGTGGGCTCCTGGGAGGACTGCGGTTGAATGGACGAGCGCAACCAGCTTACTCTGCTGTCATTACGGCATCAACATAAACCTGCCGCACAGGTCTGGTCAGCCCCGCCGCGCCGCCTCGATCGTGGCAATGTCGATCTTGACCATCTTCATCATCGCCTCGAACACGCGCTTGGCCACCGCCGGATCGGGATCGGTCACACCTTCCACCAGCACGCGGGGCGTGATCTGCCAGTTCAGGCCCCATTTATCCTTGCACCAGCCGCAGGCGCTCGCCTCGCCGCCATTGTCGAGAATGGCGTTCCACAGGCGGTCTGTCTCGGCCTGGTCCTCGGTCGAAATCTGAAACGAAAAAGCCTGGGTTTGCGGAAAAGCCGGGCCGCCGTTCAGGCCGACGCAGGCAATGCCCGCCACCGTGAAATCAACCGTCAGGACGTCGCCCTGTTTGCCGGACGGATAGTCGCCGGGCGCGTAATGCACGGCGCCAAACGCGCTGTCGGGAAAGGTCGCTGCGTAGAATCTTGCCGCCTCTTCCGCATTATTGTTGAACCAAAGACACACCGTGTTCTTGCTGACCATGTTTGCTCTCCGGGTTGATATTCCAATCACTCGAACTGCCAAGTATGCCTCACTTTCCTGCCGCGCCGATACCGATATTCGGTGTAGAACAGCGGCAAATAGCGCCACGCTATCGACTACTTTAAAACAAATTTCACCACGCTCCAGATGAGAACGATTATCATTCAATCTCAACACAGGAGGCGGACATGATGATCGCAGCAAAACGGGCCAGCCAGGTGGGCACCCATATCGGGATTGGATTCTTGGTGGCGGCGCTGTTGGCCGGCTCGGCTTTCCTGGGCGGTCTCGCCATGCTGCTCGAACCCGTGATCAACGTGATCTTGCTGCCCTTTCACGAGCACGCCTGGGCGCGGCGCCGGGCCAGTGCATCATCAAAGCGAGCCCGCTACGCCCTCGTCGCGGCCGAAAAAATCAGCCAGACGGGCCTGCATGCTGTTATCGCTTTCGGCGTCATGTATGCCGTGACGGGTTCGCTGGCTTCGGGCGGCATTGCGGCCCTGGTCGAACCCTTGCTCAATGTGCTGGTGATGCCCCTGCACGACCGCCTGTGGGATCAATGGCGCCTGAAGCTGGCGCCCGCGGCGCTGGCCTTGGGCGCCTGAAGTTCGAGCCGGGTGCGGCCAAACGCCGCCTGCTACACTTGGGCAGTCGATTGCGCTTCATGCCGTTCATATAAAGGATCGCCATGCAAACCCGTCAGGCCGCCTGGCCCAGTTTCGCCGGTCTCGATCTCAAACCCACCACGGACACCCTGCAACTGTGGAGCCAGGTGGTCGGCAAAATCCGCCTGATGACCACGCCATGGGAAAACCACAGCTGGCACGTGCCGCTGTATCTCGGCGCCAGCGGATTCGGCACCGGCCTGATGCTCGCCGGCAGCCGCGCCATCTCCCTGCAGTTCGACCTGCTCGAACAGCGCCTGCGCCTGCACACGAGCGAGGGCGTCAATGATGCGATCCCACTGCAGGCGGAAAGCGTGGCCAGCTTTTACAAGGCGACGATGGCCATGCTGGGCAGGGCCGGCATCGAGCTCGAGCTGCGTCCCCTGCCCTGCGAAATTGCCGACAGCGTCGCTTTCCACGAAGACCATGCCGCGCGCGCGTACGACGCCGAACTGGCACAGCGCTACTGGCGCGCCATGCTGCAGGTGCAGCGCGTGTTCCAGCGCTTTCGCACCCGTTTTATCGGCAAGTGCAGTCCCATCCACCTGTTCTGGGGCAGCTTCGACCTTGCCGTGACGCGCTTTTCCGGCCGCCCCGCGCCCTTGCACCCGGGCGGCGCGCCCCACACGCCGAACAGCGTCATGCAGGAGGCCTACCAGCAGGAAGTCTCCAGCGCCGGCTTCTGGCCGGGCGGCGGCGGCGCGCCCACGCCCTGCTTCTACAGCTATGCATGGCCGGCGCCGGCCGGGTTTGCAGAAGCGCCCCTTGCAAGGCCGGGCTATTTCGACAGCACCCTGGGCGAGTTCCTGCTGCCCTACGAGGCCGTCGCGGCCAGCCCGGACCCGGACCAGGTGCTGCTCGATTTTCTCCAGCAGAGCTACGAGGCGGCGGCGATGCTGGCCCACTGGGACCGCGCGGTGCTGGAGCGCGCCGAAGGCCCGATCGGCACCCCGCCGCCGGGACCGTGGCAGTGAAGCCGAATTAATCCGGCGCGCTGGCCTTGCAGGCCGCCCTAGAGCTCGATCACGAGCTCAGGGCGAAACGCCTCCTGCTCGCCCTTGCTGAGGTAGCCCAGCGGATTGGCGACGACCCGGCAGCGCCATTCCTGCCTGGCCTGTTTGCCCTCAACCACGTAATCGTTCATGCAGTGCAGGTGGCCATGCATCCACACGTCCACCTGCGGAAACAGTTCGTCGAGGCCATTGCAAAATCCCGCCGTGCCCGCCGTCAGGCCGTAGCGGGGATCGGCGCTCAAGAGGCTGGGCGCAAAGTGGGTCACCGCCACCGTGGCGCCGTCAAAGGGCAGCGCCAGCGCTGCGCGCAGCCAGGCCTGGCACGCCAGCGCCATCACGCGCAAGCCTTCGGCCAGCACGGGCGCGCCATCGCGCAGCGTGGTGTTCTTGCTCAGATAATAGTTCGCCGCCCGGTAGGCTTTCTCCAGCGCCTTCTGGCGCCTGGCCGGCTCGCTCTCCTGCTGCGCGAGCGCCTCGAAATCGGTCCACAAGGTGGTGCCGACAAAGCGCACTTTGCCGATCGTCACCACTTCGCGGTCCAGCCAGACGATGCCGAGCCGAGCGCAGGTGGCCTTCAGGCGCGCCGTGGTCTCGTCAAAGTCGAGTGCGTCGAACTCGTGATTGCCAGGCACAAACAGCACGGTCGCGCCGCTGGCGCCCGCACGCAGGGGCGAGAAGCGCCCGAGACCAAAATCGTCCGACTGCAGCCGGCTGCCGGCCTGGTAGGAGCCGATGTCGCCGGCGAGCACGACGACGTCGGTCTCCGGCGCGATCAGGGGCTGAAAGTCGGGGTAGCGTTCGAGGTGCAGGTCGGAGAAAAGCTGGATGCGCATGGTGGCGCAGTATATAACGCAGTAAACAAGATTGGCAGGCGCGCCTGCGTTATGGCGAAGCAGGCGACAAATTGCTTGCCCCGCCGGGTCGAAAGCTTAATAATAAGGCAATTTCATTCGGAGCTTGCCATGGCCTATGCCCGCTTTCCACTGATCCGTTTCCTGCTGTTCCTGGTGACCGCCTGCGGCCTCGTCACCAGTCATGCCGCCTTCGCCCAGGCCACCTCGCGCGCATGCGATGCCGCCAGCAGACAGGAAGCAAGGCCCGGACCCGCCTGCCTGCTTGCCCATCTGAAGCCAGGCGTCCTGGCGGGCGACCAGGCGTGGTGGATACTCGACAGCTACCCCGACGTCCCGGCGGCCCGGCGCGACCAAGTGGACCGGGGCGATCAGGCGGCGCTGGTCGAAGCATTCGGCAAGGTGTGGCTGTTCGCCGTTTCGTCCACGCCTGGGCAGCCCGGCAAGGGTCAGCGGGTCGCCACGGTCGGCCCGATTCCCATCAGCGCGCGCGTGTCCTACGATGCCGAGTTTCTCCAGTCGACCTTCAGCCCGGGCATGCAGGCCCCCGTTCACGTCCACTCCGGCCCCGAAGCCTTCTACGCCATCAGCGGCGACACCTGTCTGGAAACCCCCGACGGCGTGCAATGGGGACGCGGTCCCGGCAACACCATCGTGGTGCGCGCCGGCCCGCCCATGCTCCTGACCGCACCCGGCCCCGCGCCCCGCAAAGGCTTCGCGCTGATCCTGCACGACACGACGCAGCCGCCGACGACGCTGGTGCAGGATTGGGTGCCGAAGGGTTTGTGCAAGGCGCCTGCCGCGGCCAGCCGATAACCCGGCCATTACGAGCAAGACGTCCGCTTGCGGACGGGCCGCTGTTGACATTCAAAACAAAAGCGATTAACTTATTAACAAATTCGTTAATCCTTTAATTCCTGGATGCTTGCCGCATGCAACTCGATCTCGTATTTGAAGCCCTCGCTTCCAGTCCTCGCCGCCAGATCCTGGCCTATCTGTCCGAAGCGCGGCTGTCGACCTCGGACCTGGCCCAGCGCTTTTCCATGAGCGCGCCTGCCATTTCGCGCCATCTGTCGATTCTTGAAAACGCCGGCCTCGTGACGCGTGAACGCGAGGGGCAGTTCGTCTATTACCAGATCAACCGCGACAGCCTCGTCAACACGCTGACCGGCTACGCCTTCGAAGTGTGTCCGACGGCAGGGCCACTGAAGCGCGAATCGCGGGCGATCAAAAAAAGGCGGTCCTGACAGCGCGCTGAGCCGCGCTCTACACAAGGGAGAGCAATGATGGGCAGTCAGATGAGGCAGATTCCAGGGCACCGCGTGCGCAGCAGTGGTCAGGACAATGTGATCGAAGGCGAGGTCCGCTATGCGCCCCTCAAATCACTGTGGTTCACCGGCATGGCGGGCGCCGCTGTCATTGGCGGCGCGGCCACCTTCAGCGCCGCGGCCTTTGGCGTATTCCTGATTGCGAGCGCAACCGTGCTCCTGTTCGGCCATTCGCTGGGCAGCCACCGCAAGTTGATACACAATAGTTTTCAGTGTCCGGTCTGGCTGGAATATCTGCTGGTATACCTGGGCGTGCAAACGGGCCTGGCCGGTCCGGTCGGTCTGCTGCGCCAGCACGAACTGCGCGACTATGCCCAGCGCCAGAGCGATTGTCACGACTACCTGCGGCACGGCCGCGGCTTCTGGCGGGACGGCTGGTGGCAGCTGCACTGTGAACTGCATCTCGCCGCCACGCCGGATATCGTGCTGGAAGCGCGGGTGGCGGAAAATCGTTTCTACCGTTTTCTCGAGCGCAGCTGGATGCTCCAGCAAATTCCGCCCGCCCTGCTGCTGTACTGGTGGGGTGGCTGGGGCTTTGTATTCTGGGGCGTCTGTGCCCGCGTGTGCGCCTGCGTGGCAGGCCACTGGCTGATCGGATATTTCGCGCACAATCACGGCGCCATGCATTACGAGGTTGCGGGCGCGGCAGTACAAGGCCGCAATATCCCATTGACCTCGTTGTTGACCATGGGCGAGTGCTGGCACAACAACCATCACGCGTATCCCGGCTCGGCCCGGCTGGGCCTGGCGGCAGGCGAATGGGACCCGGGCTGGTGGGCGCTGCGCACGCTGGCGCGGCTGCACCTGGCGTGGGCTTTCACCTTGCCCGCCGATCTCCCGGCGCGCCCCGAAATGCAGCATCTTGATCATCCTTCACTCAAACTGGAGAGCGCATGAACGCCGAAGACGGGACACCCGCGCGCAAGCTGCCCTTCTCCAGATGGTGGCCGGTACTGGCCGGCGCCCTGTGCGGCCTTGTGCTGCGCCTGATTTTCTCCGGGACCAAGGGCTTCCCCTGGAATGCCATGCACCCCGCCTTTATCGGCTTCGCGCCACTCGCTGTCGGCGCCGTGACCGTGTATGTCGCCGAATTGAGCCAACGGCGCAGCTGGTCGTATTACCTGCTCGCCGGCATGCTGGCCAACGTGTTGTTTGTCGCCGCGACCATGCTCATCCTGATCGAGGGCGCGATTTGCGCGATTCTGGTGCTGCCCCTGTTTGCCGTCTATGGCGCGATTGGCGGCGCGCTGATGGGCGCCATCTGCCGGTGGACACATTGGCCCAAAAAGCCTGCCGTCTACAGCTTTGCGGCGATGCCCCTGCTGCTGGCGCTAATGATCGCCGATGACACGGTCGCGCCCTACCTTGGCACCATCGAACGTGCCGTCGTCGTCAACGCGGACCCGGCCTCCTTGTGGCGTCAACTGCACGACACGCGACATATCGAACCGGCCGAAGTCGGCCAAGGGTGGATGTACCGGATTGGCGTGCCAACCCCAACATCAGGCGTCACGCACCTGACGCCGGAAGGCCTGGTGCGCGAGGTGCGCATGGGCAAAGGCATCCACTTTACGCAGCACGCGAGCGAGTGGACACCCAATCGCTATGTACGGTGGATTTACCGTTTCGAGGATGATTCCTTTCCGCCAGGCGCGCTGGACGAGCACGTTAAAATCGGCGGTCGCTATTTCGACATTATCGACACGGAATATGTGCTCACGCCGATTGATACCCGCACCACGGCCCTGACGGTACGCATGCATTACCGCGTCAGCACGCAGTTCAACTGGTACGCCAAGTACCTGGCGAATGGCTTGATAGGCAATTTTGAAGAGACCGTCCTCGGCCTGTATGCGCGCCGCGCCGAAGCGAGCAAGGGGCGTGGCGGTGCACCCGCAAAAGAGCAAGAGGTGATCTAGCGCTGCCGGCTGCGCAAGCTTTCACCCGGACGCTGCAACATCAGCGAAACTTTTTCTTTTTCGCCGTCGCCGTGCTGGTATAAAACGCGGGCGGCTTGCGTGCCACCCATTCGATAAAGGCGTGGATATCGGGATCGCCCTGCAGGGCTGTCCACGTATGATATTTCTGCAGCAGCTGTTTTTCAGTGAACACTGAGTGAATCTTGCGGTGGCAGATTTTGTGCACCAGAAACTGTTCCGTGCCCTTGAAGGTTTTCGGGATCAGGTGGTGGCGGTCCACATTGACCGTGCCAAGTTGACGGCCGCAGAGGGGGCAAAGATCGTCGCTCATCCGGGCAATATTGTGGCGAATGCCTGTGGATGCAAGGGGGCGTCACGCAACAGCGGGTCAGCCGCGGGACAGACCGCCCGTACGGCCGCCCGCTCCAAGCCTGCCCGCGGGTCGGCCAGCCCGCTAGCCCGCCAGCCAGTCCGCGCCTGCTCTCCTGCTCTCCTGCTTTCCTGCTCCTCAGCGCCCCACTCCCACACCAAGGCCTACACTGCCGCCCGACCCTCTCCCCCACGGCCACCAGTTCTCCCAACCGGCAAAAATCGAGGTGGACACCCGCGGCTTGTTGGCCTCGGCGTTGGCCGCCTGCTGCAGCACGCACTGGCGCCAGGGATCCGTGTTCGGTGTGAAGCCCACCTGCGTGCACGCCGGCCCGTGCTCGATTACCTTCAAGTCCATTTCCGCTTGTTCCTTCTGCGCCCGTTGCTGCGGTGTCGTGCACCCCATCAGCCCGGCCGCAAGCGCAAGCGCCACTATCACGGTACGCATGGTGTTCTCGCTGAAATCAGACATCAAGATACAGCTTAGCCGCCTTGGCTGCGCCGCGAGTGATCGGGCTCAATCGAAAAAAGGGAACCAAACGCGTGCCGCTTATTTGAACTGTGCCAGCCCTTTGCAAGGGATAGCGAAATGGACGTGATAATGTTCGTCGTGACGGATCCAGGGGCGCTGCTTCATGAAAGGCAGGGTCGCGGCAAGCTCGGGGCCATGGCGGGTTTTGATGCCTACGGCGCCGTCGCTGCAAGCTTGCCTGGGGTGGTCTCAGGCAGGCGCACCCCGCCCGCGAGACGGCCCTGCGCGACCGTGCCGTAACATTGATTGGTCGCCACTTCGGCATGGACGGCGCACGGTGCGATGGCCAGACAAAGCGCCAGCACCGATGCCGCCAGGCGCACGCCCTTCATTGTCAGTTTCAACACGCTCTCCTTTTTTGCATGACACGGGCGTTAAAACACGAGGGCAGAGGGCGGCTGGGATGGCGATCCGATCGTCCTGCGCGCCGGACGCCAGCCTGGCGCACGAATATGGGCGTCTTGGCGCAGACAGGCACAAGCAGGCGCAACCGGCCTTACCCAGCTTACCAAGCTATCCCCTTCATAAGCAATGATGACGGGCCGCAACAGCTCGGCTTGCATGCAGCGCAGACGGCCCTGCTGCGCCGTGGCCCTTGTCGTTCCTGACATCGGCGCTGCCCCCGCTTCCTTTTAACGCAAGAGGCCGCCACGCGGCCACTATTGCCGCGGCCGTAACAGTGCCTCTCGCTCGGCGCCATTTTTAGATGGTGCTTCAGTGTCTATAGTGATTTCAACGAAACGATTTTATTGAAATCAAAAACCACCTGAAAGGCACTATCATGAAAACCGCTAAATCGGCATTGATTGCCACCCTGATTCTCTCCAGCATTGCCAGCTATGCGAGCGCCGGCAATCTTGATGTTGTCAACGACATCGGCAAACGCCCCGTCGTCGTCATCAACGGACCGCAAGGCAGCCAGTTGACGCGCGAACAAGTCAAAGCGCAGTTTCTGGAAGCACAGAAAAACGGCGACCTGATCGTCGGGGAAAATCGCGAAACGGCACGGGAACTCGATCCCCGTCTTTATCCGGCGCGGGCTGACACCACCCCGAAAAAAACCCGCGAACAAGTCCGCGCTGAATTGAGCGCAGCACAACAGGCGGGTGACCTGGTCATCGGTGAAAACGGCGAGACGGCGCGGGAATTGAACCCGCACGCTTACCCAGCCCGTCCCAGCGCAGTTGAGCAAGCTGCACCCGACACCAAAAAAGCGCATCGCCAGGTGCGTGCGGCTGACCGGTCTTATTATGGGACTTAAGCGGGGAACCAGGATGCGGAGCACTCCGCATCCTGCTTAGTTTATTCGGCCAGAACAACGGCGTAGGGCAGCGGCCAGGCCCAGATAAAGGGCGCTAGGAATCGCTATTGCGCGCCGCGAAAATGCTGGCCATCTCGGCCATGTGTTCGCCTCCCCATGTGCACAGCGGCACGATCGCATCGGCCAGGCTTCGTCCCAGCGGCGTCAGAGAATAGTCGACCCGGGGCGGCACTTCCCGGTAGTCCGTACGCGCCAGCACACGATCGGCTTCCAGGTCCTTCAACTGCTGGATCAGTACCTTGTCGCTGACGCCCTCGACCAAACGCTTGAGCTCGCCATAACGGCGCGGGCCATCGCGCAGAAAAAATAAGATCAGCGGTTTCCACTTGCCCGAAATGATGCGCAAGGTGGCGTCGAGGCCGCAGGAAAAACCGCCTGTGCCGCAAGTATGTGAAGAATCCGTCATGGCTGCCTGAAGTTAAAAAAGTGCATGCTTGCGCGCCCATTGTTTGGGTACTTACCAAAAAGTGCATACTTGATCTTAGGTTAGCAGCCCACCATACTGGTCGTCAAGGAGCAGCTTCCTGTCTCCTTGCCAACCTATAAGGATGCACATCATGAACAGATTGAATGGAAAGACCGCCGTCGTCACCGGCGGCGCCACCGGCATCGGCCGCGCCGCGGCACGACGCTTCATCGAAGAAGGCGCTTTTGTCTTCCTGTTTGGCCGCCGCCAGGACGCGCTCGACGCTGCTGTCGATGCGCTGGGACCCAACGCTCGCGCGGTGCGGGGCTCGGTGTCCGATGAGGGTGATCTAGACCGGCTGTACGCTGCCGTCAAAGCCGAACGTGGCACCCTCGACATTGTGTTTGCCAACGCCGGCGCTGGCGGCCCGCTCGCACTGGGCAATATCACCGGGGCGCATATCGACGAGACCTTCGACACCAATGTAAAAGGCACCATCTTCACCGTCCAGAAAGCGCTGCCGCTGATGGGTGCAGGCGGCTCCATCATCCTGACCGGTTCCAGCGCCGGCACCACGGGCGCCCCGGCTTTTTCCGCCTACAGCGCCAGCAAGGCCGCCGTGCGCAATCTGGCGCGCAGCTGGGCCGAGGACCTCAAGGGCACGGGGATCCGCGTCAACGTGCTCACACCCGGGCCGACAGCCACCGAACTGGCGAGGGCCGCGCTCGGTGAAGAAGGTATGAAGGTGTTCGCCGCCATGAATCCCCTGCAGCGCATGGCCGACCCGGACGAGATCGGCGCCGCCGCTGCCTTCCTGGCCTCCTCCGACAGCAGTTTCATGACGGCCAGCGAAGTGGCCGTCGACGGCGGCCTGGCCCAGATCTGATCCGCCACAGCACGACCCTGCTCTGCCCCCCGTACAGGCGGGCACACCCAACCATTCACGAGGAATCCATATGCACTATGCAATCATCGGCTTCGGCCAGATCGGCCGCGCCCTGGCCCGCGCCTTCGCCCGCAGCGGCATCGAGGTCGCCGTCGCCACCACCCGCGAACCAGCCAGTTTTGCGCCGGAGGCCGCCGCAATCGGCCCCGGTATCCTTGCCACCACCCTCGCGCAGGCCCTGCAGGCCGACATCATCTTCCTGGCCGTGCGTTTTGAATCTCATGGGGAGGTGGCGAGGGCGCTGCCGAACTGGCAGGGCAAGACCATCGTTGACGTCACCAATGCCTACGGCGTGCCGCCCGAGTCACTGGGGGGACAGCCATCTTCCGCAGTCGTCGCCCAGGCCTTCAAAGGGGCCCGGCTGGTCAAGGGTTTCAATCACCTGGTGGCCGGCGTGCTGGAACAGGGCCCGGCTGACCATGGCGGCCGGCGTGTCGTGTTCCTGTCCAGCGACGACGATGCCGCCGCGGCGGACGTGGCGGCGCTGGCGGATCAGCTCGGATTCGCACCCATCAAGCTGGGCGCCCTGGCGGAAGGCGGTCTGCTGGTGCAGGCGCGCGGCAACAGCTGGGGACCGCTGATCTTCAAGGATTTGGTCAAGTTCGCTTGAAGGAAGGGAATCGCCGGTGCTGATTGGTCGGCGTTTCGGAACAGTGAATTCGCGTGCGGACCCGCTTGTTTAAAGCTCAGTTCGGTAGACTTTCTGTTCACTTATTCCGCAGGGATGCGAGGCAGGTGCTGTACCGCCTCGCATACGCGCCACCGGGAGAACCCATGCAAGCTGCAAGCCACCGCGACCAATTGATCGGCATGCTCGCCGAAGCCGCTGAAATCGAACACTGCCTGATGTGCACCTACCTGTACGCCGCGTTCTCGCTCAAGCAGGGCACGGACGAGGATCTGCTGCCACAGGAATGGGCCGCAGTCAAACGCTGGCGCGCTGACATCATCGCCATCGCCACCGAGGAAATGCTGCACCTCGCGCTGGTCAACAACCTCTTGATCGCGGTCGGCTCGCCGCCGCACTACCGCCACTTCAATTTTCCCGCCCTGGCCGGCCAGTTCCCCGCCGACCTCGCCGTGGCACTGCTGCCGTTCGACGCCGCCACGCTGGACCATTTCATTTATGTCGAGCGCCCCAGCGACGCCACCGAGCCGGACGGCGCCAGCATCGACAAGCCGGACTATTCGCGCGACATGGACAACGCCGGCCTGGTCACCCAGACCAGCGCCGATTACCGGACCGTCGGCGAACTGTACGAGTCCATCACGGACAGCCTGGCGCCGCTCGCAGCCAGCCTCGGCGAGGCGGAGCTGTTCGTCGGTGGCGTGGCAGCGCAACTGTCGCAAGCGGACGTTTTTCTGCCCGGCTTGTGCACCATCGCCACGGTCGCCGAAGCGACGCGCGCCCTGGACCTGATCGTCGAACAGGGCGAAGGTTCGCGCGTCTGCCATGAAACCTCGCACTACGCCCGCTTTCGTACTATCCGCGAGCAATGGCGGGCCCTGTCGAAAGAGCGCCCCGCCTTCAAGCCCTTCCGCGACGTGGCGCGCAATCCGGTCATGCGGGCGCCCGTCACGCAAAGCGATCACGTGCAGATTGTCAGTGAACCGGCCCTGTCGCTGCTCGATGTGGGCAACAGCAGCTATTTCCTGATGCTGCGCCTGTTTGCACTGATGAGCGATAGCGCCAACTGCCTGCTGCCCCGTCCCGCCGTGATGGCGCAGGCGATGACCTTGATGCACGCGCTGGCCGACATTGGCGGCGCGCTGACCGGGCTGCCGGCCAATGCCGAGCATCCCGGCGTGCGCGCCGGGCTCACTTTCAGCCTGTCGCGCACGGCGATCGGCTACGAAACACCGCGCTCCGCCGCCCGCCTCATCGCCGAGCGCATGGAATTGCTGGCGACGCGCGCCGACCAGTGCGGCGCCACCCTGCCTGCACTGGCGCGCTTCGCCAGCGAACTGCGCGAGGCCGCTGCCGCCTGGCGCAAGGCCAACGATGACAGGCTGGAAAGCGAACCACCACGCCCAGCCCCCGCCTCTGCCCCAGCACCCGCCCCTGCACCCACGCCGGCAAAGCCCCGCCACATCGAGATCGCCCGCGGCGACGCCGGCACCATCTACTTCGACGCCACCCGCTGCATTCACTCGCGCCACTGCGTGCTGGAAGAACCGGAGGTGTTCCAGGCCAACCGCGAAGGCGCCTGGATCTTCCCCGACCGGGCCAGCGCCGAGCGCCTCAGCCGGGTGGCCCGCAACTGCGTGTCCGGCGCCATCCGCTTCGAGCGCCACGACGGTGGCGAGCAGGAAGCGCCGCCTCTGGTGAACCAGGTCCGCATGCGCGAAAACGGCCCCCTTGCCATCAACGCGGCAGTCGCGCTGGCGACAGCGGACGGCGCCTCGGTGGACGAGCTGCGCGTCACCCTGTGCCGCTGCGGCCAATCGAACAACAAGCCCTTCTGCGACCAGTCCCACCTCGCTGCAGGTTTCAGCGCCTCGGGCGAAGCGCTGACGCGCCCATCGCCAGTGCTGGAACAGCGCGACGGCCCACTGCTCATCACCCCGCTGCACAATGGCCCGCTCGATGTGCGCGGCGCCGCAGAAATCTGCACCGGCACGCGACGCACCATCGATCGCACCACGGCCGTGCGGCTGTGCCGCTGCGGCCATTCGAACGACAAACCGTTTTGCGATGGCAGTCATCGCGCGGCCGGATTCATCGCCGAAGGGCGCGGCGCCTGACGGGGCGACGCAGCCTTTGCCGCACTACGCCCGGTGTACCCACGCTGGCGCTGGCCAAGCAGATTTGGCGCACTGCCGGACTGAGGCTTCCTGCCCGTGCCGAAAATGCCGCATCGCTGTTTTTACCATTTGGCCTCCCATCGGGCTTGTCGTACAGTGCAGTACGCGCCGGCTTTTTCGCGCCCAAAACACCAGGGCAGGCGCGCGACACGTCAGTTGAAAGCCGCGTGCATACCCAACTCGCACGCATCGCCAACGCCACCTTGCGCACGGAGACGCCATGAAACCACAGATCATCCTCAACCTGCCCGTCAAAGATCTCGAGAAATCAAAGACCTTTTTTTCAGCACTCGGCTTTAGCTTCAACGCCAAATACAGCGGCGAGAACGCAGCCTTCATGCACATTGCCGGCGACACCATCCAGGCCATGTTGACGACCGAAGCCTTCTTCCAATCCCTCATCAACAAGCCCGTCGCCCAGGCGAAAGACGCCAACGAAGTCGTCATCTGCCTCAGCTGCGACAGCCGAGAAGAAGTCGACGCCCTCATCGCCAAAGCCGTCGCCGCCGGCGGACGCAGCCCGCATCCGCCGGAAGACCATGGCTTCATGTATGACCAGGGGTTTGAGGATCTTGATGGGCACTTGTGGAACCTGGTGTGGGCGGCAGAGCAAGCCTAGGCATAACGCCATGGCGGGCGTTGGTACCGGCGGACTCCCGTCACTTGCCCGCCGCGGTGCCGCCGGTCGTGCTTGACCCGGTCGTGTTCGTGCCGGCCGGGTTTGCGCCCGCCCCGTTTGATTTGTCCCCGCCCCACCAGCTCGACCAGCGACTACGCATCGAAGCCATCCACCCGCCCTGCTTCGCCCCACTGTTATTTGCACTGGCCTGCTGCGACACGCAACTGCGCCAGGGATCGGTGTCGCGTACATAGCCCGCCTGTGTGCACGCGGGGCCGTACAGCTCCAGGGCCTGGGAAATATCGGTCTGCTGCTTCTGCGCCTTATCCTGGGGGCTGGCGCAACCCAGCAAAATAAACAAGCTGAAGAACGATAACATCAGGGTTCGCATGGTGGTCTCCTTGTGGGCTTTCCTTGAGATCCAGCTTAGGCGCGCAGAGTTCTTCGCCGCTGACCTCACTCAAACGCGTCAAGGGAACTAAAACGAACGATACCGCCCGCGCTGCGGCGACGGTGCGCCCATGGGCGTCGTAAAAGCGAAGTACCGCACCGAGCGCCGTCCAAAAACCGTCAACCATGGCAGTTGTTGAACCACACAAGGAACTGCCATGGATACACCGAACCCAGCACGCCGCGCCCTGGTCGGCGCGGCCGCCACCGGCCTGTTGGGCGCCGCGATGGCGCCCGCTAGCGCCGCAGCCAGCGGCGCAGACCCTGCGCCTTCGCCGGCGCCGCCCCGCAATCCCCTCGACGCCTACCCCGCGCCGCCCTTTCCCAAGCAGCAGCAACCCTGGCCCGGCCTGACCAGCAAGATGTCACCGCGGCCCGATCATGGCGAGACCAGCTACAAGGGTTCTGGCCGCCTGCTGGGCCGCAAAGCGCTGCTCACCGGCGGCGATTCCGGCATCGGCCGCGCCGCCGCGATCGCCTACGCGCGCGAGGGCGCCGACGTCGCCATCAACTATCTGCCCGCCGAAGAAGCCGACGCAAAAGAAGTGCTCGCACTGATCCGCGCCGAGGGCCGCAAGTCCGTAGGTATCCCTGGCGACATCAGGAACGAAGACTTCTGCAAGCGCCTGGTGGCCGAGGCCGCCCGCGAGCTCGGCGGCCTCGACATCCTCGTCAACAATGCCGCCCGCCAGTTCTCGCACGACTCCATCCTCGACATCACCACGGCCCAGTTCGACGAAACGTTCAAGACCAACGTCTACGCCATGTTCTGGATTACCAAGGCCGCGATCCCCTTGATGAAACCCGGCTCGACCATCATCAACACCTCATCCGTGAACGCCTACAACCCCGGCGAAAACATCATCGACTACGCCGCCACCAAGGGCGCCATCATGATTTTCACCAAGGGCCTGGCCAAGCAGCTCGCTTCGAAAGGCATCCGCGTCAACGCCGTCGCCCCGGGCCCTTTCTGGACGCCGCTGCAGGTGACCGGGGGCCAGCCGCCGGAAAAACTGCCGCAATTTGGCGCCGACACGCCGATGAAGCGGCCTGGCCAGCCAGCCGAACTGGCGGCCGTCTACGTGCTGCTGGCATCGAACGAGTCGAGCTATGCGACCGGGCAGGTGTACGGGGCAGTGGGAGGCAATGGCGGGCCTTGAGGCAATGAGCTGCCAGATGCTGCTGTCCGCTACCCCATCACTGCCGAGTCTACCGGACGAGGTTCACTAGGGAAACGAGGCATACTGGCGATTCCAACATTTCCCAAGCGCCAACATGTCAGGATCCGGTCACGAATTCGGTCATTTGCCCAACGATAGTGAGATGGTCGCCATGCTGCGCAGCATCGACTGGTCACGCACCAGCCTTGGGCCGCCGTCGGCATGGCCGGAGACATTGCGCTTTCACTTGAATATCTGTTTCGAGTCGGCCTTTCCCATCGCCGTCTGGTGGGGGCCGGAGCTGATTCAGTTCTACAACGATGGCTACCGGCCCATCCTTGGCGCGACCAAGCATCCGCAAGCGTTTGGCCGGCCGGCGCAGGAAACCTGGCCCGATATCTGGCCGACGATCGGTCCAATGGTCGAGCAAGTTGTGCACGAGGGCATTGCGGTGAAGGGCGAGGACATGCCGCTCGTGCTGGAACGCAATGGCTATCCAGAGCTGTGTCATTTCACGTTCTCGTACAGCCCGATTCGCGCCGTCAGCGGCCAGATCGACGGCATGTTCACCGCCGCGGTCGAGACCAGCGAACGGGTCAGGGTGGAACGCAGGCAGGCCTTCCAGTTGACCCTGGCGGACAGGCTGCGCGGCCTGGCGTCGACGGATGAAATCATTGCCACCGCCACGGGCCTGCTGTGCCAGCATCTGCAAGTGGCGCGCGCCTACTATGCCGAGATCGACGACAGCGCTGGCACCTTCAATATTCCCCTGCACTGGACCGAAAGCACCGATCTGCCCCAGCTGCCGTCGAGCGGGAACATTGCCGACTTCGGCCCGGCGCTGCTGAAAAGCTTGCGGCAGGGGCAGGCCATCGTGGTCGACCATATACGCAGCGATCCCCGTTTCACCCAGTTCGCCGATGCCTACGAGGCCATCGCCATCGAGTCGATGGTGATCGTGCCGCTGATCCGGGACGGCCGGCTTCGCGGCAATCTGAATGTGGCCCATACGGTCCAGCGAAAGTGGGAAGTGCAAGACGTGATGATCGTCGCCGACGTGGCCGAGCGTACCTGGGACGCGCTCGAACGTGCGCGCGCGGAACAGGCGCTACGCACGTCGAACCGGCTCAAGGACGAGTTCCTCGCGATGCTGGCCCACGAATTGCGCAATCCCCTGGCGCCGATTGGCGCGGCCGCCGAGCTGTTGCAAATGGCCAAGCTGGACGAGGCGCGCGTGCGGCAGACCAGCCAGATCATCGGGCGCCAGGTGCGTCACATGACCAGCCTCGTCGACGACCTGCTCGACGTCTCGCGGGTCACGCGCGGCCTGGTCGAACTGGAGCTGGAGCGGCTCGACATCCGCCGCATCGTCACCGATGCGATCGAACAGGTCACGCCCCTGATGCGCGCCCGGCGCCACCACCTGGCCCTGGCGCTGGCGCCCGAAGCGCCCATCGTCATGGGCGACCGCAAGCGGCTGGTGCAGGTGCTGGCAAATCTGCTCAATAACGCCGCAAAATATACCCTCGAGGGCGGTCACATCACGCTCCGGACCGAGGTGCGCGATGCCAGCGTGCTGCTGCATGTCAGCGATGACGGCATCGGCATGAAGCCGGAGCTGGCAGAGCGCGCCTTCGATCTGTTCACCCAGGCCGAGCGTTCGTCGGACCGCTCCCTCGGTGGGCTGGGACTGGGACTGTCTTTGGTGAAAAGCATCGTCGAACTGCATCGGGGGACAGTCACTTGCGAAAGTCCCGGACTGGGCCAAGGCAGCGTGTTTACGGTGTCCCTGCCGCGCGCGGCCGAGGAAGCGCCAACAGTGGCGGGGCCGGGTGCGCAGTCCCTGACCGGCGCGGAGGCCGGCGATCGCCTGCGCATCATGGTGGTCGACGACAATGTCGATGCGGCCTCGATGCTGGCAATGCTGCTGGAAACGGCCGGCCATGTGGTCACGGTGGCACACGACGCGCCCGGCGCGCTTGCGCAGAGCACGGTCAATCCGCCGCAGGTATTCCTGCTCGACATCGGGCTGCCCGACGTCGACGGCAATGAATTGGCAAAACGTCTGCGCGCGCAACCTGCAACGGCTGACGCGGTGCTCATTGCCATCACGGGCTACGGCCAGGAGCAGGACCGGGTGCAGAGCGCCGCTGCCGGCTTCGACCATCACCTCGTCAAACCGGTCGATATCAAAAAACTGGTCGCCATCCTCGCCGCCACAGAATCGGCCATGTGAAGGCGGCGCCCTGCCGCCGGATTGTTGCGCGACAGGCACCATGGTAAGGATCAGATCATCCTGAACTCCAGAACGGGGATCGGTAGATCGGGCCAGTAAGGGGTTCGCGCTTTGCCATTGCGAAGCGCTTCGTCAACGAAGGCGCTGAAGTCTTCATGCGTATGGCAGCTTACTGCGGGCAAAACTCCCAAGCGCGCAGTGCCATGTTTTCGAACCCCGCGCGGATTGTTAGTGCCCCCTTATGCGTTGTTGTCCAGCTCAGGGATGCCACTGCTGCGGTCAGCATAGGCGGCCTTGAAGCTCGGACGCTGCTGCCACCGCTGCCAGTAGGCGTCCAGATATTCGAAGCGCTCGTCGAGCGGGGTCGCATTCACCGGGAACTTCGAAAAGGCGATCGCCGTGGCCAGCGTGATGTCGGCGAACGTCGGCTCGTCGCCGCCC
Source organism: Massilia sp. (assembly GCA_045810505.1). Classification (GTDB taxonomy): domain Bacteria; phylum Pseudomonadota; class Gammaproteobacteria; order Burkholderiales; family Burkholderiaceae_D; genus JAFCUW01. The sequence goes on from JBJMVV010000186.1 coordinate 39,016, forward strand.
AGCAGCCATTTGCGGCCGTCCGACAGGTGCTGGTTGACCAGTGCTGCATGGGACAGTGCTTCTTTCCGGCAGTGTTCGCCCCATGCTTCGTTTTTCGTCAGCTCCAGCTTGAAACCCAGGCCGGTGTGCAGGACGTGGAAGGCGGTGACGATGCGGTACAGGATGTGGACCCAGATCCGGTTGTCCCACATATTGTCGAGACCCTGTTCCAGCGGCGTGTCGCCCATGATTTTGCGGCCCGGATACGATTGGTCCAGATAGCGGACCACGGCGGCGGTTTCCGAAATGAAGCTGCCATCGGCCAGCTCGAGGGTCGGCGTTTCACCCCAAGAATTCATTTTCAGGTGACGCCATCCGCGCTGTTCGCCAAGCGGCGTCATGTCATAGACGGTTTCCTGAAACTGGTCTGCGATGCCTTTTTCGTGCATGAACAGGCGCAGGCGCTGGGGGTTGGGGAAGGCGGATGGCGAAGTGAAAACGTTCAGTTTGGCGTTCATGGCATTTTTTCCTTAGGTGATTCGGTTTGGGGCCAGACCTCTCGTCAAGATCTGCTATCGATGTTTGCTTGTCGAAGCAGTGAACACACTGTAATAGCTTACGTAGAATGAATAAATGGGGTGAAAATCACTTTATCTATTACCATATGTCATAAATAGGGGCAAAGGCTGCCGCAAGCAAGCACCGAATCTTGCGAGTCCTTTACGATCAGGAATGGGACATTGTTGGCCAGTTGGAATAGCCATTGGCATCGCCGCCGTACCAATACTCTTTGGGGGCTTCGGCCAAAGGGGCGCCTTCCCGCAGGCGTTCAATCAGGTCAGGGTTGGCAATAAATGGTCGCCCGATGCTGAACAGGTCTGCATCGCCAGCCGCCAGCGCCGCTTCTGCCATCGCCAGGGTATATTGATTGTTGGCGATATAAGCGCCCTTGAACCGCCGGCGCAGTTGTGCAAAGTCCGTGCTGTCACTGGACCCGCGGCTTAACTGGGTAATGCCTTCGATGTCATGAAGATATAGCAGTCCAAGCTGAGACAGTGCATCCACATAGGCGCCGAACGTCGCCATCGTATTGCTGTCAAGTGGCGTGTTGCCCGGCACGGTCGTCTGCGGCGAAATGCGTATTCCGACCCGGTCGGCGCCCCAGACACTCACCACGGCTTTGACCACGTCGAGCGGAAAGCGCAGGCGATTTTCCAGCGTGCTGCCATAGCGGTCGGTACGCCGATTGGTACTGTCACGAATGAACTGCTCGAGGAGATAGTTGTTGGCCGAATGGATTTCAACGCCGTCGAACTGAGCGAGCATGGCGTTTTCCGCAGCGCGCCGGTAGTCTTCAACGATGGCAGGAATCTCCTCGGTCTCCAGTGCACGGGGTGTCACGAAATCTTTCATTCCCTCATGTACCCGGATCTGCCCTTCTGGCTTGATGGCCGAGGGCGCAACCGGTAGCGCTCCTTGCAGCATGTCTGGGTGCGACATGCGTCCTGTGTGCCAGAGCTGCAGGAAAATTTTGCCACCGCGGCGGTGCACGGCCCTGGTGACCTCGCGCCAGGCCGCAACCTGCGCTGTAGACCAGATGCCAGGCGTGCGCGGATAACCGCGCGCTTGCGCGGAGATGTTGGTAGCCTCTGTGATGATCAGGCCGGCACCGGCCCGTTGCGCGTAGTAATCAGCGGCGTAGGCCGGCGGCACGCCTTCGTCGTCAGAGCGGCTGCGCGTCATCGGCGCCATCACGATGCGGTTTTTGAGGTGGAGCCCACCGATGGCGACTGGCTGAAGCACTGGGCTGTCGATATGATTATCCATGGTCGTTTCCTTTCAGCCCACGGTTTTGGCCCAAACAGCCTGGGCGTTGGTGAATTCGCGCAGCCCGAAGTGCGAGAGCTCACGGCCATAGCCGCTTTTCTTGACACCCCCGACCGGGATCCGGGCATTGCTGGCCGGGTAGCCATTGATGAAGACGCCGCCGGTTTCAAGGCGCCGGGCGATGCGCTGCGCGCGCGCGACGTCTCCCGTCCACAGGCTGCCGCCCAGTCCGTAATCACTAGTGTTGGCCAGAACGATCGCATGCTCGGCGTTCTCCGCGACCGTGATGGCTGCGACGGGGCCGAAGGTCTCTTCGTCGAATGCCGCCATGCCTGGCAGGACGCCGGTCAGCACCGTCGGGGCGTAATAGTTGCCCGGACCGTCAACCGGATAGCCGCCGAGGACAAGCGTGGCGCCGGCGGCAATGGTGCGCTCGACCTGGCGGTGCAGTTCGTCGCGCAGGTCTGCCCGCGCCATTGGCCCGATTGTGCTGGCCGCATCGAGCGGATCGCCGGCCTTGACCTGCCGCGCCGCTGCCACGAATTTGCGCGTGAACTCTTCAGCGATCGGCGCTTCGACGATGAAGCGCTTGGCGGCGAGGCACACCTGGCCAGCGTTCTGGAAGCGGGCTTCGATCGCCGCTTTTACCGCCAGGTCAATGTTCGCGTCGGCAAGCACGATGAAGGCATCGGCGCCACCCAGTTCGAGCAAACTTTTCTTGAGGGCTTTGCCGGCGGTGGCCGCGACCGATGATCCTGCGCGCATGCTGCCGGTGAGCGTCACCGCGGCGATGCGCGCATCTTCGATGACACGGGCGACCGTCTCGTTGTCGCTGTTCAGATTGGCGAACAGGCCTTTGGGGAAGCCGGCGGCTTCATAGGCATCTTGCAGCGCGTAGGCGGAACCCATGACGTTGGGCGCGTGCTTGAGCAGGAAGCCGTTACCCGACAACATGATCGGTCCTGCGGCGCGAATCACTTGCCACAAGGGGAAGTTCCAGGGCATGACGCCCAGGATCGTTCCAATCGGCAGATAGGACACGTGCACTTGATCGCTGCCTTCGACCGCGACTGCTTCGTCCGCCAGGATTGCCGGGCCATTGGCGGCCAGCCAGTCAATCGTCGTTGCGCATTTCTCGACCTCGGCGCGTGCAGACGCTATCGTCTTGCCCATTTCAGCTGTAATAAGCGACGCCAGCGCTTCCGATCGATCACGCAATACGCCAGCGAAGCGGCGGTAGGCCGCGACGCGCTCGACCATGGGCGTGGCGCGCCAGAGGCGGAAAGCGCTGGCGCTCGCATCGAGCAGGCACTCGACTTCGCTCGGCGTCTGAAATGCATGGCTTGCGATGAATTCGCCGGTGGCGGGATTGCGCGAGGTGGCAACGGGAACGTTAAAGCCTGGCTGTGGATTGGACATCGGATAAGCCTCCTTGAAGAGCAGCGCGGGGTGCGCTGCAACAAGGCCAGTCTAGGCAAGGTCCAGCAACCGAAGAAGGCGTCTTGTTATCCTATGACTGTGGGTCCCCGG
>JBJMVV010000187.1:0-4333 GCA_045810505.1 Massilia sp.
GCTCGCTTGCCACCAACATCGTAATAAGCTTAAGCAAATTCATTATTGGTAATGCAATTGTGCGCCTGTTACGCTTGCGCCCCCCGCAGCCGCTGCGCTGCCCGCTGCGCTGCCGAACAAATCCAATAACACAGAGGTAGAACATGAGCTGCAAACACACCCGCGCCAATCCGGCGCGCGCCCTGACCATCTTTGGACTGATCGCCTCCCTGGCGCCACTGGGCGCGCACGCCCAGGTCGCTTCGATTGAGCCTGCCCCGGCCGCGGAATCGCAGACGGTCGTCGTCACCGGGACCCGCGCGCTGAGCCGCCGCACGCTCGACTCGGCGTCGCCGGTCGACGTCATCGGCACCAAGGAACTGCTCAGTACCGGTTCCGGCGAACTGGCCACCGTGCTGGCCCGCCTCCTCCCTTCGATGAATTTTGCGCGACCGAGCGGCGCCGACGCCAGCGACGCCGTCCGTCCTGCCCAGTTACGCGGCCTCTCGCCGGACCAGACCCTGGTGCTGGTGAATGGCAAACGCCGCCACAGTTCCGCCGTCGTCAACGTCAACGGCACCCTGGGCCGTGGCTCGGCGCCGGTGGACCTCAACGCCATTCCGCTGGCGGCGATCGATCACATCGAAGTGCTGCGCGACGGCGCCGCTGCCCAGTATGGCTCGGACGCCATTGCCGGCGTCATCAACATCATCCTCAAAAAAGGCGCGGCGGGCGGCGATGTTGAACTGACGTACGGCCAGTACGACAAGGGCGACGGCGAGCAGACCACCCTGCGCGGCTCGACCGGTTTTGCGATCGGCAACGATGGCTGGCTGCGCGTGGCCATTGAAGCGGCCGACCGCAAGGCCACCAACCGCGCCTTCATCGATCCGCGCCCTGCCGCCGGCCCCCGCCAGGGCACCATCACCCAGCGTTACGGCGACCCGGACAGCAAACCGCTGGCGCTGTTCCTCAACAGCCAGATCAAGCTCAACGACAATATCGACTGGTACGCGTTTGCGAACTATGGCGAGCGCAAGACCTCCTCGGCGGCCAGTTTCCGCACCGCTTACACCGACAACACCAAAACCACCCTGCGCACGAGCCTGTATCCGGAAGGCTTCCAGCCGCTGGAGGACAGCAAATCGACCGACACCTCGCTGGTGACGGGCCTGCGCGGCGACCTGGCCGGCTGGCGCTGGGATGCCAGCCTGAACCACGGCCAGAATAAATTCTCGCTCGACGTCAACAACACCGCCAACTTCAGCCTGGGCGCGGCCAGCCCGACCAGCTTCTACGCCGGCCAACTCAAGGCCACCCAGGACCTGCTCAACCTCGACGTCGCGCGCGACATCCCGGTCTCCTTCATGAGCGGCCCGCTGACGGTGGCGCTGGGCGCCGAAGCGCGCTACGAGTCGTACGAAATCGGCGCCGGCGAAGCCAACTCCTACTTTGGTTCGGGCGCCCAGGGTTACTCCGGCTTCCGTCCGCAGAACGCCGGCAAGAACAGCCGCCGCAACCAGTCGCTCTACCTGAATTTGGAGGGCGACATTACCAAGGAACTGTCCGGCTCGCTTGCGGTGCGCCATGAGCATTACAGCGACTTCGGCAACACCAACTCGGCCAAGGCCTCGGCGCGCTACGCCTTCACGCCCACGTTCGCGCTGCGCGGCACCGCCTCGAACGGCTTCCGCGCGCCTTCGCTGGCGCAAGAGTTCTACACCATCACGACCACCAACACCCTGCTGGTCAACGGCACCAGTGCGCTGGTTGAAACAGGCACCTTCCCCGTCAACAGCGCCGCGGCCAGGGCCCTCGGCGCCCAGCCGCTGCAGCCTGAAAAAGCGCGCAACCTGAGCATCGGCGCCCAATGGCAACCGAGCCGCAACTGGACCAACACGGTTGACCTCTACCGCATCGACATCGACAACCGCGTCGTCTTCTCGTCGAACCTGCAACTGGCCAACGCCCCCACCCTCGCCAGCGCGCTGCTCGCGCAGGGCGTCAACGTGGGCGCCGCGCGCTACTTCACCAACGCGGTCGACACGCGCACCAAGGGCGTCGACCTGGTCAGCACCTACCGCCTGAACCTGCAGAATTTCCAAGCCGGCGCGCGAGCCGACTTCACCCTCGCCTACAACCACAACAAGAACGAAGTGCTGCGGGTGGCCGACACGCCCGCCGTGCTGTCCACGCAAAAATTGTTGCTGGTCGACCGGCAGACCACCAGCCGCCTCACCGTCGGCTCGCCCAAGGACAAGCTGAGCCTGATCGGCGACTACACCCAGGGCATCTGGAACGGCCACGCCGTCGTCACCCGCTACGGCAAATTCACCGTCCCGCAGAACGACCCCACGCTCGACCAGAACTACGACGCCCAATGGGTGCTCGACCTGGCCGCCAGCGCCCGCCTGTCAAACCAGTGGCGCCTGACCGCCGGCGTCGACAACGTCACCAACCGCTACCCGGCCCAGGTGACGTCATTGGCCAACCTGAACGTCAACGGCACCCAGCCCTACAGCGTCTGGGCGCCAAACGGCTTCAACGGCCGCTTCCTGTACGTCAAGGCAGGCTATAGCTGGTAAGCACCGGCCCGACTCGTCGCCGCTTCGCCATTGACGCCGAGCGAAGGGGGGGACTGGCCTTCTTTTGGGCCTGTCCCCGCTTTTGGACCGCGGCTGTGATGAAAATACAGAAGACTTATACGCCGCGGTGCCAAACCGGGGACAGGCGCCAAGTCCGATTGCGGCCCAGCCAGTCCCCCTGCTCTTCGCGGCGCCGGTCTTCTCGCAAAGATGATCTGGATGCGGCTGAGACCTGCGGCGCCAGTCCATTTTTACGGTCGAAGCCGCGTGAAAGCGGTACTGGCATTCCACAAAAACCTCAGTGCTTCTTCCCCTTCCCCACCTCGCGCCAGTCGTCCTCGTCCATCTCCACCTTGTACTTCTTCGCCGCGCTGCGAATCCGCTTCCACGCCTCGTCGCGCTCCGCGTCCGTGACCCCCGTCACCTGATTAAATCGCGCGATGGCGTTGCGCACATGGCTGGCATCCTCCAGCGGCTCCTTGCGCTGCTTCGGGAATGCAAACTCGCCTGCCGGCTCATGTTTGCGCTGGTCCTGACTCAATGTGCTCATGCTGACCTCCGGAAATGAAAGCGGGAAACCGTCACCCGTGACCGTTCAATTCTAATAGCAAGTTCAAGCCCCCAGCGCCCGCTTCGGGGATGCGCCACCGACTGAGCTCAGTGCGTCAGTGCGCGAGAAAAAAACCGTCGACCGTCCCTAAGCATCCTGCTTGTCGACGGCTTTTTTCCAGATCTGTTTGAACGGCGCCGCCTGCTGTTTCAAGAAGCCATCGGGCATGTAGCTGCCCACGACGCCGTATTTTTCAGGAAACTTCCGGCTGGGATTCTTGATGGCCGTACCGAACAGCCGGTCAAGAAAGGCGTAGTGCGCCGCATAATTTTTATCGATGGCTTCGTCGTCCGAGGCGTGGTGCCAGTGGTGAAAGTCGGGCGTGACGACGATGTGGCGCAGCGGGCCCCAGTTGATGTGGACGTTGGCATGGTTGAACACCGCCTGGAACCCGACCACAACAATATAGATATCCATCACGTGCTTGGAAAAGCCAAACACGAACAGCGGCCCCAGCACGGCGATACGGGTCACGAACAGTTCGAGGATGTGCAGGCGCGAACCGGCCAGCCAGTCCATCGTCTTGGCGCTGTGATGCACCGCGTGAAATTTCCACAGCGCGGGCACCTCGTGATAGGCGCGGTGGGTCCAGTACTGCATGACATCGGCCACCAGGATGCAGAGCAGCACCTGCGGCAGCAAGGGAATTGCCTGTACCGTTGTCTGAAAATCGCTGCGCACCAGCCAGCCAAACAGGCGCTGCACCATCAGATTGACCACCAGCAGCACCAGTCCGACCGCAAAGTGATTGACCATGAAATGGACCAGGTCGGTCTGCCACTCCTTGCGGAACAGCTGCTGCCCTTTATACAGCGGGAACAATTTTTCGATCAGCACAAAGATCAGCGTCGAACCGAGCAAATCAAGGATGAACCAGTCGAGGCCGATATACGGTGTGTTGTCGGCAAAATCGCCCACCGGTACGCTGGCGCCGCCCAGCGCCACCACGGCCACCAGCAGCGCCAGCGCGACCGCGTTCAAGGAGCGGCGACGGCCGAAGATCAGGTTGCAAAGCGCCAGCGATCCGGCGATGACAAGAGCGCTCGTCATGACGATCCGCAGGACGTGAACCGAATACTTGTGGCGCAGTTCCGGTGTCGTCAGGTACTGGGGGAAATGAAACGCCAGCACACCCAGCAGGCACAGAAACGCGAGCGAC
>JBJMVV010000188.1:0-20522 GCA_045810505.1 Massilia sp.
ATGAGCCCACCGTTTCGCGGCAAGCACCACCAGGCGGCCCTGTGGCGCGGCCTGCGCGGCGGGAATCTGCACACCACCGCCACCGACCACTGCACCTTCTGCGCCGAGCAGAAGGCGGCTGGCAAGGACGACTTTACCCGCATCCCCAACGGCTGCGGCGGTGTGGAAGAGCGCATGGCCGTGGTGTGGGATGCTGGCGTCAACAGTGGCCTCCTGACCCCATCCGAATTTGTCCGCGTCAGCTCGACCAACGCGGCGCAGATTTTCAATATGTACCCCCGCAAAGGCGTGGTGGCCGTGGGCGCCGACGCCGACCTGGTGGTGTGGGATCCGGCAGGCACCCGGACCATCTCCGCCAAAACCCAGTTTTCCAAGGGCGGCTTCAATGTGTTCGAAGGACGTACCGTGCGCGGCACCCCCACCGTGACGGTCGCCGCCGGCAAGGTCGTGTTCGAGCGCGGAGAACTGCGCGCCGTTGAAGGCGCGGGCCGCCACATCGACCGTCCGCCGTTTGCCGCCCCCCTGCACGTTGCCGCCTGAAGGAGTTTTAGATGAACGATATCCGTATCAATGGCAACCGCCTGTGGGCTTCGCTGATGGAACTGGCGCAGATCGGCGCCACCCCGAAGGGCGGCGTCAAGCGCCTGGCGCTCACAGAGCTGGACCGCCAGGGCCGCGACCTGGTCGTGGGCTGGGGGCGCGACGCTGGCATGAGCATCACCGTCGACCAGATCGGCAACGTCTTCATGCGTCGCGAGGGACGCAATCCCGCACTGCCGCCGGTCATGACGGGCAGCCACATCGACACCCAGCCGACTGGCGGCAAATTCGATGGCAACTACGGCGTGCTGGCGGGCCTGGAAGTGGTGCGCACCCTGAATGACGCCGGCATTGTGACCGAAGCGCCGATTGAAGTCGCCTTCTGGACCAATGAGGAAGGCTCGCGCTTCGTGCCGGTGATGATGGGCTCGGGCGTGTTCTGCGGCGCTTTCAGCCTGGAGACGGCCTACGCGGCCAGGGACACGGAAGGTTTGAGCGTAAAAGATGAACTGGCGCGCATCGGCTACCTGGGTGAACAGGTGCCGGGCCAGCATCCCATCGGCGCCTACTTTGAAACCCACATCGAGCAGGGCCCCGTGCTGGAAGACGCCGACAAGGTGATCGGCGTGGTGCCCGCCGTGATGGGCCTGTCCTGGTACGACTGCGTCGTCACCGGCATGGAAGCGCATGCGGGACCGACCCCCATGGGCCTGCGCCGCGACGCGCTGCAGGTGTCCACCATCATCATGCAGGAAGTGGTGGCCATCGCCAATCGCTACCCGCCGTACGGGCGCGGCACGGTCGGCATGGTGCAGGTGTTCCCCAACAGCCGCAACGTGATCCCCGGCGAAGTCAAATTCAGCATCGACCTGCGCAATGTGAACGATGAACTCTTGAACACCATGCACGAGGAGATGCTGGCGTTTGTGGACAAGGTGCGGCGCGATTCGGGCCTGTCGATCAGCGTCGAGCGGGTGTCCTACTATCCGCCTTGCCCGTTTCATCCGGACTGCGTGGGAGCGGTGCGCAAGGCCACCGAGGCTTTAGGGTATTCGACCATGGACGTGGTGTCGGGAGCGGGGCATGATGCGATCTACGCAGCGCGGCTCGCGCCGGCGGGGATGATTTTTGTGCCTTGCAAGGATGGGATCAGCCACAACGAGATCGAGGATGCGCGGGCGGATCATTTGGAGGCGGGGTGTAATGTGCTGCTGTTGGCGATGCTTGAGCGCGCAGGGACTTAAGCAGCAGGGGGGGACTGGCGCTTGGCGCCTGTCACCGTTTTTGAAAACGGTGACAGGCACCTGCGGCGCCAGTCCCCCCCCTCCGTATTAAGCCGCGTAATTGCGGAAAAAATCCAGCATCACCTTCGCTGCAATCTCCGCATCATCCCCCGTCATGGTCTCCAGCCGGTTATGGCTGATCCCCCCATTGCCGCAACGGACAAACAGCATGGCAACATCGGTGAGTGCAGCCATCGCCATCGCATCGTGACCCGCCCCTGAAGCGAGATCGAAGCGGGGCAAGCCGGCCCGCTCGATGGCGGCCCCCAGCTGATCCTGCAGACGCGGTGCGCAAGGCGCGGCCTTGGCGGACACGATTTCGACGATCGACGCCTCCACCTGCCGCTGCGCACAGATCTGCGCGATGGCGGCAAAAATGTCCTCGCCGGCGGCGAGGCGCACGGCATCGTCGGCGGCGCGGATGTCGAGCGAGAGCTTGCAGTGGCCGGGGATGACATTGACGGAGCCGCCCGGTACTTCCAGTTGGCCAACCGTGCCGACCAGCGAGGCGCCCATCAGGCAGCGCTGTTCCACCATCAGGATAATCTCGGCGGCGGCCGCCGCGGCGTCGCGCCGCATGGTCATGGGCGTGGTGCCGGCATGGCTGGCCAGTCCCGTCAGTTCAACCAGGTAGCGCGAACTGCCGGCGATGGCCGTGACCACGCCCAGCGGCAGGCCCGATTCCAGCAGCACGGGGCCCTGTTCGATATGGACTTCGACAAAGCCCAGCACCTGCGCGGGATCACGCGCGAGCGAGCCGATGGCGGCAGGGTCGTGGCCAGCGCCGACCAGCGCATCGCGCATCGATACGCCCGCATCGTCGCGCTTGTCGAGCAACGCCAGGTCGAAGCGGCCCGCGACCGCATTGCTGCCCAAGAAAGTGCTCTTGAAGCGCACGCCTTCTTCTTCCGCGAAGCCGATGATCTCCAGGTGGTAGGGCAGGCGCTCCCCTTTGGCGTGAAGCTTGCGCACGATCGCCATCGGCAGCAGGATGCCAAGCCGGCCATCATATTTGCCGCCATCCTTGACGGTGTCGTAGTGCGAACCGGTGATCAGGATTTTCGCGGCCGGGTCCAGGGCCGCGTAGCGCCCCACCACGTTACCGGCGGCGTCGATCTGCACGTCCATGCCGCAGGCGCGCATCCAGTCGGCCAGCTGGCTGGCGGTGCGCTGGTGGGCGCGCGTGAGGTAGGCGCAGGTGAGATTTTCGGGCGCGTCGCTCCATTCGCCGATGATCTCGGCCCAGCCCATGATGACGTTGCCGAAGTCGAGCTTCAGGCCCAGCAGGTCGTTAAGCCGTAACTCGGCGATGCGGTGGATCTGGCGCAAACACTCTGCCATCTCGTCGGCCTGCTGGTGCTTCAGGCGGCGCGTGAAGGTCGCGATGATCTCGCTGCGGGTCAGGCCATTGCCGTCCGGGCCCTTGACGGCCAAAATAAACGGAAAGCCGAAGCGGGCGTTGTAGTCCGCATTCAGCTTGTGCAGGGTGGCGTATTCGCTGGCGCTGCACTGGTTCAGGCCGGACTTGGCCTGTTCACTGGTCGATTCGGCCGTGAGTTCGCCGGCGATGGCGGCCTTGCCGGCCAGTTCGGGGTGGGCGCGGATCAGGCCCAGTTGCTCTTCTTCGCTCGCTTCGTCCACCGCCGTTTGCAGGGCGAGCTTGAGGGCAGCGACGGTGGCGAAGGGGCGCTGGGCGGCGGCGCGCTCGGGTATCCACGGCGAGTGCTCGTAGATGCCGTGCAGGTGCTGGACAAAAGCGGCGCTGTCGCCGGCGTTAAGCTCATTCAAAGTCGTCATGGCATGCAGTCTCGAAAATACATCCAGCGATGATAAACCCGCCGCGGCCCCCTGACATATGGCGGCGCTGATGGTGCTTATGGGAGCAGCGCTTTCGCCGCGGCGCTGACCTGGTCGCGCAGCCACTTGTGTTCGGGCGACTGGTGCACCCGTTCGTGCCACAACTGGTAAAAGCGCATGGGCGGGAATTTTACGGGCACGGCGAAGGTTTTCAGGGGCAGGCTTTTTTCGTAATAGCGCATGAACTGGCGGCCCGTCGTCAGCACCAGGTCGGTCTGCGTGAGCATGTAGGGGATCAAACCAAAATACGGCGACTCCACCGCGACGTTGCGGCGCAGGCCCTGGCGATCGAGAAAAGCGTCGATCACGCCCAGGTAGCCCGGCACCATCTGGCTGGGCGCCACGTGGGGCAGGGCCAGGTAGTCGGCCACGGTCATGGCGTCGCTTGCTGTGCGCCTGGCGTAGGGCGCGTCGGCGCGCATGGTGCAGACGATCGGGTCTTCGAACAGCTTGGCCATGTGCAGGTGGGCGGGCGGCTCGTCCCAGTTGGCGATCACCAGGTCCATCTCGCCGTCAGATAACATGCGCAGATAATCGACGCCCGGCCCCAGGCTGTGGATGATCACACGGCTGTTCGGTGCGCCCCGGCGCAGCGCCGCCACCACATTCGGCAGGAACTGGCTGTCCAGGTAATCGGGGGCGGCGATATGGAAAGTGGGCGCGGCCTCCTGCGGCACGAACGGCGCCTTCTTGACGAACAGGCTCTCGGTCTCATCGAGGATGCGCTTGGCGGGTTTGAGCAGGCTCTCGCCGTGCTGGGTCGGCACCATGCCACGCGCGCCCCGCACCAGCAGCGGGTCGCCCGTCAGCTCGCGCAACTTGCGCAGCGACGCCGAAATGGAGGGCTGCGGTTGATTCAGTTTCAAGGCGACGCGCGAGACGTTTTTCTCCACCAGCAGCAGGTAGAGAATGCGGATCAGGTGGATATCGAGGTGCTGGGGCAGGGCGGACATGGCGGTATATGCAATCGGGTATGTCGAATATACGCGAGTTTTCATGACGCAAGGGACGATTGCAGCTATCTTTCTTACAATAGCGCTATTGTTTTGTCGTGTTTTTACACCAGGAATCCCATGGAAGTATTCGGCTATCTGACCCCCTACCTGCTCGACTGGTTCAACCTGATCCTGCGCTGGCTGCACGTCATCACGGGCATCGCCTGGATCGGCGCCTCGTTTTATTTTGTCTGGCTCGATAACACCATCCGTCCGCCCGCGCCGGATTCGGAGCTGGCGAAGAAGGGCGTGTCGGGCGAATTGTGGGCCGTGCACGGCGGCGGCTTTTACAATCCCCAGAAATACCTGGTGGCCCCGGCCTCGCTGCCAAAGGAGCTGCACTGGTTCAAATGGGAAGCGTATTCCACCTGGCTGTCCGGATTTGCCCTGCTGACGGTGGCCTACTACTTCAATGCGCAGGCCATGATGGTCGATCGCAGCGTGGCCGATTTATCGAGTCTGCAGGCGGTCGGCGTGGGCCTGGCCAGCCTGGTGATCGGCTGGACATTTTATGACCTGCTGTGCCGCTCGAGGCTGGGCAAGCATGACCTGGCCTTCGGCCTTGTCATGTTCGGCTTCCTGGTCGCCAGCGCCTGGGTGCTGGGCCATTTTCTGTCCGGCCGCGCCGCCTACATCCACGTTGGCGCCATGATCGGCACCATCATGGTGGCCAATGTGCTCATGCTGATCATCCCCGGCCAGAGAAAAATGGTGGCGGCGATGGCGGCCGGCGGCAAGCCCGATCCCATCCACGGCCTGCGTGCCAAGCAGCGCAGCGTCCACAATAATTATTTCACCCTGCCGGTGCTGTTCATCATGATCAGCAACCACTATGCCATGACCTACCGCCACAGCCACGCCTGGGCCGTGCTGGCGGCGATGATGGCGGCGGGCGTCTTGATCCGCCACTTCTTCAACCTGCGCCACCGGGGCCGCATCGAGTGGCGCTATCCCGCCGCCGGCGTCGCCATTCTGATCGCGCTGGCGGTGGCAATTGCGCCAAGCCGGCCGGCGCCAGGGCTCGCCTCGAATGATCCGGCGGCGCAGTTCACGCGCGTGCAGGCCATCATCACCCAACGCTGCGCCGTCTGCCACGCCGACAAGCCGACCCAGCCCGGGTTTGCCGCCGCGCCGGCCGGCATCGAACTGCACACGGGGGCGCTGATCCACCAGAACGCGGCGAAGATTTATCAGCAGGCCGTGCAAACGAAGGCCATGCCACTGGCGAACCTGACCCAGATGACCGATGCCGAACGGGCGCAGATCGCGACCTGGTATGAAGCGGGCGCCAAATAAGAGACAACATGAACACTAAAAACACCATCACCGACTGGATCGACGCCCACTTCGACGAGGAAGTCGCCTTCCTCCAGGACGTCGTGCGCATCCCCACTGACACCCCGCCCGGTAATAACGCGCCCCATGCCGAGGCCATCGCCCGCATGGTGGAAGCGTTTGGCTGGCACGCCGAGCAGCACGCCGTGCCCGAGCAGGCGGTGCGCGACTACGGCATGCAGAGCATCACGAATCTGATCGTGCGCAGGCCATATGGCGCGGATGGCCCGACCATCGCCCTGAACGCCCACGGCGACGTGGTGCCGCCGGGCGAAGGCTGGACCCATCCCCCCTACGGCGGCGTGATCGAGGACGGCTTCATGTTTGGCCGCGCCACGGCGGTGTCAAAAGGCGACTTCGCCACCTTCATTTTCGCCGTGCGCGCGCTGGAAGCGGCCGGCGTGCCTTTGCGCGGCGGCGTGGAACTGCACTTCACCTATGACGAGGAATTCGGCGGCCTGCTCGGTCCGGGCTGGCTGCTCGAGCAAAAACTGACGCGCCCCGATCTGGTGATCGCGGCAGGCTTCAGCTACAACATCGTCACCGCGCACAACGCCTGCCTGCAACTGGAGGTGACGGTGCATGGCAAGTCCGGCCACGGCGCCATGCCGGAGACGGGCGTCGATGCCCTGCAGGCGGCCACCCGCATTCTGAACGCCCTGTACGGCGACATCCCGCGCCTGAACACCATCAAGTCCAGCGTGGCCGGCATCGGCTCGCCCACCATGCTGGTTGGGCGCATCGATGGCGGCACCAACACCAATGTGGTGCCGGGCCGGGTCGTCATGAAGCTGGACCGCCGCATGATTCCCGAAGAAGATCCCGTCGCGGTGGAGGCGCAGGTGCGATCCCTGATCGAGGACGCCGTTGCGGGCGTGCCGGGGATCCGCATCGACATCAAGCGCCTGCTGCTGTCGCACGCGCTGCGTCCCCTGCCTGGGGCGCAGCCGCTGGTGGCCAGCCTGCAGGAGAATGCGCGCAGCGTGTTTGGCGAAGCCATCACGGCCCAGGGCACGCCCTTGTACGCGGACGCCCGCCTGTACGGCGAGCAGGGCATCCCCGCCGTGCTGTATGGGGCAGGACCGCGCACGGTGCCCGAGTCGAATGCGAAGAAGGCGGACGAGCGCCTGGCGCTGGCCGATCTGCGCGGCGCGACCAAGGTGGTGGCTTTGACACTGCTTGATTTGCTGGCTTAATCGGACAGCCCCAATGCCTGCGCCATCTGCTGGCGCAGCAGGTACTTCTGGATCTTCCCCGTCACCGTCATGGGAAACGCGTCGACGAACATGACGTAGCGGGGGATTTTATAGTGGGCGATCTGGCCCTTGCAGAAGTCGCGGATGTCGTCGTCGCTGGCGCTCTCGCCCGGACGCAGCACGATGCAGGCGCACAGTTCCTCGCCGTAGCGCGTGTCCGGCACGCCCACGCACTGCACGTCGCCCACCTTGGGATGCCGGTATAAAAACTCTTCGATCTCGCGCGGGTAGATGTTTTCGCCGCCGCGGATCACCATGTCCTTGGCGCGCCCGACGATGGCGGCAAAGCCCTGTTCATCGATCACGGCCAGGTCGCCGGTGTGCATCCAGCGCGCCGGATCGATGGCTTCGCGGGTTTTCTCTTCGTCGCCCCAGTAGCCCAGCATGACCGAATAGCCCCGCGTGAGCAGCTCTCCCTTGACCCCGCGCGGGACGATGCGCCCCTCGGCGTCGACGATTTTCACTTCCAGGTGCGGGTGCACGCGGCCGATGGTCGACACGCGCAGCGCCACCGGGTCGTCCACCGAACTTTGAAAACTGACGGGCGAAGTCTCCGTCATGCCGTAAGCGATGGTGATCTCGGCCAGGTGCATCTTGTCGATCACCCGGCTCATGACCTCGGCGGGGCAGGGCGATCCCGCCATGATCCCCGTGCGCAGGGTCGACAGGTCGTACTCGGCGAACTGCGGATGGTCGAGCAGGGTGATGAACATGGTTGGCACGCCGTGCAGGCCCGTGCAGCGCTCGGCCTGCACGGTGGCCAGCACGGAGACTGGCTCGAAGCTCTCGCCAGGGAAAACCATGGTGGCGCCGTGCGTGACGCAGGCCAGGTTCCCCAGCACCATGCCGAAGCAGTGATACAGCGGCACCGGGATGCAGAGCCGGTCGTCGGCGGTAAGGTTCATCGCCTCGCCGATGAAGAAGCCGTTGTTGAGGATGTTGTGGTGGGTGAGCGTCGCCCCTTTTGGCGAACCGGTGGTGCCGGAAGTGAACTGGATGTTGACGGCGTCGTCGAACTGCAGCGCGGCCTCGATGGCGGCCAGCGCTTTGACCTGGGCGGGGCTGGCCGGCGCCAATACGTCGCCGAAGTTCCACATGCCTGGCGTGCGCGCATCGCCCAGGCGTATCACATGGCGCAACTGGGGCAGGGCGGGCGAGTGCAGCTGGCCCGGTTTGCTGGCGGCGATCTCGGGGATCACGTCAAGCAGGATGGCGAGGTAGTCGCTGGACTTGAAGGCGGGGGCCAGGATCAGGGCGGCGCACTGCACCTTGTCGAGCACATAGGCCAGTTCCGCGCGGCGGTAGGCCGGGTTGATGTTGACCATGATGAGGCCTGCCCGCGCGGTGGCAAACTGCACCAGCACCCACTCGGCGCAGTTCTGCGACCAGATCCCAACCCGGTCGCCCGGCTGCAGGCCCAGTGCCAGCAGGTTCGCGGCGAGGCGGGTGACCCGCCCATCGAATTCGGCGTAGGTCCAGCGCACGTTCTGGTGGGGGACGACGAGGGCTTCGCGCTCGGCGTGGCGCTGGGCGATCATCGTCAGAAACGGGCCGATGGTCTGGCCGATCAGGGGGGTGGTGCTGGCGCCGTGGACGTAGCTGAGTGCTTGCATTGATAGTCTCCTCTGCTTGATATTTGGGAGTCTAGCGCAGTATGAAAAAACGGGGACAGGCCGGGCCGCGTCAGGCGCCAAGCGCCAGTCCCCTGCTCCGGATATTTAGCCGCAGTGGCGCACCCCCGTTGCCAATCCCTGCTCACCCGTCAGCGGCAACTGCTGATACACCCGCTGCGTCGCCGGCACGGCCAGGATATAGGCCTGGCGTTCGAACTTGTGCTGCAGGGTGATCTGGGCGACGTAGGCGGGCGCCAGCAGTTCCTGCTGCTTGCGCTTGCCAAGGTCCAGGTAGCCGAACAGCAGGCGGGCCTCGGCGATGACGTCGGTAGGGACCTGTTCGCGTCCAAAGCCGAGCAGGGTCGCAAGCTGCTGGGACAGCTGGCGCGCGGCCAGTTCGGGTGCGATGATGTCGGCCTTGTCGATCGTTTCGCCGGCGCTGGGACGCAGGCGCAGGGTGAGGGCGTCGATGGCGCCGTCCTGCGCCAGGCGCAGCGCCACCGAGGCGCCCCCCAGCACGGGGATGCCGCCCACGAAATGGCGGAAGGCGCCCACCACCCTGGTCAACACGGGATCGGTGGCCTTGCCGCTGCGGTCCGTGCCGCGCGCCTTCTGCTGCCACAGGCGTTCGAAAGCCAGCTTGCCCTGGTCGCCCAGCCAGGCGTTCAGGTCGATCTTCGCGGCGCTCGCGGCCACCAGACGGGTGAGCACTTCGCGTTCCTCGGCGCGGGCGAACACCGCCTCGAACGGCGCCAGGCCGGAGCGGTATTCCACGGCGCCCGAAGCGTGGTACAGCACCGCGCGCGCGCCGCCGGCCAGGCGGATCGTGGTGGTGCTGTCGTCCACCACCGAATCGCCATGGTCGCTCCTGCAGCTGCCTGATTGCTGCAAGTCGGCCTGGTTCGACGCCAGGGTGGCGATCAGGGCGCCGGCGCGCTGGCGCAATTCGTCGAGGGAAAACTGCTGCACCGCGTAGATGGCCGCGGTGGCTGGCGTCTCGCTTGCGCAGGTAGCCAGCATCGATGTCAAAGATGGTCCGTCCATGGTTCAACCCTCCGTCCAATACCATAACAGGCAGGCCTGCTGGGCCGGGGCGATGTCCGCCTCGGTGTTCCCATGACCCCAGAAGTGATCGCGGTTCAAGGTGGAGAGATCCCAGCGGATCGCACCGTTGTTCCAGGTCTTCGCGTCGCCCACGCACACCGTGATCGGGTGGTTGTCGACCCACCAGTCGGAGACGCCGTCGTGCCAGGCGTGGCTGACCGTGTCGCCGTGGACCAGCTTATGGCCCACGTCTTCGCCGCATTCGTCCGTGGTGATGCCGTCGTACATATTGCCCCAGGCCCCGCAGTAGATATGCAGGCGCGCGAAGATGGGCCAGAGAGCAGTGACGTGATCGCGGTCGACCGTCTCGCAGGAATAGGCCATCACCCACTCGGCATTCCAGTTTTCGCCCAGCTGCCACTGGTCGGAGTAAGTGCGCCAGTTGGCGCGCGGCGTGTCGTAGAGCAGCCGCGCACGCCCGTCCGCCTCGTGGTTGCCGTGGGTCTCGATCCAGAACAGGTCGACATTGTCGGCGTAATGGACGTCGTCGCCGCCCTTGTCGCTGTCGCGCAGGTCGGTCTCCCAGCAGTTGGTATTGGCCCAGTAAAAAGCGCGCGTGTGGCCGGCGCCGCGCAGCTTGTTGTCGATCCCGTTTGCACGGTTGAATGTGTAGGTCAGGTCGCCCGCCGTGCTCACGCCGGCGGCGCGTGCATGACTGAAGTAGCGGATGCCTTCCACGCCAAAGCTTGCCATAGTCTCCTCCCAGAGCATGAAGCCGGGCGCGCCCGCGCTTCCACAGGGGCGGGGCGCGTGGTCGGCGCGCGCCGGCATGCACACATTAGGCCGGCTCATACGCCTGACTCTGCTTCAGATCATGGCAGGTTCAATTGCTCGCCATATTCTTTTGAGCAATCTGGTGGAATGTTGCGGACGAAAAAAAACCGGACAGGGTCCGGTTCTTTCTGGTGTTGCGCGAGATCTCAACGAATTACAGCTCGGTCTCGGTTTTCCCCTGGCGGGCGCGGGGCGTGTGCATCGCAATGCGGATGCCCACGACGATGGCGGCCAGTACGACGGGTACGTATTCAATAATTTCCATTAATTAGTCTCGGGTTGCAAGGTTGCGCAGTTCGGCTGCGAGATTGGGAGAGAAGTGCTCGACGTCGCGGGCCATCGAAAACAGCTGACGCTGGCTGCGGGCGCGGGTCACGGGCGCGACTGCAGCGGCGGGGCGCACTTCCTGGACGACGAACTGGCGGGCCTGGGCTGCAAACAGGGCGTCGGCAAAGGCGCGGGCAGCGTGGCCCAGTTCGACGAAGTACTGGCGCAGCGAGCCAGTGTCTTGGGTATAAGTTGCGGTGCTCATGATCAGTCCTTCCATTTGTTCCGTTGTTGCAGTGCAGTATAAGTGCAGGTAATCCATAACGGAACTTTTCTTATCTGATGAACGCCATACAGGAAGCGAATATCTGCAAGCCGTTGTAATTTCCACACAGCAACGCTATCTTAAAAACGATAATACAAATGAGAGTGATTCCCATTTACAGATGAAGTCATCTCCGTTATGATTTCATCCAACTTGACGCGGCGTCATCCGGACCGGATCTGCCGAACCGCGCGCCCTATCACTCTCCAGAACAAGGCCATCATGAATCACTCGCCAGTCCGCCAGCCCCTGCGCCTTCGCGCCATTGCCGCCGCCAATGCGCCTGCCGGCTCCCGTTCCAGCCTCGCCCTGAGCGTGTCGGCCGCGATGCTGCTGCTGCCGTTGGCCGCTGGCGCGCAGACGGCCGGCCCGGTCGCGGCCACCGCCACCGTCTCCGCTACCGATGCCCCTATCCCAGGCCAAGTCAGGGAACTGGGCGAAGTGGTCGTCTACGGCAAACGCGTCGAATCGAATCCCAACGCCGAAGTGGGCTCGCCCTACAAAGCCCGCACCTCGGGCGACGCGCGCCACACCCGTCCCCTGGCCGAAACGCCGCAGACCATCACCGTGCTGACCAAGACCGCCATCGACGACGCCGGCGTAACGGACCTGAAGCAGATCCTGGGCGCGCAGCCTGGCATCACCCTGGGCACGGGCGAAAACGGCAATGCCTTCGGCGACCGCTACATCATCCGCGGCCAGGAAGCGAGAAGCGACGTATTTGTCGACGGTTTGCGCGACCCCGGCATGAGCACCCGCGAGAGCTTCGCCATCGAACAACTGGAAATCTCCAAGGGTCCGAACTCCAGCTTCGCCGGCCGCGGCACCGCCGGCGGCGCCATCAACGCCATCACCAAGCAGGCCACGCTGGACCACGACTTCACGCGCTTTTCGGCTGGCGTCGGCAGCGACAACCAGAAACGCTTTACCACCGACGTCAATAAAGGCTTCGGCGACAATTTCGCCCTGCGCGTGAACGCCCTGTACGGCGATGAAGATGTCCCGGACCGCAAGCCGGCCTCGCGCGAGCGCAAGGGCGTGGCTCTGTCGGGCCTCTATGAAGTCAACAAGGACCTGTCGATCACCCTCGACTACTATGGCCTGCGCACCAAGGACGAATTCCCCGACCTGGGCGCCTACCTGACAGGCACGCTGCCTTACCGCATCCCGGCGAAGAATGTGCCGGTGTATGCGCAGTCGAGCGATTTCCTGAAGTCCGATATCGACACCGTCACCGCCCGCATCAACTGGACGCTGGCGCCGAACATGAAGCTGACCAGCCTGACCCGTTACGGCACCTCGAACAACAGCTACGTCACCACCGGCGCCAACGCCGGCACCCGCTACAACGGCGCCACCGGCGCCGCCTACACCAGCGCCTACATCGACAGTGGCCACAGCGGCTGGCAGGACGTCGACTATTTTGCGCACCAGTCGAACCTGCGCCTGGACACGACGCTCGGCGGCATGAAAAACGAATTCATCTTCGGCCTGGAGTACACCAACCACAAGGTCATTTCGGGTAACTACGCCCTGAGCAACGGCGCTGCCGCCAATTGCAAGAGCACCGCCGGCGTGGGCGCCAACAATGCCTACTGCTTCACCAACCCGGATGGCAGCGCGGTCACGAACCTCGCCACCCTGGCCGGCCGCAGCGCCAGCCGCCTGGGCAAGAACCAGGACTGGCGCGTAAAAACCGTGGCCCTCACCGCCATGGACACGATCGACCTGACCGACAAGCTGTCGGCCTTCGGTGGCGTGCGCGTCGACCGCTTCGACCTCGACCTGCTGCGTTTTAATAACGTGAGCAATACCGTGACGGGCGACTACGGCTACAAGGACACCCTGGTCAACGGCCACTTTGGCCTGACCTATAAAGTGGCCAAGGGCGGCGTGATCTACGCCAGCGCCGCCACGGCGCAGGACATCAACGGCGGCGAAGCCGATTCCGGCACCAACAGCGGCTACGGCGGCGCGGTGCTGTACCAGGGCCAGATCGCCGGCGCCAAGCCGGAGACGTCGCGCAATTATGAAATCGGCACCAAGTGGAACCTGTTTGGCGACCAGTTGCTGGCCACCGCCGCACTGTTCCAGACCACCAAGACGGACGTCATGGAAGGCGCCAACTACGACACCATCGGCACTTTCAACACTGGTAAAAACCGGGTGCACGGGGTGGAAGTGGGCCTGTCGGGTGACCTGACCGACAAGCTCTCCGTGCAGGCCGGCGCCGCCGTCATGAAATCGAAAGTGTTAGGTTCCGCGGTTGCCGCCAACATCGGCAACCCGCTGTCGAACTTCGCCGAGCGTTCCTACTCGGTGCAGGCCAAGTACCAGTTGACCAACGCCTTCTCGTTCGGCGCCATCAACCGCTACGAGAGCGACCGTTGCGGCGGCCAGCCCGACACCGGGGCCGTCTTTACCAACGGCGCCTGCGCCCAGCCGGTGCCAGGATTCTCCGTGTACGACGTGTTCGCCGCCTACCGCTTCAACAAGAAGATCGACATGCGCGTCAACATCCTCAACGTGGGCAACAAGGATTACTACACGGCCGTGTACCGCTCCGGCTCCTTCCTGTACAAGGGCGACGCCCGCGCGGTGCGGGTGACCCTGAACTACGAGATGTAATGTTTTAGCAGGAATTGCCCAGGCCGGCCCGGTTACACTACGGTGCCGGCTTTTTTTAACTGACGACCATGACCACTTCGCCTCCTGTGCAGCAAGCGCGTAACAGCATCCCGCCGGAGATCGCCTGCGCCCAGGATTACGAGCAGCTGGCGTCGCGCTTTATCGCGCTGCCGGCGCTGGAGTACATCGCGGGCGGCAGCGGCACGGGCGCCACCACGGTCGCCAACCGGGCCGCCTTTGCGCGCTGGGCC
Organism: Massilia sp.; assembly: GCA_045810505.1. Classification (GTDB taxonomy): domain Bacteria; phylum Pseudomonadota; class Gammaproteobacteria; order Burkholderiales; family Burkholderiaceae_D; genus JAFCUW01. The sequence goes on from JBJMVV010000188.1 coordinate 14,229, forward strand.
ATCATGCCGCGCATCCTGCGCGATGTGGCGCAGGGCCATACCCGGCTGGCGCTGGCCGGTTCGCCCTTGCCCCATCCGGTTTTGCTGGCGCCGGTCGCCTTTCAAAAGCTGGTCCATCCGGGCGGCGAAACCGAGTCGGCCCGCGCCGCCCGGGCGCTGGACGCCATCATGGTCAGCAGCACCCTGGCCACGGTCAGCCTGGAAGACATCGCCCAGGCGGCCGGCCAGCACTGGTTCCAGCTGTATTTTCAGGCCGAGCGCGCGGCGACCCTGGCACTGCTACGGCGCGCCGAAGCGGCCGGTTGCGGCGCCATCGTCGTCACGCTCGATGCCTTGATCCAGACGGCAGGCAGCCGCGCGTTGCAAGCAGGTTTTCGCATGCCGCCCGACTGCGTCGCCGCCAACCTCGCGGCAGCCGAATCAGACCAGCTGCGGCTGGAAGAGGGCGAAAGCCGCATCTTCCAGGGCGCCATGCGCGGAGCGCCCAGTTGGGCCGACCTGGCCTGGCTGCAGCAGAATACGGCTCTGCCCCTGTGGGTGAAAGGCGTACTGCATCCGGACGATGCGCGCCAGTTGCAGGTAATCGGCGTGGCGGGCATCGTCGTCTCGAATCACGGCGGGCGTGGGCTGGACGGCGCACCGGCCAGTCTCGACGCATTGCCGGCCGTGCGCTCCGCGGTGGGGCCGGCATTTCCCCTGCTGTTCGATGGCGGCATCCGCAGCGGCGCCGATATTTTCAAGGCAATCGCGCTGGGGGCGGACGCCGTCATGGTGGGGCGCCTGCAAATGTACGCGCTGGCTGTGGCCGGCGCGCTGGGCGTGGCGCACATGCTCAAGTGCCTGCGCGAAGAACTGGAAGTGTGCATGGCGCTGGCCGGCTGCGCCACGCTCGATGCGGTCACGCGCGCTGCGCTGTGGCCTGAACCGGTCAATGACTAAGGAATTGCCATGCTGTTCACGATCGACGGCGTACTGACCAAGGACGAAGTGCGCCAGTTCCGCGCCCACCTCGACGGCGCCGCGTGGCAGGACGGCGCGCGCAGCGGCGGCACCCTGGCGCGCCAGGTGAAAAACAATCGCCAGGTCGACGACAGCGCGCAGGTCGCGCTGCAACTGGGCCAGCATATCCTGCGCACCCTGGGCAATCACCCCCTGTTCGTGTCGGCGGCGCTGCCCCGCACGATTTATCCGCCGCGCTTCAACCGCTATGGAATCGGCGAGGCTTACGGCCTGCACGTCGACAGCGCCATCATGCAGCTGCCGAACAGCCACCTGAGCCTGCGCACCGATCTGGCGGCCACCCTGTTCTTATCGGAACCCGAGGAATACGATGGGGGCGAACTGGAAATCGAAGGCGACTTCGGCGCCCAGTCCGTGAAACTGGCGGCTGGCGACATGGTGCTCTATCCCGCTTCCAGCCTGCACCGGGTGGCGCCCGTCACGCGTGGGACGCGCACCGCTTCGTTTTTCTGGATCGAGAGCCTGGTGCGTGATGCCGGCGCCCGCGCCACCCTGTTCGACCTTGACCAGGCCATCCAGGAATTGACGCCTGGCCTGGCCGCCAACGACGCGCGCCTGCTCAAACTGACCAACGTTTATCATAATCTGGTGCGCCGCTGGGCCAGCACCTGATCCACCCGCAAAGGACCATCATGAAAACCGTTTATACAAAACTTTTGATCGCCGCCGTTCTGGCCGGCGCCGCCGCCACTGCATCCGCCCATGGCGACGTCAAGTGCAAGGCCTACCCGAAAAGTGAATGGAAATCGCACGAGGAACTGGCGAAAAAACTTGAGGCCGACGGCTGGGTGATCCGCCGCATGGAGGTCACCAAAACCTGCTACGAAGTCTATGCCAAGGACCCCCAGGGCAAGCGGGTGGAAGCGTTTTTCGATCCCGTGACCTTCGCCCGCGTTGAAGAGTAATTTGTCAAACCGGGTGCGGGTGTGGGACCGGCCGGTGCGCCTGTTGCACTGGCTGCTGGTGGCGGCCATTGCCGGCGCCTGGTGGAGTTCGAGCCGCACGGGGCCTGTACACGAGTGGCTCGGCTACCTGGCCGCCGGCGTGATAGCGGCGCGCCTGCTGTGGGGATTCGCCGGGGGGACACACGCGCGTTTTGCCGATTTCGTACAGCCGCCCCGCGCGGTGTTCGCTTACCTGCTCCAGGTCGCCGCCAGCAAGGCACCGCGCTACCTGGGCCACAATCCCGCCGGCGGGGCGATGGTGCTGGCGCTATTGGCCTGCGTGGCGCTGGTGGCGCTGACCGGCTGGGCCGCCACCACCGATCTGCTGTGGGGTTATGCCTGGCCCGTGCTGGTTCACACGGCGCTGGCCTGGCTGCTGGTGGGGCTGATCGCGCTGCACCTGGCTGGCGTCGCCTTCACCAGTTGGCAGCACCGCGAAAATCTGGTCGCCGCCATGCTCACGGGTGACAAGCCCGCCACCCTAGACTAGATGGACGGTGCCGTCGACGACGCGGCGGCCATCAAGGCCGATGCAGTAGCTGTGGTGGTCGCCGCTGATGTACAGCGTGGGGCGCTGGCGCAGCGCAATCGGCGCCTTGAAGCGGGCCGACACCTGGGTCACCCGCTTGGCGCTGGTCTGCTCGAGCAGGGCGCAGGCGGCGGCGACGCTGTGCATGCCGTGGATGATGGGACGCCGCATGCCCATCAGGCGGGCCGACCAGCGCCACAGGTGGATGGGATTCCAGTCGCCCGAGACCTTGGCATAGGCCCGTCCGAGCGAACCGCCCACCGCCCAGCCGCCGATCCGCTTGCCCTCGATGGTGTCGCGCGTGGCCGCCGGCACGCCTTTGCGCTTGCCCTGCCTGGCCAGGTACACGCTGGTGCAATGGAAGACATCGACGCCGTCCTGGCTGGCCGTGGTGACCAGATTGCAGTAGCGCGCGCCGTTGGAGGTGGGCGGTAGGATCTCGACCGTGGTGGCCAGTTGCAGGGGGCGACTCACGGCGAGTTCCTGCAATTGCGTGAGCGTGTTCTCAGCGTGGACCATGCCGGCCACCCGGAACGGGAAGTCCTGTGACAGCAGGGTGGCCAGGTGGGCGCGCTGGGTCAGCAGATAGTAATAGGTGAGCGGGATGGTGTCGGGGGCAAAGCCGAGCAAGGCGTTGTAGCGGGCGACGTGGGCGGTGTCGATACGGGCAAGCTCGAACATGGTGGCGAGGTTCGCGCTACCGCCGGGCGGCGTGGCGCCGCGCTTGAACAGGGCTTTGAGCAGGGTGACTGCGCGCATGGGCGGCAGTGGGGGGATTAATGAGGCATTCATCGGCTTATTATGGCCGAAAGCGCCGGGGACTGGCACAAGCGAAGCCCAGGCGCGAGTCCCCCTTGCTTTTAACTTTTCAGGCGACGCGCACGGCGGGACGTGCGTCGGCTATCCAGTCCAGCAGATCGTTTGATACCAGCGGGCGACTGTACAAATACCCCTGGCCCTTGTCGCATCCGAGCTCACCGACGACGGCGGCCTGGCCGAGCGTCTCGATGCCTTCGGCGACCGTGTCCATGCCGAGGCTGCGGGCCACCTTGACGGTCGCTTCGATCAGCACCCGGTGGTGGGCGCTGGTGTCGCTCTGGCTGACGAAGGAGCGGTCGATCTTGACGGTGTCGACGGGCAGCAGGTGCAGGCTGGCCAGCGAAGAGTAACCGGTGCCGAAGTCGTCCAGGGCCAGCTTGATGCCCAGCGCTTTCAGTTCGTGCAGGCGGGCCTGCACCTGGTCGTCCTGGGCGGCCAGGCTTTCCGTGACCTCCAACTGGAGCTGGGCGGCGGCCATGCCGGTGTCATGCAGGATCTCGGCCACGCGCGCGGCAAAACCGGGCTGCGCCAGTTGGGCGCGCGAGAGGTTCACCGCCAGCAGGCGCGGGGCGTCGCTGCCCAGCACGCCCTGCCAGCGGACAAAATCGGCACAGGCGCGCGCCAGCACGTAGTCGCCCAGCGCGCCGATCAGACCGCATTCCTCGGCCACGCTGATGAATTCCAGCGGCGGCACCACGCCACGGGCCGGATGCTGCCAGCGCACCAGCGCCTCGACCCCGGTGGAACGGTCGATGGCGCCGCTCGGCAGCAGGCCGACCACGGGCTGGTAGACCACGAACAGCTGCTGCTCGAGCAGGGCGCGGCGCAGGTCGCCCTCAATGTCGCCGCGGCGGGCGGCGCGCTCGCGCATGGCGTCCTCGAACACGGCGTAACCGCGCCCGCCGGACTTTGCCAGCGCCATGGCGATGCTGGCGTCGCGCAGCACGCTGTCGGCGTCGCCGGCGGCCTGCGCGGCCAGCACGACGCCGATGCTGACGTTGCAGTTGATGTCGTGGCCATCCACCAGGTAGGGCTTGCGCAGATTGTCGAGCAGGCGGTTGGTGACGCTGGCGACATCGCTGGCGCGGCGCATGCCATCGAGGATGACGACGAATTCATCGCCGCCGATGCGGGCCGCCATCTGGCCGTTGCCGACCGGGGCGCGCACGCCATCGCCGGGCGGGCGCAAGGTGGCGCGCATGCGGCCGGCCATGGCCACCAGCACCTGGTCGCCGGCGGCATTGCCGAAGGAGTCGTTGATCTGTTTGAAGCGATCGCAGTTGAGGAACAGGACCGCGTAGTCACCATGCCCCGCGCCATTGCCATGCTGGCCGGCCTGGCGCTGCAGCATCAGACCGATCTGCTCCTGCACGGCGCGCCGGTTCGGCATCTGGGTCAGTGCATCGATACGCGCTGCGCTATTGAGGCGCCGCGCGATGGTGTCCTTTTCGCGCTGCGCCTCGGCGGTGGCGTCGGCCAGCACCGCCATCAGCTTGCCCGCGTCCAGTTTCAACAGGCTGACGGAGAGGTACTGGGGGCGGGGATGGGCATCATCGACCGCGCCCAGGTCGATCCGGAAGGATTCGCAGATAACCCCGGCCGGCTCCTGGAACAGGGCCGTCATCTGGCGCAGTTCCGGGGCCACCGCATCGAGCACGCCAAACAGATTATCCAGGTTGCCGTCCCTCGCCAGCGGCATCAGGAGGCTCGACGACATTGGATTGAGCATCTCGATGGCGCCGTCCGCGTCGATCTGCACCAGGCCGATGGGGGCGCGGTACAGGAACTGGATCAGGGCCTCATTGGCGGCGGCGTTGTCAGTGTCCATGCGCGTCTTCCACTGGATCGGCATCAGGCGCCGCGAGGTGTGCGGCGGCATGCGCCTCGCGCCAGCATTCAACCCGGTTGCGTCCCGCCTTCTTGGCGGCGTACAGCGCCTGGTCGGCCCGCTTCATCAAGGCTTCCAGGCTGGTCGCGTCGGCGTCGATCACCGCTACACCGGCGCTGATGGTGTAGACGAGGGCCTCGCCATCGAGATTGACCGTGGATGCGGCGACCTGCAGGCGCAGGCGCTCGGCCACGGCGGCGGCGCCGGCCATGGTGGTCGAGGGCAGCAGCACGGCGAACTCCTCGCCGCCGACGCGCGCCACCACGTCCACTTCGCGGAAGGTGTGCTGCAGGCAGGCCGCCAGGTGGCGCAGTACGGTGTCGCCGCTGGCATGGCCGTGTCGGTCGTTGATGGCCTTGAAATGGTCGGCGTCGATCATGATCATGGCGGTGGGGCGGGGCGAGCCGCCCCGGCGTTCCAGTTCCAGTTCCGCGCCCTCGAAAAAGGCGCGCCGGTTGCCCAGGCCCGTCAGGTAATCCGACAGCGCCGCATGGCGCGCCCGCCCGCCCGCCGGGGCCTTGTCGCCGACGTCGCGGATGACCAGTGAATAGGCGCCGGATCCCGCTTCGTGCAGGTCGGGCAGCGGCGAGATCATGACGGTGGCGCGAAACTCGCTGCCGTCGGCGCGCAGGCGCACGCCATCGTCCAGGCTCCAGCCATCGCGGTCTGCTTCGCGCAGGCGGTCGGCCAGGTGGTGGTCGGTGGTGGCCCCGGGCGGATAGAACAGGGCGTAGGACTGGCCCACCGTCTGCGCAGCGGTGAAGCCGGTGACGCGGCCGATGCTCTCGTTCCAGGATTCGATGCGGCCGTCCTGATCGAGCCGTACCAGGGCATAGTCCGCAATGCTGGTGAGGATGGCGTTGAGCCAGGCGTCGGTCTGGCGCAGTTCGCGCTCGCGCCGCACCTGCTCGGTGACGTCGCCCAGCACCGCCATCAGGCGCGCTTCGCCCAGTTTGACCACCGACAGCGACAGCACGCGCGCGGCGTTGCGGCTGGCCGCGCGGCCCTGGGCAGCGCCGCGGATGTGCAGGTATTTGCCATCGCAGACGATGCCCTGCGGCGCGGCGAAATCGCGGCACAGGTGGCGCAGGTCG
>JBJMVV010000189.1:0-2314 GCA_045810505.1 Massilia sp.
CAGTCCCCGATGCTAAACATTTTACATAAGCGCTTATATATTGTGTTAGCATCAAACCCATGAAACAAGGCCTCGGCACCCAGCTCCGCCACCTCATCGAACTGCTCGATGGCGACGTGGCCCTCGCTTACGAAGAAGCGGGCCTGGCGTATCGCCCCCGCTACACCCCCGTGATGCGCGTCCTCGGCCTGCATGGCCAGGCCGCCATCGGCGAAATCGCAAGCTACGCCGGCATCACCCAGCCGGCGGCGACCCAGACGGTGGCGCTGATGAAAAAAGAGGGCCTGGTGGAAGTGGTGGCGGGGCAGGACAGCCGCCAGCGCCTGGTTACCCTGAGCGCGGCCGGCAAGGCCATGCTGCCCCGCCTGCAGCGCTGCTGGGCCGCCACCAGTGCTGCGGCCGCCAGTCTCGACGCCGATGTGCCTCACCCTTTGTCAGCCACGTTGGCGCAAGCCATCCTGGCGCTGCAGGAAAGACCGTTTATCGAGCGCATCCGCGCTGCCGCATCAACCACCGGAGAACCGTCATGACCGCTGTCCCGCTTGATCCCGCTGTCGCCGCACCCCGTCCTTCCCGCTTCAAGCGCATCGTCAAATCAGCGCCGATGCGCATCGTCATCGGTGCTGTGCTTCTGTTGCTGACGGCCGCGCTCAGTTTCGGCCTGATCAAGGCGGCCGTGCCCGCGGCGGCGGCGCGCTTTGTCTGGCCTTACCTGCTGATCACCGTGCTGCTGGGAATGATGTACTGGCTGTATGTGCGCCTGATGGAAGGGCGGCGCAGCTTGCCGGAGTTCGCGCTGCCGGGCGCGCCGGCCGAGTTCGGCGTCGGTCTGCTGTTGGGCGCGGGCGCGGTGGCGCTGGCGATGGGCCTGTTGGCAGCCAGCGGCAACTACCAGGTCACGGGCATGAATCCCTGGTCGGCTAAGATTGCCGGGCCGCTCGCTGAAATGCTGTTTGTCGGCGTGTTTGAAGAATTGCTGTTTCGCGCCGTGCTGTTCCGGATTACCGAGCGCGCCCTGGGTAGTTGGCCGGCGCTGGTGATATCGAGCATCCTGTTTGCGCTGGCCCATCTGGGCGAGAGCATCAGCTTCCTTGGCCTGGCGAATACGGCGGTGGCTGGACTGGCCCTGAGTGCGGCCTGGATGGCAACGCGGCGGCTGTGGCTGTGCGTGGCGATTCACGCGGCATGGAACTACACGCTCGGTTCGATCTTTTCCATCGCCGTCTCCGGCCATCCCGCCAAGGGCCTGGTGATCGGCGCCATGAGCGGCCCGGACTGGGTCACTGGCGGCGTCTACGGCCTGGAGGGCTCGGTGACGACTTTGCTCGTAATGGGCCTCCTCGCTGTCATCCTGTTGCTCCGGGCGCGCGTTAAGGGATCAGTGCTGCCCTCCCGCTGGAGTGCAGCCGGGCAGGGTGCGGCCCGCAGCGCAATAATTTGACAATATAAATTTTGCTTTTTATACATTCTCGTTGTGCTTTCGCAACGAGACTGGTTTATTTTGGTGCGCTGCGTCATAATCCGCGAATTGGAGTAGTATGACCAAATGATGACCGCAACCAACCTAGCGAACCATGCCATGAGCACCACCACCTTCGACGTCGACGTCACGGCTTTCCAGAAAGACCTCGACGCGCGCGGCCTCAACTGCCCCTTGCCAATCCTGAAGGCAAAGAAAGCGCTGGCCGAGATGCAAACCGGTGAAGTGCTGCGCATCGTCGCCACCGACAAGGGTTCCGTGCGCGATTTCCAGGCGTTTGCGAAGCAGACCGGCAACGCTCTTTTAGCCCATAGCCAGAACGGCCTGGAGTTCACTTTTTTAATGCGCCGTAAGTAAGTTCGCGAACGCAGAACCAGTCACGGCCAAAAAAGCCCGGGAGCGCAAGCTTCCGGGCTTTTTATGCTTGTAAGCGTCGTCTTTTCTCCTAAAAATCATCTGGCTCCGCCAGTGATTTTTACCTGACTGGTTCTGCGCTGGTAAGCTGGTTCTAATCCCTGAGGTTTGCGGGCTTGCCCGCAAACCTCGCACCTCAGCCCCACCCAAAAGTAGGTTTGTACTTTTGGGTGATTCATTCTAAAAATCGCACGATCGTGCTTTAATTTGGTTGTGAACGCGATTATCTCTTATAATCTAGGCCACTTGAGTTCACTGAATTCCACTTTTACTACAAAAGGTCCCCCATGAAAGTCCTGGTCCCCGTCAAGCGTGTGGTCGACTATAACGTCAAGGTCCGCGTCAAGTCCGACAACAGCGGCGTCGAAACCGCCAATGTCAAAATGTCGATGAATCCGTTCGACGAGATCGCCCTGGAAG
>JBJMVV010000190.1:0-2728 GCA_045810505.1 Massilia sp.
ATGTCATTGTTCAGGGGGCGCGCATCGGACGCCTTGCGCAGGATCGCTTCCTGCTCCGAGCTGAAATGGCCGAACCACAGGTCGAACTGCTCCATGGATTTTTTGAAGCGGGCCTTCTGCTGGTCTTCCATGTCACCGCGCATGAATTTTTTGCGGTAGTCATCATTGTTCTTGGCGAACTTCTTTTCCATCTGCGCGATCTGTTCGGGCTTGACGGTGCGCGCCAGTTCGGCCAGTTCGGGCAAAGCTTTAAAGGCGAGCAATTCGGTGCGGGCGCGAATCTCGTCGTAGTCCGCATGCAGATCGGCCGCCGAGATATTGCCGGCGAGCTGGCGCTGGCCAGTCTGCAGCAGCTGTACATAATCTTTCAGCTGGGTCTTGCGGTGCCACTGGAACAGATTGTCGATGTCGCGCTTCACAAAACCGGACTGGTCGCTGTCGAGGTCCAGGTAATTGTTGAGCCACCAGTACAGCAGGGTGTCGCCGTGATTGTAGGTGAAGCGGATGCTGCTGCAGGCTGCCAGCAGGGCGACCAGGGCAATCATCAACAGCATGCGGGGCCGGCTGAACGGGCTGGTGGGCGTGTTAGAATTTTTCATCTATATAACTCTTTCAAAGTGCTGCTCATGAACGTTGTCATCCTCGCCGCTGGTATGGGAAAGCGCATGCAATCTGCGTTGCCGAAAGTACTGCACCCCCTTGCAGGCAAGCCGTTGTTGCAGCACGTAATCGATACCGCGCGCGAACTTTCGCCGAGCAAATTATGCGTGATTTACGGCCATGGGGGCGCAGCGGTGCCAGCCATGGTGCAGGCCCGGAACAATGGCACGCACGCGCCGATCGCCACGGCCCTCCAGGAACCGCAACTGGGCACCGGCCACGCCGTCATGCAGGCGCTGCCGCAACTGGATGACAATCAGCCGACTTTGATCCTGTACGGCGACGTACCGCTCACCACCAGCGACTCGCTGCGCCGCCTGGTCGAAGCGGCCGGCGCCGACAAGCTGGGCATCCTGACGGTCGAGCAAAATAACCCGTTCGGCCTGGGCCGCATGGTGCGCGAGAACGGCAAGATCGTGCGCATCGTGGAAGAAAAGGATGCCACGGAAGATGAGCGCAAGATCCGCGAAATCAATAGCGGCATCATGGTCGCGCCCACGGCCCGCCTGAAAGAATGGCTGGGCACCCTGTCCAACAACAATGCCCAGGGCGAGTATTACCTCACCGATATCGTCGCCAAGGCCGTGGCCGAGGGTGTCGAGGTCGTCTCGGCACATCCGGGCGGCGAATGGGAAGTAGCGGGCGTCAACAGCAAGGTGCAGCTGGCTGAACTGGAGCGCCGCCACCAGCTCAACCTCGCCAACAAGTTGCTGGAACAGGGCGTAACTTTAATGGACCCGGCCCGCATCGACATCCGCGGTTCTTTAAAGTGCGGGCGCGATGTGACGATCGACGTCGGCTGTGTGTTTGAAGGCGTGGTCGAATTGGCCGATGGCGTCACGGTGGGCGCGCACAGCGTCGTCGTCAACGCAAAAATCGGCGCAGGCGCGCAGATCAAACCGTTCTGCCATATCGACAGCGCCGTCGTCGGCGCCCAGTCGCAGATCGGCCCCTACGCCCGCCTGCGTCCTGGCGCCGAGCTGGGTGAGGATGTCCACATCGGCAATTTCGTCGAAGTCAAAAACAGCACCATCGCCGCCCACAGCAAGGCCAACCACCTCGCCTATGTCGGCGACAGCACGGTGGGCTCGCGCGTGAACATCGGCGCCGGCACCATCACCTGCAATTACGACGGCGTCAACAAGCACCGCACCGTGATCGAGGATGACGCCTTTATTGGCAGCGACACGCAACTGGTGGCGCCGGTGACGGTGGGCGCGGGTGCAACCTTGGGCGCGGGCACCACCCTGACGAAAAACGCGCCGGCCGGCAAGTTGACCATCTCGCGGGCACGCCAGGTGACGATTGAAAACTGGCAGCGCCCGGTAAAAATCAAGAAGTAATCACACGGCGATGCGCGTTTCGAATTTACTGCGGAACGTGGAAAAATAGCTGCGGACATTGCGTACATTGGCGTGGCCGGCAAACAGCCGGTGCGCCAGCGCGTGGTAGGCCGGCATGTCCGCCACCTGCAACACCAGCACGAAATCCGGTCCCGGCGCCACCCGGTAGCATTGCAGCACGGCCGCCTCGCTCGCCACCAGGGCCTCGAACGCTTCCATCTTTTCCACCGCATTGACGTCCAGCGCGATTTCCACGATGGCGCACAACTGCGCGCCCACCTTGGCCGGATCGACCAGCACCACCTGGCGTGTGATCACCCCGGAATCGGTCAAGTGCTTGACGCGGCGCAGGCAGGTGGGCGGCGAAACGTGGACCTGCTCGGCCAATTCCGCATTGGTAAGCGCTGCATTGTTCTGCAATGTGTTCAAAATACGACGATCCAGTTCGTCGAAATCAGCCTGCGCCATGCGCTACCTCACGGTTTTGAAAAATATTGCGACTAAAATGAAATTATATTTCACCGGCAACAGGTAGTGAAATATTATTTCAAATAATAAAGTAATTCGATAGCATATTTCATCGGCTTTCACCTAGGATACACTTCTTAATAATGAACCCATGAGGCAATGTTATGTGCGGAATCGTCGGCGCGGTCGCCCAAAGAAACATCACCCCGATCCTGATCGAGGGTCTGAAACGGCTTGAATACCGCGGTTACGATTCC
>JBJMVV010000191.1:0-12449 GCA_045810505.1 Massilia sp.
CAATGGCAATGCCGTCGAAACCGTGTTCATCCCGGAAGAAAATCGCGGCACCCTGTGCATCTCGACCCAGGCCGGCTGCGCCGTCAACTGCCGCTTCTGCTCGACCGGCAAGCAAGGGTTCAACCGCAACCTGACCGTGGCGGAAATCATTGGCCAGTTGTGGATGGCCGAGTTTGAATTGCGCCGGACCAAGGGCATCGAACCGGGCCCGAAAGGCGAACGCCAGATCACCAACGTGGTGATGATGGGTATGGGCGAGCCCCTGCTCAATTTTGAACCGACCACCACGGCGCTCAAGCTGATGTTGGACGACAACGCCTACGGCCTGTCGCGCCGCCGCGTGACCCTGTCGACCTCGGGCGTGGTGCCGATGATGGACAAGCTGGCCCAGGAAGTGCCGGTCGCCCTGGCCGTTTCCCTGCACGCCTCGAACGACAAGCTGCGCGATGGCCTGGTGCCACTGAACAAGAAATACCCCCTGCGTGAACTGATGGCTGCCTGCAAGCGCTATCTGGAATTCGCCCCGCGCGACTTCATCACCTTTGAATACTGCATGCTCGACGGCGTCAACGACAGCGACGAAAACGCCCGTGAACTGCTGGCGCTGGTCAACGACCCCGTTGTGGGCGTGTCCTGCAAATTCAACCTGATTCCCTTCAATCCCTTCCCGGAATCGGGTCTGTTGCGCTCGAAGAATCTCCGCATCAAGGCCTTCGCCCAGGTATTGCTCGACGGCGGCCTGGTGACGACCATTCGTAAAACGCGCGGCGACGATATCGACGCCGCTTGCGGCCAACTGGCCGGTGAAGTGCAGGACCGTACCCGCGTACAGGAGCGCATGGAAAAAATGGAAGAATATAAAAACAAATACGGCGCCAATTTCGGGCGCATCGTGGAGATCACTTCTTGAGCGCGCAAGCGGGCAGGACTTTCGCGACGCTGTTGCTGTGTGCCTTGCTGGGCGCCTGCGCCGGCACGGGCGGCGCACGCAGCAGTTCAGGCGACCTCAAGACGGCGTCCGACCAGACCAAGACCGAAAAGCGCGCCTCGATCCGCCTGCAACTGGCGGTTGGCTATTTCCAGGACAACAAGCTGGAAGTGGCGCTCGATGAAGTCAAGCAAGCCATTGCCATCAATCCCGAGTTCGCCGATGCCTATAGCGTGCGCGGCCTGATTTATTCGCAGATGGGCGAAATCCAGTTGGCCGACGAAAGTTTTCAGCGCGCCTTGCGCCTCTCGCCCAACAATCCCGAGTTCAGCAACAACTATGGCAGCTTCCTGTGCCAGCACGGACGGGGGGGCGAAGGCTTGCGCTTGTTTGATGCCGCCATCAAGAATCCCACTTACCAGTCGCCCTTCAGCGCCATGCTCAATGCTGGCTCCTGCAGCGTCCGCCTGAAGCAGTACGAGGGCGCCGAGCGCTACCTGCTTGACGCCTTGCGGATCGCGCCCGATGATCCTGCCACCAATGCCTTGTTGGCGAGGACGTATTACGAGCGGCGCGATTTCAACCGCGCCGGGTTTTTTATCAACCGCGTCAAGAGCATCGCCAAACTCGATGAGCTGTCGGCCGACGTGCTGTGGCTGGCCGTGCGGATCGACCGCCGCCTGGGCGACAAGTCGTCGGAAGCGACCATGGCGACCTTGCTGCGCCGTCACTATCCGGCCTCGTCCGAGTTTGCAGCCCTACAACGCGGTGCGTTTGATGAATGAGACAGGAAACACCATGAGTTCAGAGTGGATCGAACAGGGCGCCGCGGGCGCCGGTGGTAACAGCGACGAAGCGCCCGGCAAGATCCTGGCCGCCCAGCGCGAAGCCATGGGCTGGACCGTCGAGCAGGTCGCCGACCAGCTCAAACTGGCTGTGCGCCAGGTCGTCGCGCTCGAGGCCGGTGACAGCGCCGCCTTGCCTGGCCCCGCCGTCGTGCGCGGCTTCGTGCGCGCCTACGCGAAAATCGTCCGGCTTGATCCGGCGCCCCTGGTGGCGAAAATTTCGCTCGACACGCCCGGTCCCAGTGACGCCACCCACACGACCTTGCGCCACAGTAAGCCCGCCTCGTTCTCGGAAGTCCGCTTTCCCAGCCACGGCAAGCGCGCTGCGCTGCCGATCATCCCGATTCTTGCCGTCGTCGTCGTGGTCGGCGCAGCCGCTGCCGCCTGGCATTTTGGCCTGGTGTCGAAATTGAGCAGCCGCAGCGAGACCGCCACCATGGCCACTCCGGTGGCTGCGCCCACGTCAAACCCGTCGAGCACCGTGGTCGCGCCCTTGACGGCAGCGCCCGCCGGCACCGCAGCCCAGAGCGCGCCGGCCGCCGCCGTGCCGAATCTGCAGAACCCGTCCGTGCCGCTGATTTCGGTGCCGCCGCCAAGCGCTGTCACGCCGGGTTCGCCCGCGTCGCAAGCCGGACCAGCCGCAGCCACGCCAGGCGCCGCCGCGGCGCCAGCTGCCGCAGCCGCCCCAGCCGGCGCCAACGCGCTGGTGCTGACCGTGAACGCGGACTCATGGGTCGAAGTGCGTCGCGCGAAAGGCGCGCCTTTGCTGTCGCGCATGCTCAAGGCTGGCAGCACGGAGACCGTCGAAGTGAGTGAGCCGGTCACCCTGGTGGTTGGCAAGCCCTCGGGCGTCTCCGCCACCTTCCGCGGCAACGCGGTCGAATTGCCATCGACCAAGGGCGCCGTCGCCCGCGTCAGTCTGAAATAAGCGTCGCCGGTCCGCCGCCGCGCATCACCTAGCTAAAACCGAATCTTATGTCTTCTTCCAACATGGCGATCCCTTCCGGCCCCCAGGCCCGCCGCTTCAGCCGCAAAGTGCTCATCGCCCATGGCGAGCGCAAGGTGTGGGTGGGTGGCGACGCGCCCGTGCTGGTGCAGTCCATGACCAATACGGACACGGCCGACGCGATCGGCACGGCCATTCAGATCAAGGAACTGGCCCGCGCCGGTTCGGAAATCGTGCGCCTGACGGTGGACCGCCCTGAAGCGGCGGCGGCCGTGCCGGCGATCCGCGAGCAACTCGACCGCATGGGCATCGACGTGCCCCTGGTCGGCGATTTTCACTACAACGGCCACACCCTGCTGCGCGACTATCCCGACTGCGCGCGCGCCTTGTCGAAATACCGCATCAATCCCGGCAACGTGGGGCAGGGCGCCAAGCGCGACAGCCAGTTCGCCCAGATGATCGAAGTGGCGGCCCAGTACGACAAGCCGGTGCGCATCGGCGTCAACTGGGGCTCGCTCGACCAGTCGCTGCTGGCCCGCATCATGGACGAGAACGCCGCCCGCGCCCAGCCCTGGTCGGCCCAGGCCGTCATGTACGAGGCGCTGATCACCTCGGCCATCGACAACGCCGTGCGCGCTGAAGAACTGGGCCTCGGCAAGGACAAGATCATCCTGTCGTGCAAGGTCTCCGGCGTGCAGGACCTGATCGCCGTCTACCGCGAACTGGCGCGCCGCTGCGACTATCCCTTGCACCTGGGCCTGACGGAAGCGGGCATGGGGAGCAAGGGCATCGTCGCCTCGACCGCCGCCCTGTCCGTGCTGCTGCAGGAAGGCATCGGCGACACCATCCGCATTTCGCTGACCCCCGAACCGGGCGGCGACCGCACCAAGGAAGTGATCGTCGGCCAGGAAATCCTGCAAACCATGGGCCTGCGCAAGTTCGCCCCGATGGTGATTGCCTGCCCCGGTTGCGGACGCACGACCTCGACCACCTTCCAGGAACTGGCGGACAATATCCAGACCTTCCTGCGCGAGCAAATGCCCGAGTGGAAAAAATCCTACCCCGGCGTGGAAGCGATGAACGTGGCCGTGATGGGTTGCATCGTCAACGGTCCCGGCGAATCGAAGCACGCCAACATCGGCATCAGCCTGCCGGGCACGGGCGAATCGCCTGCGGCCCCCGTGTTTGTCGATGGGCAGAAAAAAGTAACCCTGCGCGGTGAAAATATCGTGCAGGAATTCCAGCAGATCGTGCTGGATTATGTGAAGACGAATTACGGTAAATGATATGACTGATAAAAAAGAAAAAATCGTCGCGGTAAAAGGGATGAATGACATTCTCCCGGCTGACGCGCCGCTGTGGGAACTGCTGGAAAACACGACTGAATCCGTCCTGAAAAGCTACGGCTACCAGAAAATCGTCACCCCGATCCTGGAAGAGACGGGCCTGTTTGCACGCGCCATCGGCGCCGTCACCGACATCGTCGAAAAGGAAATGTATTCCTTCACCGATTCGATGAATGGCGACCTCCTGACCCTGCGTCCGGAAGGCACCGCCGGCACCGTGCGCGCCGTGCTGGAACACAATCTGGTCTACGACGGCCCCAAGCGCCTGTGGTACAAAGGCCCGATGTTCCGCCATGAGCGCCCCCAGCGCGGGCGCTACCGCCAGTTCTTCCAGTTCGGCGCTGAAGCGGTCGGTTTTACGGGCCCGGACATCGACGCCGAACTGATCATGCTGTGCCGCCGCCTGTGGGACGACCTGGGCCTGGAAAACATCCGCCTGGAACTGAACTCGATTGGTGACGCTGCCGAGCGCCTGCGCCACCGCGCCGACCTGATCGCGTATTTTGAGGCGAACATCGACACGCTCGACGCGGAAGCCAAGCGCCGCCTGTACAGCAATCCGCTGCGCATTCTCGACACCAAGAATCCAGCCATGCAAGACCTGGTCAATGGTGCGCCCAAGCTGCTCGACTACATCGAAGGCGAGTCGCTGGCCCACTTCGAGGGGCTGAAGCAAATCCTCGACCACAACAATATTCCCTACACAGTCAATACGCGCCTGGTACGCGGCATCGATTACTACAACCGCACCGTGTTCGAATGGGTCACCGATTCGCTGGGCGCCCAGGGCACCGTGTGCGCGGGCGGCCGTTACGATCCCCTCATCGAAATGTTCGGCGGCAAATCCACCCCTGCGGTCGGCTTCGCGATGGGCATGGAGCGCCTGATCGAATTGATGAAAGCGGTCGGCGAGCCGAACGAGCCTTCCCTGTGCGATGTCTACCTGGTGCACCAGGGCGACGCCGCCCGCATGCAGGCTTTTGTCCTGGCCGAGCGCATCCGTGACGCCGGCCTCGACGTGATCCTGCATTGCGCCACCGCTGCCGGCGCCGGCAGCTTCAAGAGCCAGATGAAAAAAGCCGACGGCAGCGGCGCCTCGTTTGCCGTCATCCTGGGCGACGACGAAGTGGCCAACCACACGGCAACCGTCAAGTCCATGCGTGCCGCTGAAGGCGATGCGCAGCAAAACAGCGTCGGCTTCGATGAAGTTGTCGAGTACCTGGTCGACCAGGTGATCGGCGCCCACGATCACGACCACGATCACGAGCACGTGCACTACCACCACTAATACAACCTGAACGAGACATTGAAACGACCATGGCATACGATCACGAAGAACAAGAACAACTGGACTCCCTGAAGGCGTTCTGGAATCAGTACGGCAACCTGTTGACCTGGGTGCTGATCATTGTGCTGGGCGCTTACGCCGGCTTCAACTACTGGCGCTACCACCAGCGAACCCAGGCCGCGGAAGCGTCCGTGCTGTACGACCAGTTGCAGAAAACCGCCGCGGCCAGCGACAGCGCCAAGTCGATGAAACTGGCAGCCGACATCGAAGCGAAGTACGAGTCGACAGCCTACGCGCCGATGGCCGCGCTGGTCGCAGCCCGCCTGGCCTTCGACGCCAATGACCTCAAGGGCGCCAAGGCCCAGCTGCAATGGGCGGCCGACCATGGCGACGACGAGATGAAGTCGATCGCGCGCCTGCGCATCGCCGGCATCCTGCTCGACGAAAAAGCCTACGATGAAGGCATGAAAGTGCTGGGCGGCGAATTCCTGCCCCAGTTCAGCAGCGCCGTGGCCGACCGCAAGGGCGACATCCTGGTGGCCCAGAACAAGCTCGACGAAGCCCGCAAGGCCTACATCACCGCCCTGGCCGGCATGGACAAGGCCGACCCCGGCCGCAAGCTGGTGGAAGTGAAGCTCGAGTCGATCGGCGGCACCGCCCCGGCCACGCCCGCTGACAGCGCCGCGCCTGCCGCTGCCTGAGCTGCAATCCATCACGCCATAAAAACAAAACAAGGTATCCGACAATGATGCGTACGACCCAGAAGTTGATTGGTGTAACTGTGCTGGCCCTGATGGCCGGTTGCTCGACGTTGAGTTCGCTTAATCCCTTTGCCAGCAAATCCAAGACCGCCCAGCCCGCCCCGCTGGTAGAACTGAAAGGCACGATGGCCGTTCGCACGGCCTGGAAACTCGATATCGGCAAGTCCAACAACTATAGCTTCTCGCCCGCCGTGGCCGGTACCAGCGTGATCGTGGCCGGCGGCGACGGCGCCATCGCCCGCGTCGACGGCGCGACCGGCAAGGCCATGTGGCGCGTCAAGGCGCCCACGGCGCTGTCGGCCGGTGTCGGTACCGACGGCAACATGATCGTGGTCGGCGGCGTCAAGGGCGCCGTGCACGCCTTCGACATGGACGGCAAGTTCATGTGGACCAACCAGGCCTCCAGCGAAGTGCTGTCCGCCCCAGTGGTGGGCGAGGGCATCGTGGTCGTGCGCAGTTTTGATAACCGCATCGTGGGCCTCGACGCCAAGACGGGCGAAAAGAAATGGACCGTACAGCGTCCGTCGCCACCGCTGACGATTCGTAACGCTCCCGGCATGGTCGTTGCTGGCAAGGACGTCATCGTCGCCCAGCCAGGCGGCAAGCTGGTTGCATTGATTCTCGCCAATGGCGCGCCCCGCTGGGAAATCGCGGTGGGCGAATCGCGCGGCGCGACCGAACTCGAGCGCGTCACCGACATCGGCGGCATGCCCGTCGTGATGGATAGCGATGTCTGCGCCGTGTCCTACCAGGGCCGCGTCGGCTGCTTCGATCTCACCACGGGCACCGCCCGCTGGACCAAGGAACTGTCCTCCAACGTGGGCGTGGCCGTGGACCAGAAATTTGTCTTCACTGCCGACGACAAGGGCGCCATGTACGCTTTTGCGCGCGACACGGGCGCGAGCGCCTGGAAGAACGAAAAGCTGGGCTACCGCAACCTGTCCACCCCGGTCTCGTATGGCCGCGCGGTGGCGGTGGGCGACTACCAGGGCTATGTCCACTTCATGTCGCGTGAAGACGGCACCTTTCTGGCGCGCGCCGCCACCGACGGCAGCGCCGTCATGGCCACACCCGTCGTGGTGGGTTCGCACCTGATTTTTCAAACACAAAATGGAACTGTGGCCGCAATCGCGGTCGAATAATAATGAAGCCGGTAATAGCACTTGTTGGTCGACCCAACGTCGGGAAATCGACTCTTTTCAACCGCCTGACCCGCTCGCGTGACGCGCTGGTGGCGGACCTGCCTGGCTTGACGCGCGATCGCCACTATGGCGAAGGGCGCGTGGGCGAGCGGCCTTTCCTCGTCATCGACACGGGCGGTTTCGAGCCCGTGGCCAAGGAAGGCATCATGCACCAGATGGCCTTGCAGACCAAGCAGGCCGTGGCCGAGGCCGACGTCGTCGTCTTCATCGTCGACGGCCGCCAGGGCATGACGCCCCACGACAAGACCATTACCGATTTCCTGCGCAAGTCGGGCCGCAAGGTGCTGCTCGTCGTCAACAAGGGCGAGGGCATGAAGTACACCTCCGTCGTGGCCGAGTTCTACGAACTTGGCATGGGCGACCCTTACGTCATTTCCGCCGCCCACGGCGACGGCGTGGCCGACCTGGTGGAAGAAGCGCTCAACGAAGCGTTTGCCTCCCGTCCGCCCGATGAAGAAGAACTGGAACCGGCCGACCGCGGCATCAAGATCGCCATCGTCGGCCGCCCCAACGTCGGTAAATCTACCCTGGTCAACACCCTGATCGGCGAAGAGCGGGTCATTGCCTTCGACATGCCGGGCACCACGCGCGATTCGATCGAAGTGCCCTTCGAACGCGACGGCAAGAACTACACCCTGATCGACACGGCCGGTATCCGCCGCCGCGGCAAGGTGTTTGAAGCCATTGAAAAATTCTCGGTCGTCAAAACCCTGCAATCGATCTCGGAAGCCCACGTCGTCATCTTGCTGCTGGACGCCCAGCAGGATATCTCCGAGCAGGACGCCCACATTGCCGGCTTCATCCTCGAGTCGGGCAGGGCGCTGGTAGTGGCTGTCAACAAGTGGGACGGCTTGCAGTCGGACCAGCGCGACGAGATCAAGATCGACCTGGACCGCAAGCTCGATTTCCTCTCGTTTGCCAAGACCCATTTCATTTCGGCGCTTAAAAATTCCGGTATCGCCCAGATGATGAAATCGGTCGACGCCGCCTACGCCGCCGCCACCGCCGACCTGTCGACGCCGCGCCTGACCCGCGCCCTGATCGAGGCAGTGGAAAAGCAGGAACCGAAGCGCAAGGGCTCGATCCGTCCGAAAATGCGCTACGCCCACCAGGGCGGCCAGAATCCGCCGATCATCGTCATCCACGGCAATGCGCTGGACGCGATTGGCGAACCGTATAAACGCTATCTGGAAAAACATTTCCGCGACACATTCAATCTTGTTGGCACGCCACTGAGGATTGAATTGCGCATGGGTAAAAATCCCTTTGCCAAGCCAAAATGAGAGTGCGCGCACGACATTGGGCGGCAAAACAGGTTACAGTAGATCATCGACACCAAAGGCTTCTGGGAGAGATTACTACTTGAAATCGCTCAAGTCGCCTCCAACTTTTAAAACACAACAACACACGGAGCTGTTATGAGCAACAAAGGGCAACTGTTACAAGACCCATTTCTGAATGCCTTGCGCAAAGAGCATGTGCCGGTCTCGATCTACCTGGTCAACGGCATCAAACTGCAAGGCCATATTGAATCGTTCGACCAGTACGTCGTGCTGCTGCGTAACACCGTCACCCAGATGGTCTACAAGCATGCAATTTCCACCGTGGTGCCGGCCCGCGCCGTCAACCTCAACCTTGAGTCTGACGCTGAATAAGCCGGCGGCAGCTGTGCTTGTTTTTGCTTCGACGCCGAAAGAGTCCGCATGCGCGCGGCTCTAGTCGGCATCGACTTCGGCGCTGGCGACTTTGAAGCCAGCATCGAAGAACTGTCTTTGCTCGCCCAGTCCGCTGGGGCCGAGCCCATCACCACCATCACCGCCAAGCGCTCCAGCCCTGACGCCGCCTATTTTGTCGGCTCCGGCAAGGCTGACGAGATTCGCGAAGCTTGCCTGGCCGAGCAGATTGAAATCGTCATCTTCAATCATGCCTTGTCGCCGGCCCAGCAGCGCAACCTGGAAAAGCGCCTGGACGTGCGGGTGCTTGACCGCACCAGCCTGATTCTCGACATCTTCGCCCAGCGTGCCCAGAGCCACGAGGGCAAGCTGCAGGTGGAACTGGCCCAGTTGCAGCACCTGGCCACCCGCCTGATCCGCGGCTGGACCCACCTGGAACGGCAAAAGGGCGGTATCGGCCTGCGCGGTCCTGGTGAAACCCAGCTGGAGACCGACCGCCGCCTGATCGGCGAGCGCGTCAAGGCCTTGCGCGCGCGCCTGGCAAAACTGCGCAAGCAGCATGAAACCCAGCGCCGTTCGCGCGGGCGCAACCAGACCTTTTCCGTGTCCCTGGTCGGCTACACCAATGCTGGCAAGTCGACCCTGTTCAACGCGCTGACCAAGGCCGGCGTGTATGTGGCCAACCAATTGTTCGCCACCCTCGACACCACTTCGCGCCGGGTCTACCTCGGCGAAGAAGTGGGCAGCATCGTCATGTCCGACACGGTCGGTTTCGTGCGCGAACTGCCGCACCAGCTGGTGGCGGCGTTCCGCGCCACGCTGGAGGAAACCATCCACGCCGACCTGCTGCTGCACGTCGTCGACGGCGCCAGCCCCGTGCGCATGGAGCAGATCGAACAGGTCAACGAGGTGCTGCGCGAAATCGGCGCCGATCACATTCCGCAGATTTTCGTGTGGAACAAGATTGATATTGCGGGTTTCGAACCGGCAATAGAACGTGATGAATATGATAAAATCAGCCGCGTCTTCGTCAGTGCCCAGAAGGGCGACGGCCTTGATCTTTTGCGCGAGGCCATCGTTGAGGCGGCCAAGGCTGCGCCGCTCTACCGCCCTGATGCCGTGAAGCCAGAGGCGGCGGAGCAAGCGTGGGAAGAGGGCGCCGACGAGTTCGATGAAGACAGCGATGCTGATGCAGGGCACGCACACGACAATACCGACGATGCAGCACCCCCATCCACCCACGCCGGACCACGATAGCATGCTCGTTTCCCTCCTGAGGCGCTTCGGCGTCAAACTGTCGCTCAACGACCCTCGTTGGGGCCACAAGCCCGAAGGCGACAATAAAAAACAAGAAGGCAGAAGGCCGGGTGGCGAAGGCCCCCCGGACCTCGATCAGATGTGGCGCGACTTTAACGCCCGCATGAATCGCCTGTTTGGCCGCAACAACAACAGCGGTGGCGGCGGCGACGGCTACCGTCCTGACATGAAGGGCGCCAGCGTCACCGCCGGCGTGATCGCCGTCATCGTGCTGTTCATCTGGCTCGCCAGCGGCGCCTTTATCGTGCAGGAAGGCCAGGTTGGCCTGGTCACCACCTTCGGCAAGTTCAGCCACAAAACCGGTCCCGGTTTCAACTGGCGCTGGCCGGCCCCGTTCCAGGCCCACACCACCGTCGACGTTTCGCGCGTGCGCACGGCGGAAGTGGGTTATCGCGGCACGGTCCGTTCGAAAAACCCAAAAGAATCGCTGATGCTGACGGACGATGAGAACATCATCGACATCCAGTTCGCCGTCCAGTACACCTTGAAAGATCCCGTCGCCTGGATCTACAACAACCGCGAGCACGACGACGACACCCTGCGCCAGATCGCCGAAACGGCCATCCGCGAGGTCGTGGGCAAGAGCAAGATGGACTTCGTCCTGTACGAAGGCCGCGAGCAGGTCGCCATCGACGCCAACAAGTTGATGCAGCAGATCGCCGACCGCTACGCGCTGGGCGTGCAGATCACCAACGTGACCATGCAGAGCGTGCAACCGCCCGAGCAGGTGCAGATCGCCTTTGACGATGCCGTCAAGGCCGGCCAGGACCGTGCCCGCGCCCGCAGCGAAGGCGAAGCCTATGCCAACGACATCATTCCCCGCTCGCGCGGCGCCGCCATCCGCCTGACCCAGGATGCCGAAGCCTATCGCTCGCAGGTGGTCGAGTCCGCTACCGGTAACGCCTCCCGCTTCTCGCAAGTGGTGGCCGAGTACCAGAAGGCCCCGGCCGTCACGCGTGACCGCATGTATCTGGAAACCATGCAGCAAATCTTCAGCAGCGCCAGCAAAGTCATGGTCGATGCCAAGGCCAACAGCAACCTGCTGTACCTGCCGCTCGACAAGTTGATTGCCCAGACCGCTGCCAACGATGCTTCGATTGGTTCCAAATCCGGCCCCGTGCAAATGCCGGCGCCCCCGAGCGCGACCAGTACCCCTTCGCCGCAGGACATCATGACCACAGAGACCACCCGCCAGCGTGACAGCCGCGCCACCGGCCGCGATCGGGAGAGCCGCTGATGAACCGCATCGTCACTTTATTCGTTGCCGGCTTCGTCGCCCTGTTGCTTCTCTGGTCCTGCGTGTTCGTGGTCGACCAGACCAAGTTCGCCATCGTCTTTGCCCTCGGCGAAGTGCGCGACACCATCACCGAACCGGGCCTGCATTTCAAGCTGCCCGCGCCCTTGCAAAACGTGGTCCTGTTCGACAAGCGCATCCAGACCCTGGACACGCCGGACGCTGACCGTTTCATCACGGCCGAGAAGAAGAACATTCTCGTCGACGCCTTTATCAAGTGGCGCATCGTCGAGCCGCGCCTGTACTACGTCAGCTTCAATGGCGACGAGGCGCGTGCGCGCGACCGCATGTCGCAGATCATCAAGGCGGCCCTGAACGATGAAATCACCAAGCGCACCGTGCGCGAAGTGATTTCCGGCGAGCGCGGTAAAGTGATGGAAGGCATCCGCACCAAGGTCGTTACGGAAGCGAAGCAGATCGGCATCGAAGTGGTGGACGTGCGCCTGAAACGCGTCGATTACGTCGAGCAGATCAACGCCTCGGTCTACGAGCGCATGAAGGCCGAGCGCACCCGCGTGGCCAACGAATTGCGCTCGACGGGCTCGGCCGAATCGGAAAAAATCCGCGCCGACGCCGACCGCCAGCGCACCGTGATCCTCGCCGAAGCCTACCGCGACGCCGAGAAGATCAAGGGTGAAGGTGACGCGAAAGCCTCGGAAATTTATGCGCAATCGTTTGGCAAGAATCCCGAGTTCTACAAGTTCTATCGCTCGCTCGAAGCCTACCGCGCCACCTTCAAAAATCATGGCGACGTGATGGTGCTCGATTCGGGTTCGGATTTCTTCAAGTATTTCCGCTCGCCCGGCGCCGGCGCAGCGCCTGCCACTTCGTCGAAAAAATAGCAGTACC
>JBJMVV010000192.1:0-18935 GCA_045810505.1 Massilia sp.
ACGCGCGCCGGATCGCCTTTGATGCCGCCGCGGCCGATGCCGCCGGCTGGCTCACGCCCCGCCAGCAGGCCTTGCTGCACCGGCGTGGCTGGCTGCGCATGCTCGCGCCCGGATCTGCCGGCGGCCTGGAGCTGCCTCTGCCCGATGTGGTGCGGCTGGAAGAAGCGGTGGCCGCCATCGACGGCAGCATGGCCTGGGTGCTGACCCTGTGCGCGGGCGCGGGCTGGTTCGCCGGCTTCATGGCGCCGCCTGCCGCGCGCGCCATCATCGGCACGCGGCGCCTGTGCGTGGCCGGCAGCGGCGCCCCGACCGGGTATGCCGATGCCGAGGGCGGGCAGTTTCGCCTGAACGGGCGCTGGGATTACGCCAGCGGCGCGCCGATGGCGACCCACTTCACGGTCAACGCGGTGCTGCGCGAGGGCGGCGAAGTACTCAAGGACGATGAAGGCAGGCCCCGCGTGCGCGCCTTCATCGTGCCGGCCGCCCAGGTCAGGCGTGAACCGTCCTGGCGCACCATCGGCCTGCGCGCCAGCGCTTCGCACAGCTACCGCATCGAGGGCGCCCTGATCGACGCCAGTTGCGGCTTTGCGATCGACCCGGCCTGCGCCACCAGCGCCGGCCCCTTGTACCAGTTCCCCTTCATGGCGCTGGCCTGGGTCACCCTGTCGGTCAACCTGGCAGGGATGGCGGCGCATTTCCTGGCGCTGGCGCGGCCGGCGATCGCCGCGCGCCGCCAGTCGGGTACCGGGATCGCCTTGATCGAGGCGCCGGGCGTGCGCGCGCGGTTCGAGGCTGCCGGGGCGGCGCTGGAGGCGGCCCGTGGCCACTTCTATACAGTGCTGGACCAGGCCTGGGCCGAGGTGGCGGCTGGCGCGGCGCTGCCGACCGCGAGCCAGGCGTCCATCGAGCAGGTTTCGCTGGCGCTGGTGGAGGCGGCGCGGCTGGCCGTCGACGGCATCTACCCTTACTGCGGCCTGGTCGCGGCGGGCGCCGCTACCCCGCTCAACCGGGTCTGGCGCGATTTTCACACGGCCACCCAGCATAGTTTGCTGTTGCCCGCTTGAGGCCCCAACCGTGCGCGGCGGCGCACGCGATCGGCGTAATGTGGCGGTGCGGCAGCCAGGTCCAGGCCGCGCGTTTCCATTGGCGCTATGATGGGACCCTGATTGGAGAATCACCATGCCACGCATCCTTTCCGCCATCTTCGACAACCGTCGCGACGCCGACGCGGCCATCTCGGAACTGGTGCTGTCGGGTTTCCCGCGCAGCGCCATCCGGCTCGGTACCGGCGACCCCGATGAAATCAACCGGCCACCATCCGAACTGGGCCGTCCTGGCGTGCGCCATGACGACGGCGGTGGCAATTTCTTTCATACCCTGTTCGGCACCGACGACAGCCCCTATGCACGCAACATCGAGGGCGCCGTCACCCACAGCCACCAGGTGCTGACCGTGGTGGCGCCGGACCTGCTGGAAGTGGAAAGGGCGGCCGCTATTGTCGAACGTTACGGTCCGCTCGACATCGACGCCACCAGCGCAGCGGGCGACGATCCGGGCCCCGTGTCGGCCGCCGCCTGGGAGGCCTGGGCGCGCGCCAATCCCACCAGCGCTGGCGCAGGCTCTGCTTCGGCCGGCAGCATGCAAATGGGGCAGGGCGCCAGCCAGCAGTCGGGGCCATTGTCGCAACAGCAGGCCGAGCCGCCGGGCAGCGCCCATCCCGTAGCGCCCCCCGGCGCGACCCCCAGCGCCTCGCGCCAGGACGCCGGCGCCGGCAATCTGCAAGGCGGCAGGGTCGACCTGCACGCCATGCACCAGGACGCCATGCGCCACCATTTTGAAACGCATTACAGCAAGGAAGGCAGCACGGAGGAGAAGGGCGCAGCTGCGCATGAGGACGCCGAGCGCGCCAGGCGCCAGAACCAGCTCGATACGGGGCGCTTTCCCGGCGACGAGCACTACGACGAGTATGCACCCGCCTATCTGTACGGACTCGACATGGCCACCCACGAACAGCACGGCGGCAAGGAGTGGGACGAGGCCGAGCCGGCCTTGCGCGGTGAATGGGAGCAGCGCCATCCGCAGTCGGCCTGGGGCAAGTTCAAGGACGCCGTGCGGCACGGCTGGGAGCGCCTGCGCCACGAGGGGCGCAGTCACTGACCAGTCACTGAGCAGTCACTAAAGTCGGCCGCGGGCACCCGATCAGGCCACCGGCAGGCTGATCCTGTTGCGGCCCATGTGCTTGGCCCGGTAAAGCGCGGCGTCGGCGATGGCGACCAGCTGGTGGGCGCTGGCGTCGCCGGCGGCAATTGCGGTGGCGGCGCCGATGCTGACGGTGACGTGGCCCGCTGTGTCCGCGGTGTCCGCGCTCTCCGCGATGGCACTGTGCGCGCCAGGCATCGTCAGCCGCTCCACCCGGCTGCGGATCCGTTCGGCGACGATGGCCGCGCCTTTCAGCGACTGATTGGGCAGGATGACGGCAAATTCCTCGCCGCCGTAGCGGGCCACCAGGTCGTTGGCGCGCATTTCGCTCGCCACGGCCCGGGCGATGCGCTTGAGGCATTCGTCCCCGCCAAGGTGGCCGTTGGCGTCGTTGTAGGCCTTGAAATTGTCGACGTCAACCATCAGCAGCGACAATGGCTGCTTCTGGCGCAGGGCGCGCGACCATTCGGCCTGCAGGGTTTCGTCGAAGCAGCGCCGGTTGGCCAGGCCCGTCAGGCCGTCGCGGGTGGCCAGTTGTTCCAGCGCCACCTGGGCCATTTTCTCGTCTGTCAGGTCGCGCAGGGTCTGCACCACCGCCACCATGTCGCCGCCATCGTCGCGGATGGGACTGGCATCGGCCGCCAGGTAGCGCCGCATGCCAACCTGGGGCATGTCGCACCAGCTTTCCGCGCACAGGGCGCCGGCCTCGACGATGTGGCTGGCCGGGTCCGGATACAGTATCTGCGCTTCGCCCAGCCGTCCCTGGATCACCAGGTCGGCCAGGGTGGGGCGGGGCGCCTGGTGAAAGCTGCGCCAATGATCGCACGTGCCCAGCACATCGTTGGCGGCCACGCCGGTCAGGCGCTCGCAGGCGCGGTTCCAGATCATCACCCGGCAGTCGGTGTCGAGCACGAAGGTGGGCACGGCCAGCATTTCCATCAGCCGGGTCGCAAAAGCGCCCTTATTGAGGGCAGGGGAGGCGGGCGCGTACAAGGTGCTGGAGGAGGGCATGTTCGGTCCTGTAAAAACTGTCCGGGTGGCAAGTTGACTTCCGACAAGTTCCGATTTTGCTACGACGATGCCTCAATCTATTTGATATTGCGCAATGACCTGCGTCATGCTCTGTCAAGGCTGCGGCAGGGGGATGGACATCGACAACACTGTCCCTTCGCCCGGCCCGCTGTCGATGGCGAAGCTGCCGCCGACAGCCGCCACCCGGTCGGCGATGCCGGCCAGGCCGCAGCCCTGGCTGGCGACGGCGCTGCCGCCTTCGCCGCCCTCCGGCCCGGACTGGGCGGGCGCCATGCCGATGCCGTTGTCGCGAATTTCCAGGGTGATATCGCGCTCGCCCCGTTTCAATGCCACCCACACTTCGGTGGCCTGGGCATGGCGCACTACATTGGCGAGCGACTCGCGCAGGATGCGCAGCAGCACCACATCGAACTCGCGCTGGGCCGGGCTGCCGGCGTTGTCAAGCCCGGCGATCAGCTTGTAAGCAATCCCGTTCTGGCGTGAAAATTCGCGCAGGTGTTGTTCGATCGCCACTTGCAGGCCGTCTTCCAGCGCCGCCGGGCGCAGGTTGTCGATCACCACGCGCAAGGCCGCGATGGTCTGGTCGACATTATTGGCCAGCCGCGCCAGGGTGGTCGCGCCCGGTACGGTAGTGGGGCCGGCGCCGTGGCTGGCCAGTTGCAGTTCGATCTTCAGGGCCAGCAGGTGCTGGCCGAGATCGTCGTGAATGTCGCGGGCAATGCGCTTGCGTTCGCCTTCCCTGACCTGTTCCTGCTGGCGCATCAGGCGGCACAGGGCGTCGTGGGTCTCGGCCAGCGCCGCTTCTGCCCGCTCGCGCGCCTGCCGCTCCTCCTGGCAGTTCTGACGCACCCGCGCCAGCACATCAGCGGCGCCCAGATGGCGTACCAGCAAGGCATGAAACAGCATGCCGGCCAGGGCCAGGCCGGCCACCGCCAGCGACACAAACGGTTGCACGCCGGGCCAGATGCCAAGAAAGGCGGCGGCGATGGGCGCTGCGCTGGCGAGGGCGGCAAGCGAGACGATGGCACAACGGCTGGCGTGGTTCATGGCGGCGCCCGGCGGTGGAGGGAACTCCAGCATATTTCACAGTTGCATGGCGTATGTTGCTGTGAGTCAAGCGTTGCTTTGAGTCAAGCACTCAGCCCCAGGGTCCAGCCTCGACGCCCACCGTCCCGGCGCGCTATAATGGTCGGTTGAACCTGGGGATGACCGTGACTTACAGCATCAAAGAGATCTTTTACACACTGCAAGGCGAAGGCGCGCACGCCGGCCGGCCTGCCGTGTTTTGCCGCTTTTCGGGCTGCAATCTATGGACCGGGCGGGAGCAGGATCGCGCCAGCGCCGTGTGCCAGTTCTGCGACACGGATTTTGTCGGCACGGACGGCGAGGGCGGCGGCAAGTTTCGCAGCCCCGCCGAACTGGCGGCGGCCATCAATGCGCTGTGGCCAGCCAGCTATCCGCAGACCAAGTACGTCGTGTTTACCGGCGGCGAGCCGCTGCTGCAACTCGATCCGCCCCTGATCGAGGCCATGCACGCGGTCGGCTTTGAAATTGCCATCGAGACCAATGGGACCCTGCCGGTGCCGGCCGGGGTCGACTGGGTCTGCGTCAGCCCGAAAATGGGCGCCACCCTGGTCGTGAACAAGGGCAATGAAATCAAGGTCGTGATCCCGCAGACGGGACAGGACCTGGCCGCCTACGAACAGCTCGATTTCGCCAATTATTTTGTCCAGCAGATGGACGGCCCCCTGGCCGAATTCAACACGCGCCTGGCCATCGAGACCTGCAAGCGCCACCCGCGCTGGAAGCTGAGCTTGCAAACCCATAAACTTCTCCAGATACCTTAAGCCCATGCTCACCATTACCCGCAAGCTCGAATTCGACGCCGGCCACCGCATTCCCGATCACAAGAGCCAATGCCGCAACCTGCACGGCCACCGCTACACCCTGGAGATCACCTTGACGGGCGCCGTCATCGATGTCGAAGGGTCCTCCGATAATGGCATGATCATGGATTTTTCCGACGTCAAAGCCCTTGCCAAGCAGCACCTGGTCGATGTCTGGGACCACGCCTTCATCGTCTACGACAAGGATGAAGCGGTGCGCGCCTTCCTGGCCACCTTGCCGGACCACAAGACGGTGGTGATCGACCGCATCCCCACCGTGGAAAACCTGGCCCGGGTCGCCTTCGACATCCTGCGCGCCGTGTTCCGCGACAATTTCGGCACCGGCCTGCACCTGCACAAACTGGTGCTGCATGAAACGCCCAATTGCTGGGCCGAGATCACCGATGCCTGAGATCGCTGACAGCGACGATGAAGCCTTCATGGCGCTGGCCCTGGCCCAGGCGCAACTGGCCTGGGATGAGGGCGAGGTGCCGGTCGGCGCCGTCGTCGTCAAGGATGGCGTAGTCATTGCAGTGGGCCACAATAGCCCGATCGGCCGGCACGATCCGACCGCCCACGCTGAAGTCATCGCCCTGCGCGCGGCAAGCGAAAAGCTGGGCAACTACCGTCTGCCCGGCTGCACTTTATATGTCACCCTCGAACCCTGCCTGATGTGTTCCGGCGCCATGCTGCACGCCCGCCTGGCGCGCGTCGTGTACGGCGCGCCCGATCCGAAAACGGGCGTCTGCGGCTCGGTGCTCAATGTATTCGAGCAAGAGCGATTGAATCACCAGACCACCCTGGCCGGCGGCGTGCTGGCGCTGGAAGCGGGAACAATGCTGCGTGGATTTTTCGCCCAGCGGCGGCAGGCGGGGCGGGCTGGGACGGCGCCATCTACCGCCGCCAGCGACAACGCAGTCTAGTTCCGCGCGGGCCTGCGCCACGCCTGCGTGTGCGCGTCGCGCTAGCGCCAAACGATGGTATGCTGGGACCGGGCCGGAGCCTGATCGTTGTTTCACGATGCTTCGGCTTCACAAGCCCATTCAGCCGACCTGCCATCACCTGCAGCCATGCCTTCGCTCACCGCCAACGGGATCACCATTGCCTTCGACACGGCGGGCGATCCCAAAGCCATGCCCCTGCTGCTCATCATGGGTCTGGGCATGCAGCTCACCAGCTGGCCCGAGGATTTCATCGAAGGCCTGGTCGAGCTGGGTTTTTACGTGATCCGCTGCGACAACCGCGACTGCGGCCTGTCGACCAAGCTGACCGGCGCCGGCAAGCCCAACCTCACTGTCGCCATGGTGAAATCTGCCCTGCGCCTGCCCGTGCGTTCGCCCTATTCGCTGGACGATATGGCCGGTGACGCGCTCGCCCTGCTGTCCGGTCTTGGGATCGCGCGCGCCCACGTGGTGGGGGTGTCGATGGGCGGCATGATTGCCCAGATCCTGGCGGCGCGCCATCCCGATCGGGTCGCCAGCCTTACGTCCATCATGTCCAGCAGCGGCCGGCGCGGCTTGCCGGGGCCGACCCGGGCTGCCCGTGCAGCCCTGCTGCGCCCCGTCCCCAGGACCCGCGCCAGCGCGCGTGCGGGCGCGGCGGCCCGGCTGGCCGAACAGGTGCGCCTGGTCGACCATCTGGTGGAAGTGATGCGCGTGATCGGCAGTCCAGCATACCCCACTCCCGAGCGGCAAATGCGCCAGCGCCTGCTTGCGGCCGTGGCCCGCAATGTCTGCCCCGACGGCGTCACCCGCCAGCTTGCCGCCATCATCGCGGGCGGCTCGCGCGAAGCGCTGCTGCCCACTATCAGCTGTCCGACCCTGGTAATTCACGGCGCGGCAGATCCCCTGGTGCCGCTGGCCTGCGGCGAAGACACGGCGCGCCTGATTCCCGGCGCCCGCTTCGAGGCCATCGAAGGCATGGGCCATGACCTGCCCGATCAACTGATCGAACGTCTGCTTGCCTTGATTGACACCCACGCGCGCGGTAAGATGGCGCCGGACTCGCTGCCGCGGCTGTTTGAAAAGCAGTAGGATTCAAGCTGGCGGCGCGACGCCCGACTTCGCCCAGAATTCAATTGACCGGTAACCCATGAGCACACAAGCAGGCATCGCCATCATCGCCCCGGCCGGGCGCCCCCTCGACGATACGGTGCTGCCGCGTGGCATGCGCCGCCTGCAGGAGCGGGGCTTCATCGTGCATAACTATTACAACCCCGGCGCAGCCTTCCAGCGTTTCGGCGGCGACGACGACAACCGCCTGGCGCAGCTCGAATCGGCCGTGGCCGACCCGGACGTCCAGATCATCATGGTCATGCGCGGCAGTTACGGCATCACGCGCCTGCTGCCCCAGATCGACTTCCAGGCCATCGCCGACAGCGGCAAGATCATCGTCGGCTTTTCCGATGTCACGGCCCTGCACATGGGCCTGATGGCAAAGACGGGGGCCATGAGCTACGCTGGTCCCATGTTCGCAGGCGACTTCTGCTGCGAAGCGGTGAATGACTTTACGGTCGACGATTTCTTTGCCTGCCTGGCCGGGCCGACCCACACCGTCCACGGCACGCCGGCTGTCAACCCCGCCGTGGAAGTGAACGGCACCCTGTGGGGCGGCAACCTGGCCATGCTGGTGTCCCTGCTGGGCACCCCGTACTTCCCCACCATCGAGGGCGGCATCGTGTATGTCGAAGACGTCAACGAGCATCCTTACCGGATCGAGCGCATGCTGCTGCAGCTGCACCAGGCTGGCGTGCTGGCCAGGCAAAAAGCGTTGGTGCTGGGCGAGATTTCCGCCTATCGCCTGGCGCCCTCCGATCACGGCTACGATTTCGACGCCATGCTGGCCTATCTGCGCGCCACCTTGCCGATCCCTATTCTCACCGGCCTGCAGTTCGGCCACGGCCCCACCCGCGTCACCTTGCCGTTTGGCGCCCAGGCCCGGCTGGTATCAAGCGGCGAGGGTTTTACCTTGAGCATGCACGGCTACCCGCGCCTGCAAGATGACGGCGCCGTCGTTACCGGCTAAGCACGACTACTACGAAGCGACATCGGTCCCCACCGATTACGCCGCGCCAGGCGGCGCGCAGGAACATGCCATCTGCATCATCGGCGGCGGCTTCGCGGGGCTGGCCACGGCCATGTCCCTGCTTGAGCGGGGCCAGCGCGATATCGTCCTGATCGAAGCGGAGCGCATCGGCCATGGCGCCTCGGGGCGCAACGGCGGCTTCGTGTTCGGTGGCTTTTCGCTGGACGAGCGGGCCCTGGTCCGGCAGGTGGGCGGCGTGGAGGCCCGCGCCCTGTATCGCCTGACGCTCGATGCGGTGGCGACGATTGCGCGCCGGATCGGGCAACACGCCATCGACTGCCAACCGCGCCACGCCGGCGTCTATCTGGCCGACTGGTTCGGCGACGCCCGCGCGCTCGAGGCGCGCCGCCGCTTCATGGCCGAGATGCTGGGCGTCGAATGGCAGGCTGTGTCACGCGCCGCGCTGGCCGGCATCCTGCTCACCGAACGTTATGGCGGCGCCCTGTTCGAGCCGGGCGCCTTTCACTTTCACCCTCTGAACTATGCGCGAGGGCTGGCGCGGGTGCTGGCCGCGGGCGGCGTGGCCGTGCACGAGGGCGCCCGCGCCAGCGCGGTCACGCGCGAGGGACATGGCTGGAACATCGTCGTGAACGGCGAGGGCGGCGCCGTCATCCGCGCGCGTGAACTGGTGCTCTGCTGCGGCGGCTACCTGGCCGGCCTGGCGCCGGCCCTGGGCCGCGCCATGCTGCCCATTTCCACCTACGTGATGGTGACCGAGCCGCTCGGCGCCACCCTGGACAGTGCAATCCGCACCGACGCTGCCGTCTACGACACCCGTTTTGCCTTTGACTATTACCGCCCGCTGGCCGACACCCGCCTCCTGTGGGGCGGGCGCATCAGCGTGCGCCAGCCGGCGCCCCAGGTGGTGGCGCAACTGCTGCGGGCCGACATGCTGCGCGTGTATCCCCAACTGGCCGGGGCGCGCATCGAGCACGCCTGGAGCGGCTTGATGAGCTACGGCCGCCACAAGATGCCCCAGCTGGGCCGTCTGCCTGACGGCGCCTGGTATGCGATGGGTTTTGGCGGCCATGGGGTGGGGCCGACCACGGTGGCGGGCGAAGTGATGGGGGCGGCCCTGTGCGGCGAGCTGGCGCCCTTGAGCCGCTTTTCGCGCTGGGGCCTGCCGTTTGCCGGCGGCGCGGCGGGGCTGGGGGCAGCGCAGATGAGCTACTGGGGCTGGCAGCTGCGCGACTGGGCCCGCGGCAAAAAATAATACGGGTGCATGGTAAAATACGCGGTTAAGCCGTACCCCAGAATCCTCAAGCTGTTTACACAATTAAGGCTGTTATCCGTGCTCTCCACCGCCAACATTACCATGCAATTCGGCGCCAAGCCGCTGTTTGAAAACATCTCCGTCAAATTCGGCGATGGCAACCGCTATGGCCTGATCGGGGCCAACGGCTGCGGCAAGTCGACCTTCATGAAAATCCTCGGGGGTGACCTCGAACCTTCCGCCGGCAACGTGATGCTCGACCCGGGCGAGCGCCTGGGCAAACTGCGCCAGGACCAGTTCGCGTTTGAAGACCTGCGCGTGCTCGACGTCGTCATGATGGGCCACACGGAGCTGTGGAAGGCCATCACGGAGCGCGACGCCATCTACGCCAATCCTGAAGCCACCGACGACGACTACATGCACGCCGCCGAACTGGAGTCCGTCGTGGCGCAGTTCGACGGCTACTCGGCCGAAGCGCGCGCCGGCGAACTGCTGCTGGGCGCGGGCGTCTCCATCGACCAGCACCAGGGTCCCATGAGCGCCGTGGCGCCGGGCTGGAAGCTGCGCGTGCTGCTGGCCCAGGCCCTGTTCTCGAACCCGGACATCCTGCTGCTGGACGAGCCGACCAATAATCTCGACATCAACACCATCCGCTGGCTGGAAGATGTGCTAAACGAGCGCAACTCCACCATGATCATCATTTCGCACGATCGCCACTTTTTGAACCAGGTGTGCACCCACGTGGCCGACATGGATTACGGCACGCTGAAAATCTACCCGGGCAACTACGACGAGTACATGCTCGCGTCCACCCAGGCGCGCAACCAGCTGCTGGCCAATAACGCCAAGGCCAAGGAAAAGGTCGCGGAACTGCAGGATTTCGTGCGCCGCTTCTCGGCCAACAAATCGAAAGCCCGCCAGGCCACGTCGCGCGCCAAGATGATCGACAAGATCAAGGTCGAAGACATGAAGCCGTCCTCGCGCGCCTACCCGTTTGTCCGTTTCGAAGGCGAGAAGAAGCTGCACCGCCTTGCTGTCGAAGTGGAAAACATCTCCAAGGCCTATGACAAGCAGCTGTTTAAAAACTTCAGCGTGGCGGTGGAAGCAGGCGAGCGCATCGCTATCATTGGCGCCAACGGCGCCGGTAAAACAACTTTGCTGCGCTCCATCTGCGGCGACATGTGCAATATGAAGCCGGACACGGGCCGCGTGAAATGGGCGGAAAACGCCAACGTCGGCTACATGCCGCAGGATCCGACCGAGGAATTCGCCGGCGGCGAAGTGCTCACCGACTGGATGGGCCAGTGGACCAAGGAAGGCGACGACGACCAGGCCGTGCGCTCGATCCTGGGCCGCCTGCTGTTTGGCGGCGACGAAGTGAAGAAGTCCGTCAAGGTGCTCTCCGGTGGTGAAAAGGGCCGCATGATGTACGGTAAGCTGATGCTGGGCCGGCATAACGTCATGCTGCTCGACGAGCCGACCAACCACATGGACATGGAGTCGATCGAGTCGCTCAACATCGCCCTCGACAAGTACGCCGGCACCCTGATTTTCGTCTCGCACGACCGCGAATTCGTCTCATCCCTGGCCACCCGCATCCTCGAGATCAAGGAAAATGAAATCGTCGACTTCCAGGGCAATTACGAAGACTACCTGACCAGCCAGGGCATCGCTTAAGGGGACAAAGGCATGATCGTCACACCAATCAAGAAGGTCGAGTACGACCACCCCCAGGCCGGGTTGTCCTGCACCGCCGAAGCCTGGGCGCGCCTGCCCGAGGCGCCCGATGCGGCCGAACGGGCGGCGCTCAAGAACAAGATCCGCCAACTCCTCAAGGAGCGCGAAGCGGTGCTGGTGGCGCACTACTACGTCGACGCCGACCTGCAGGACCTGGCTGAAGAGACGGGCGGCTGCGTCTCCGATTCGCTCGAGATGGCCCGCTTCGGGCGCGACCATCCGGCCAAAACGCTGGTGGTGGCGGGCGTGCGCTTCATGGGCGAGACGGCAAAAATCCTCTCTCCGGAAAAGCGCATCCTGATGCCGGATCTGGACGCCACCTGTTCGCTCGACCTGGGCTGCCCGGCCGATGAATTCGCGGCCTTTTGCGACGCCCATCCGGACCGCACCGTCGTCGTCTACGCCAACACCAGCGCGGCCGTCAAGGCGCGCGCCGACTGGATGGTGACGTCCTCGATCGGCCTCGATATCGTCGCCCACCTGCACGCCGAGGGCAAAAAAATCCTGTGGGCGCCGGATCGCCACCTGGGTTCCTACATCCAGAAAAAAACCGGCGCGGACATGCTGCTGTGGCAGGGCTCCTGCCTGGTGCACGACGAATTCAAGAGCGTCGAACTGGAACTGCTGAAAGCTGACTACCCCGACGCGAAAGTGCTGGTGCACCCGGAGTCGCCTGCCAGCGTGGTGGCCCTGGCCGACGTGGTCGGCTCGACCACCCAGTTGATCAACGCGGCCCAGGCCATGGATGCGACGACTTTCATTGTCGCCACCGACAACGGCATCCTGCACAAGATGCGCGCCGCGGCGCCCGGCAAGCATTTTATTGATGCGCCCACTGCCGGCAACAGCGCCACCTGCAAAAGCTGCGCCCACTGTCCGTGGATGGCCATGAACGGGCTGCGCAACCTGGCCGCCGTGCTGGAAAATATGGACAACGAAGTGTTTGTCGATCCCGCCGTCGGCCAGCAGGCCGTGCGTGCGATCGACCGCATGCTCGATTTCGCCGCCGCGAAGAAAGCCCGCGCCACCCCGCTTGGTGCGCTTGAACAAAATTCCACCCTGTTTTCCGGAGTCGGCCCCGCATGAGCAATTTGCAGAACCCCCACAACGCTTTTGACGCAGCGCTGCAGTCGGCCTTTGAAGCCAATATCCTCGCCGCGCTGCTGGAAGACGTCGGCAGCGGCGATCTGACGGGCCTGCTGGTGCCGGACCACACGCGCGTACGCGCGCGCGTGATCGTGCGCGAGGAAGCGGTGCTGTGCGGCGCGCCTTGGTTCGACGGCGTGATGCTGGCGCTCGACCAGTCGACCGAAGTGTCCTGGAACTATGCTGAAGGTGAGTTGATGGCTGCCGGCAGCGTGGTCTGCACCATCGAGGCTGCGCCTCGGTCCCTGCTCACGGCCGAACGGGCCGCGCTCAATTTCCTCCAGTTGCTCTCGGGCGTGGCCACGGCCACGCGGCGTTTTGTCGACGTCATCGAAGGCAGCAAAGCCGCCATCCTCGACACCCGCAAGACCCTGCCGGGCCTGCGCCAGGCGCAAAAATATGCGGTGCGTGTCGGCGGCGGCAAGAACCAGCGCATGGCCCTGTTCGACGGCATCCTCATCAAGGAAAACCACATCGCCGCCGCCGGCGGCGTGCGCCAGGCGCTGGCAGCGGCCAGCGCCCTCAATTCAGGCAAGCCGGTGCAGATTGAAGTGGAAACGCTGGCCCAACTGCGCGAAGCGCTCGATGCAGGCGCCGTGTCGGTCCTGCTGGATAATTTTGAACTGGCGCAGATGCGGGAAGCGGTGACGATTACCGTCGGCCGCGCGCTGCTCGAAGCCTCCGGCGGGATCAATATGGAGACCGTGCGGGCGATTGCGGAGACGGGTGTGGACCGGATTTCCGTGGGCGGGCTGACCAAGGATGTGCACGCGACGGATTACTCTCTTCGGATCGTGGATTAGTACCGGGGACTGGCCCTGCGGGCCTGTCCCCATTTTCGAATTGACGCAGGCTCGGGTGGTACAGGAAAAATGGGGACAGGCCTGCAAGGCCAGTCCCCGATACTGCTCACTGTTCAACGAAGATCAGCTTCTCGGTCGCAAACCCCAGCGACCGCGCCTTCTCCACCAGCCTTGCCTGCACGGCCGCATCCAGCTTCGGCGTCCGCGACAAAATCCACAAATACGATTTATCCGGCCCACTGATCATGGAATACTGGTACGCCGGATCCAGGTCGAACACAATGTACGAGCCATAAAACGGTCCGAAGAAGGAGACCTTCAGGTAGGCCGTGTCGCTCTGCTCGACAAAGTAGGCCTTGCCCTCGGACTGCTTCCATTCTTTTTTCGCCGCGTCGTAGCCCCGGTTAATCACCCTGATGCCGCCATCGGGGCGGGGGCTGTAGTTGGCGGTGACCTTCGACAAACCCTTTTCAAAACGGTGATCGAGCCGCGCCACCTCGTACCAGGTGCCGAGATAGCGCTCGCTCTTGAAAGCGGTGACGGGGCTGATGTTCTCGGGTTTTGAAACGCAGCCGGCCAGCAGGCACAAAGACAACAGGGCGACCAGCTTCATGGGTTTTCCTTCGGTTCAGTGAAGGCGGCCGCCACGCGCGGCAGCACCTGTTCGGCGGAGGCGTCGACCTTGAGTGCGAGCAGATCGTCGGCGCGGGTGATGCCGAGATTGACTGCCGCAATCGGTTTGCCCGCAGCGGCAGCCACGCGGCAGAAGCGAAAGCCCGAAAACACCATCAGCGAAGAGCCCACCACCAGCAGGGCGTCCGCTTGTTCGACCCGGCGCATCGCTTCGACCGTGGTGCTGCCGGCCACGCCGTCGCCAAAGAACACCACGTCCGGCTTGAAGGTGCCGCCGCAGTGGGGGCAGTGGGGCAACCGGAAACGGGCCAGGTCCTCCGGCTCGACGTGGGCGTCGCCGTCGGGGGCGGGCTGGGAAAGCGAGGCCGCCAGCGTGCCCGCGTGGTCTGGATTGAGCGCCTCCAGCATGGTCTGCACCTCGGCACGCGTAAAGTGCGCGTGGCAGTCGAGGCAGACGACGTGATGGATGCTGCCGTGCAGTTCGAGCACGTCCGTGCTGCCGGCGCGCTGGTGCAGGCCGTCGACGTTTTGCGTCATCAGGGGCGCCAGCTTGCCGGCCGACTGCAGGGCGGCCAGCGCCAGGTGGGCTGCATTCGGCCTGGCCCGCGCCATGGTCGCGTAGCCGACCATGCTGCGCGCCCAATAGCGTTTCTGCACCGCTGCGTGCTTGCGAAACTCCGGCCCCTGGGTCGGGGCCGTGCCGCGCCGTACGCCGTCGCGGCCCCGGTAATCCGGAATGCCCGAAGCGGTGCTGATGCCGGCGCCCGTGAGCACGACGATGCGCCGGTGCGCGTCGAGAAAATCGATCAGGGCGTCGACACCGGGTTCGAGCGCGCTGACGACAAGTTGTTCTGCTGTGGTGTGCATATTGATGGAGCAGTGTCCAGGTTATTGCGGCGAAAAGTCCCAGCTGGGCGGATGCGCATCGAGCGCCGCGGGCGGCAG
The DNA here is from genome assembly GCA_045810505.1 of Massilia sp. Classification (GTDB taxonomy): domain Bacteria; phylum Pseudomonadota; class Gammaproteobacteria; order Burkholderiales; family Burkholderiaceae_D; genus JAFCUW01. Next base: position 14,679 of record JBJMVV010000192.1, read on the forward strand.
GGCAAAGCAGGGCGGCGTTGCGCTCATGGTCTCGGCCGGCCGCACGGCTGTCACCACCCCGGCGGCGGAGGGCGTCGTCTCCAGATAGCGCGCCAGTTCAGCCCTGTCGATGTCGGGGTGCGACAGGCCGTTCGCCACGCGGGGCAGCGATTGCAGCAGGCGCCCCGTCTGCGCAAGCGACACCCGCACCCGCCAGCCGCCGCCTTGATCGTCGCGCCGCGCCAGTGCGGCCATCGCGCCGAATGCGGCCAAGTAGCCGCTGGCATGGTCGAGCGCCTGGCAGGGCAGCTTGCCTGGCGGGCCAGGCTGCGCCACCCCGGCCGCTTCGGCGGATTCCCAGGCGATGCCGCTGCTTGACTGCACCAGGCTGTCGAAACCGCGCCGCTGGGCCCACGGCCCCGTGTGCCCATACGCCGACAGGCTTACCTCGATCAGGCCGGGCCGCAGCGCCTGCAGCTCTGGCGTGGAAAAACCCAGTGCAGCCAGCGCGCCGGGACGGTAGGCGTGCAGGAAGATATCGGCTTCGCGGATCAGCGCGCACAGGATATCGCGCTGGTCCTTGTCCCGCAGGTCAAGCTGGGTGGCGCGCTTGCCGCGGCCCGTATCGATCACCAGGGCGGGCAGGTTGGGCAGGTGGGCCGCACTGACGGCCAGCACGTCGGCGCCATGCTGGGCCAGGGTGCGCCCCGCCACGGGCGCGGCGATGATGCGCGAGAGGTCCAGCACGCGCACGCCGCTCAGGGGACGGGGCGGCTGGTCGATCAGGGGCGGCGGCGGCGCGTCAGTCAGCCGCTCGATCTCGAACAGGGGCAGGCTGGCGATGGCTTGGGCCTGTTCGGTCGCCTGCCATTCACCAGGACTGCGCACCAGGGCGGCGCACAGGCCGTCGGCGGCCAGGCGCTCGTCGAGTTCTGCCGCGCGCCAATCGCGGATCGCCTGGCTCACCGCTTCGCGGCTGTCGGCGCATTGCAGTACCCGCAGCACCCCATCGCGGTGGTGGGCAAAATTGGTGTGCAACTGGATCCAGCGCCCATCGCCAGCTTCATAAAAGCCAGCCAGCGGCGACCAGGGGTCGGGCAGGGCGCCGCCTTCAAGCTGGACGGCCCGCTCGCTGCGGAACAGGGCGAGGGCGTGGCGCTGGTCGACAGTGACCGTCTGCGTCGCCCCGCCGCGCGCCCGCCAGAGATGGGCGGCGGCCAGCGCCTGCACCCCGACCGTGGCCGAGGCCAGCGCGCCCACGGCGAAGGTGGAAGGCAGCTGGTTGGCCTGGGCGGTGAAATGCAGCGAGGCCAGTTCGGCGGGATCGCCGCCGGCGTCCTTCCACAGGCTGGCGGCGAGGCTGCCGCCAAGATTCGCTGGGGTGATGTCAACAGTCATGACAGCAATTCTACGCCCTTGCGCACGGGAGGGAAGGCCGCCCGGCCGCTCAGTTAGCGGCGTCTTATCAGTTCGTGGCAAAAACGGGGACAGGCACCTTCGGCGCCAGTCCCCCCTGCTGCTTGCTTCGCTGGACGGGATCAGCCCGCAGGCGCCTTTCCAGGGGGCGAAGGCTTACTGCGCCGGCCGGATTGCATCGCTCTTGACGCAGTCGACAAAGTAGCCCCGCTTGCCGTCCACTTCGCGCTTGACCAGGCCGTGCACGTCCGTTTCAAAGCCGGGGAAGTGCTCGTTGAAGTCGCGTGCAAAGCGCAGGTAGTCGACGATGGTCCGGTTGAAGCGCTCGCCGGGAATCAGGAGCGGAATGCCGGGCGGGTAAGGCGTGAGCAGAATGGCGGTGATGCGTCCTTCCAGTTCATCGATGGCGACCCGCTCGATTTCGCGGTGGGCCATTTTGGCAAACGCGTCCGACGGCTTCATGGCCGGGATCATGTCCGACAAATACATCTCGGTGGTCAGGCGCGCGACATCATAGGCCTTGTAAAAGTCGTGGATCGACTGGCACAGGTCGCGCAGGCCCATGGCTTCGTAGCGCGGGTTCGCCTGCGCGAACTCGGGCAGGATGCGCCACATCGGCTGGTTCTTGTCGTAGTCGTCCTTGAACTGCTGCAGGGCTGTCACCAGGGTATTCCAGCGGCCCTTCGTGATACCGATCGTGAACATGATGAAGAAGGAGTACAGGCCGCACTTCTCGATGATGACGCCGTGCTCCGCCAGGTACTTGGTGACGATCGAGGCGGGGATGCCCGACTCGCCGAACTGCCCGTCCAGCGACAGGCCGGGCGTGACCACGGTCGCCTTGATCGGGTCGAGCATATTGAAGCCCGGAGCCAGCTTGCCGAAGCCGTGCCAGTCGTCCTCGGCGCGGATCATCCAGTCGCTTTGCGTGCCGATGCCTTCCTCGGTGAAGCTGTCGGGGCCCCATACTTTAAACCACCAGTCGCTGCCGAATTCCTCGTCGACCTTTTTCATGGCGCGGCGGAAGTCCAGCGCTTCGAGGATCGATTCTTCCACCAGCGCCGTGCCGCCGGGCGCTTCCATCATGGCTGCGGCGACGTCGCAGGAGGCGATGATGGAGTACTGGGGCGAGGTCGAGGTGTGCATCAGGTAGGCCTCGTTAAAGGCGTCCTGGTCGAGCTTGACGGACTCGGACTCGCGCACCAGCACCTGCGAAGCCTGCGACAGGCCGGCCAGCAGCTTGTGGGTCGACTGGGTCGAGAAGATCATCGACTCTTTTGCGCGCGGACGGTCGCGGCCAATGGCATGCATGTTCTTGTAAAAATCGTGGAAGGTGGCGTGCGGCAGCCAGGCTTCGTCGAAGTGCAGGGTGTCGATTTTCCCGTCCAGCATTTCGCGCAGGGTCTCGACGTTATAGACCACGCCGTCGTAGGTCGACTGCGTGATGGTCAGGATGCGCGGCTTCTTGTTGACCGCGTTGCGGGCAAACGGGTTCGCTTCGATCTTGCGGGCGATCGACTCGGGCGTGAACTCTTCCAGCGGGATCGGGCCGATGATGCCGAGGTGATTGCGGGTCGGCATCAGGAACACGGGAATCGCGCCGCACATGATGATCGAGTGCAGGATCGACTTGTGGCAGTTGCGGTCGACCACGACGATGTCGCCCGGCGCCACCGTCGAGTGCCAGACCATCTTGTTCGAGGTCGAGGTGCCGTTGGTGACAAAGTAGCAGTGGTCGGCGTTGAAGATGCGCGCCGCGTTGCGCTCCGACTTGGCAACGGGACCCGTGTGATCGAGCAGTTGGCCCAGTTCTTCGACGGCGTTGCAGACGTCGGCGCGCAGCATGTTCTCGCCAAAGAACTGGTGGAACATCTGGCCGATCGGGGACTTCAGGAAAGCCACGCCGCCCGAGTGGCCGGGGCAGTGCCAGGAGTAGGAACCGTCGTTGGCGTAGTTGACCAGCGCGCGGAAGAACGGCGGCGCCAGGCCGTCCAGGTAGGACTTGGCTTCGCGGATGATGTGACGGGCCACGAATTCGGGGGTGTCCTCGAACATGTGGATGAAGCCGTGCAGTTCGCGCAGGATGTCGTTGGGGATGTGGCGCGAGGTGCGCGTCTCACCATAGATATAGATGGGGATGTCGGCGTTCTTGTGGCGGATTTCGCGCACAAACGAACGCAGGGCCGTCAGCGCAAAGTCCGTTTCCTCGACCGAGCCGCCGCCGAACTCCTCGTCGTCGATCGACAGCACGAATGCCGACGCACGCGACTGCTGCTGGGCGAACTGGGACAGGTCGCCATAACTGGTTAAGCCGAGCACTTCCATGCCTTCTTTTTCCATCGCCTCGGCGAGGGCGCGAATACCCAGGCCCGACGTGTTCTCAGAACGGAAATCCTCGTCGATGATGACGATTGGGAAACGAAATTTCATGGACAGCTCCAAAGCGAAGTGCCGTGCAAGCAAGCGTTATTGGCTTGCTGGTCACGGCACTGACAAAAAACATATGCGGCTTTACCGGGCCGCAGCGCTATTTAGCACCGGGGACCGGCCCTGCGGGCCTGTCCCCATTTTCAAAAACGAAGGCGAATTATGCACTGGTACGGGTTTTAGTGCAGCCCTACTAGAACAGCGGCAAGTGCGAGGTCAAAATGGGGACAGGTTGGGCCGCAATCGGACGCAGGGCCAGTCCCCGGTAATCAATGGCCGCCGGCCGAAAACAGCGCCGCCAGCGGATCAACATGCGTCCAAGCAAACACACCCAGCAGGATGCCCACGGCAGCCACCGCATACGCCCCCACCATCAGCCACCTCTTGCGTGTCAATAAAGTAATCGCCGCCAGCGAAATGGCAATCTGCTCGGCG
>JBJMVV010000193.1:0-3753 GCA_045810505.1 Massilia sp.
ACACATAAATGTCCCTTGCTGAAATGGCAAAGCCGCCAGCGCAATGGTAGGACGAGCCGCGGGCGATCCGCTTGGTGTTGCTCAAGGATTCACGTCAGCTGTCGAAGTTGCATTATTCCGTTGGCAGAACACCTCAAAATTGGCTTCCGGCAAGAAAACGTTTGCCTTCGCGGTAATAGCGAATCTATACTGCACTGCGGCAATTAGTTAATGAATAGGTTATAAAAGTAACTAACTGACGTTAACTTTGCGCCAACAATGCAGATCGTTTATCGCAGCTCTCCCTGTCCGGATCGTCCCATGAACCTCAAACTGAAAATTCCACTGGCCTTTGCTGCCGTCGCAACATTAATGGCCCTGTTCGGCCTGTTCGGCATCTATCGCCTCAATCACGCGATGGATACCTACGCCAGCGCCATCAAGGTCGATGTCGCCAACGAGCAGGCCGCGGTCAGCCTGCTGGCCGAATTCCGGCTGCAGGTGCAGGAATGGAAAAACACCCTGTTGCGCGGCAAGGATGCGCAGCAGCGGGCCAGGTACTGGGCCGCTTTTCAGAAAAGCGAGCAGGACGTCGGCAACAAGGCCACTCGCCTGAGAGACGCCCTGCCGGCAGGGGAAGCGCGCGAACTGGTCGCCCGTTTCGTTGAGGCGCACACGCAGATGGGCCAGGATTACCGCAAGGGTTTCGAGGCCTATGCCGGCAGCGACGGCGATATCGCGGTGGCCGACGCCGCCGTCAAAGGCAAGGACCGCGCGCCGGCCGAATTGCTCGAGCAGGCGGGCAAGCAGATCGCCGCCCGCAGCGCGGCCTCCGTGCAGGGCGCCAACGATGGTGGCAAGCAGGCCACCTGGATGAGCCTTGCACTGCTGGCCGCCGGTGCGGTCGGAGCGGTCGGCGCCGGCGTGTTCATCGCGCGCGCCATCGTGCGGCCGATCGAGCGCGCGGTCGACGCGGCCCGGCTGGTGGCGTCGGGCGACCTACGGCGCGATATCGAGATCAGCTCGAACGATGAGACGGGACGCCTGCTGGGCGCCATGCAGCAGATGACGAAGGGTTTGCGCGCGCTGGTCAACCAGGTGCATACCGGGGCCGACGGCATTGCCAGCGCCGCCAGCGAAATCGCCAGCGGCAATCTCGACCTGTCGCGCCGCACCGAGCAGCAGGCAGCGTCGCTGGAAGAGACGGCTTCGTCGATGGAGGAGCTGATGGCGACCGTCAAGCAGAATGCCGACAATGCACGCCAGGCCAATCAACTGGCCGCATCGGCGTCTGAAACCGCCGTCAACGGCGGCGTGGTGGTCAGCGATGTGGTGGCGACGATGGCCTCGATCAGCGATTCGGCCGCCAAAATCGCCGATATCATCGGCGTCATCGACGGCATCGCCTTCCAGACCAATATCCTCGCGCTCAATGCCGCCGTCGAAGCGGCGCGCGCCGGCGAACAGGGACGGGGCTTTGCCGTCGTCGCCTCGGAAGTACGCAACCTGGCGCAGCGTTCGGCCAGCGCGGCCAAGGATATCAAGGCGCTCATCAACGATTCGGTGGCCAAGGTTGATGCCGGCAGCGCACTGGTCGAACGGGCGGGCGTGAGCATGGGCGACATCGTCGACAGCGTGCGCCGCGTGACCGATATCATGGCCGAGATTTCCAGCGCCAGCAGCGAGCAGGAAGCCGGCATCGCCGAGGTCAATCTGGCCATCACCCACATGGACGCCACCACCCAGCAGAACGCCGCACTGGTCGAGGAAGCGGCCGCCGCGGCGCAGGCCATGCAACAGCAGACGGTAGAGCTGGCGGCGGTGGCGAACCAGTTTACGACGCTGGAAAGCGCCAGCGCGGCGGGCCGCAGCGCGTCGTCGCCGCCGGCTGTCGCGCCAGCGCGCAGGCAGGTCGCCGCAAGCGCGCCGGCCCGCACGGCGATCATGTCGCCACTGAAGGCGAAAGCCAAAGCGGGCGCCGTAGCGGCGGACGAATGGGAGCAGTTTTAAGGCCAGGCGACTAGTTCAGCCATCCACCGCGACCCGGTTGCGCCCCAGCCGCTTGGCCAGGTAGAGGGCGCGGTCGGCCGCGCCGATCAGGCGGGGCGCCTCGCCCGGACCCTGCTGGTCCCAGGCGGCCACGCCGATGCTGACTGTGACGGTCGGGCCGGCGCATTCTTCGTGCGTCCCGGCGCCGTGCGTGATGGCCAGTTGCGCCACCCGCTCGCGCAGCATTTCGGCCACTTTCGCTGCCTGGCTGGCGTTCGTCTCCGGCAGCACCACGGCGAATTCCTCGCCGCCGTAGCGCGCCACCAGTTCCATCGGCCGCTGCAGGCGCGCCGCCAGCGCGCCGGCCACTTTTACCAAGGTGTCGTCGCCCTGCTGGTGGCCGTAGTGGTCGTTGTAGGCCTTGAAGAAATCGATATCGATCATCAGCAGCGAGAGCGGCTTGCCGGAGCGGCGCGCACGCCGCAACTCCTTGTCGATCACGTGATCGAAATGGCGCCGGTTGGCGATCCCCGTCAGACCGTCTGAAATCGATTGTTCACGCAGCGCCAGGGCGTGGGAGCGCAGCAGTTTTTCGCGCAGCACCGCGGCGCTGACGTCGCTGATCTGGATCAGGCAGTGGCGCGCCAGCGTGCCGCCGGTGTGCACATCGAAAGGCGTCACCGCGATCGCCTGGCGCATGCGGCAGCCACTGTCGCGCGCGGCCGGATCGGCAAACAGGGGCAGGGGCGCGCGGTGCAGCGATTGCGACAGCAGGGCAGGAAAATTGTCGCGCAGGGCCTGGCGTACGGCGCCCTCGAGACGGCGCCCGGCCTGTTCAGGGAAGAGCGCAAAAAAATCGCAGCCCATCACGACGGCGGCGGCGTGGCCGCTGTGGCGACCGATCCACGCATTCCACAGCACGATGCGGCGTTCGCGGTCGAGCACCACGGCGCCCACGTCGAGCGCCTGGACGACGCTGGCGAGCAGGCCCGGTTCGGCCAGGGCCGACGTGGTCGATGTCGAGGGGAGGGACGAGATGGCCGAGGTGGCCGACCCCGGGCGCATTTCCGCCGGCAGTTCCAGCTGCAGTTCAGCCGTCACTGAGGCCTCGGCGCCAGCGTTGGCGTGGGCGTGGCTGCATCGGTGCAGCGCGCCAGATAGCTGTCGACCAGGCCGCGCAACTGGGTCAGCGCCGCCATGTCGAGCACAAAGGCGATCTGGCCGTGGGCGCGGTGCGCCGCCAGTGCGAGCTCGATCTGCAGCAGCATCACCAGCGGCGCGCTGGCGTGACTGGCGCCGTCGGCCGCGGTCAGCAAGGCGCCGCCGGTGGCGACCTGCACCACCGGCAGCGAGCCGCACAGCTCCTGTTCGAGCAGGTCGGCCAGGGTGCCCAGGCAGGAGTTGAGGACGATGTTGCCGATTTCTCCCATCGCCTCCTGCTCCATCGCCGTCAGTTCATCGGCCGGCACGGCATCGCCCACCATCAGGCGTACCAGGTCGAGGCAGGCGTCCTCGGCGAACATGATGATCGCCTCGGTGCGAAAGCCGCCGTCGTAGTGCTGGCGCACGCCGCACACGCGCGCTTCGCCGGCGCCGCTGCTGGCGAGCAGGCAGCGGGCCTGCGCGCGCGGCAGAAAGCGGATGGTGGGCACCGACATCGTCACCTCTTCGCCGACGATTTCGCCGAGCGCATTGGCAGCCCGGCCCACGCCGATATTGAATAGTTCGACCAGGGCGTCGTGCTGCAAGGCGTCAAGCGCCCCGCTGGCCGGCGTGGGTAGCAAC
>JBJMVV010000194.1:0-10576 GCA_045810505.1 Massilia sp.
CCTGTCGCTGCATACCATTTTCGAGCGCATCGTCGACGGCGTGGAGTCGGGGCTGTGGACCCCGTGGCTGGCCCAGTTCGGCTTCGAACTGCTGGGCGTGAACTACGCCAAGGAAGGCCCCCGCAACGCCCGCCTGGCGCTGGACCTGAGCCTGGGCTCGAAGGCCACCGCCGCGTTCTCCAACGCCGGCATCGCCAACTGGCGCAGCCTGGCCGCCGAGGACTGCATGCAGGTGCAAGTGCACAAGCCGACCGAGAAGACGCCGGCGAAAGCCTACGCCATCTTCGTTCTCGACGTACGCGGCCTGTCAGCTTAAAACGAAGGAATTGACTGGCACGCACGCGCATGCGCGTGCGTGCCAGTCCCCAGCCCCTTACAAATACTTCGCCAACTCAATCTTGGCAATCGCATTCCGATGCACCTCATCGGGCCCATCCGCCAGCCGCAAGGTCCGGTTCCCCGCCCACTGATACGCCAGCGGAAAGTCATCCGACACCCCGGCCGCGCCGTGCGCCTGAATCGCCATATCGAGCACTTCCTGCGCTACGTTGGGCGCCAGCACCTTGATCATGGCAATCTCCGCCTGCGCATGCTTGTTGCCCACCGTGTCCATCAGCGAAGCCGTCTTTAAAGTCAGCAGCCGCGCCGTATCGATCTTGATGCGGGCGTCCGCAATCCGTTCACGCCACACGCCCTGTTCCGACACCTTTTTGCCGAACGCCACGCGCGAATTGAGTCGCTTGCACATCAGTTCCAGCGCCCGTTCCGCCACGCCAATCGCGCGCATGCAATGGTGAATCCGGCCTGGTCCCAGCCGGCCCTGGGCAATTTCAAAACCACGCCCTTCGCCGAGCAGCATGTTCGACGCCGGCACGCGCACATTCTCCAACAGGATCTCGCAATGGCCGTGGGGCGCGTCGTCGTAGCCGAAGACGGGCAGGGGACGCACGATGGTGATGCCGGGTGTGTTGGCGGGCACTAAAATCATCGACTGCTGCTGGTGGCGCGCCGCATCCGGGTCGGTCTTGCCCATGACGATGAAAATCTGGCAGCGCGGATCGCCCGCGCCAGAGATCCACCACTTGTGACCGTTGATGACGTAGTCCTCACCTTGACGCTCAATGCGGGTCTCGATATTGGTCGCATCCGACGAGGCCACTGACGGCTCCGTCATCGCAAACGCCGAGCGGATTTCACCGCGCAGCAGGGGTTCGAGCCACTGGCGCTTGTGCTCTTCCGTGCCGTAGCGCTCCAGGGTTTCCATATTGCCCGTGTCGGGCGCGGCGCAGTTGAATACTTCCGGCGCCCAGCCGACCCGGCCCATGATTTCGCACAGGGGCGCGTAGTCGAGGTTGGACAGGCCCTCGGGCGCGCGGGGCGACTTCGGCAGGAACAAATTCCACAGTCCCTGTTCGCGCGCCAGCGGCTTGAGTCGTTCGATCAGTTCGGTCGGAATCCAGCGATTGCCTTTCTCAGCACCGTTGCGGTCGACTTCCTGCTTGAAGGCTTTTTCATTTGGATAGATGTGCTCGTCCATGAAGGCAAGCAGGCGAGTCCGCAGTTCCTGGCAGCGCTCGGAATAATCGAAGTTCATTGTCGTGTCCTTGTCAGTTAAGTTACGCCATTGCTGCCTGGGCATACTTCCAGCCCATCTCGGCCATGGGCCGCGCCGCCTTGCCATTCTGTAGGGCCTGGGCGCTGGACGCCGTGCCATCCACGTAGCGCTTCATGATGCCTTGCATGATGCCGGCCAGGCGGAACATGTTGTACGCCAAATAAAAATTGAAATCTTCCGCACGGATGGTGGCGCCGGTGCGCTTTTCATAGGAGGCAATGTAGGCGGCCTGGTCGGGAATCCCCAGTTCTGCCAGGTCGAGACCGGCGATGCCGCGGAACTGGCCTGGGGCAATATGCCAGCTCATGCAGTGATAGGAAAAATCGGCCAGCGGATGGCCCAGGGTCGACAGTTCCCAGTCCAGCACGGCCAGGATGCGCGGCTCCGTGGGGTGGAAGATCATATTGTCGAGGCGGAAGTCGCCATGCACGATCGCCGTCGCTTCGCCCGGTGGAATATTGTTGGGCAGCCAGGCAATCAGCTTGTCCATGGCCTCGATGGGCTCGGTGACGGATGCCTGGTACTGGCGCGTCCAGCGCTCGATCTGGCGTGCAAAATAATTGCCGGGCTTGCCGTAATCGGCGAGACCAATGGCCGCGTAATCGATCGTGTGCAACTGGGCGATGACCCGGTTGGTCTCGTCATAGATGGCTGCGCGCTCTTCGCGGCGCATGCCGGGCAGGGACTGGTCCCACAAGACGCGCCCTTCGATGAACTCCATCAGGAAAAACGCGCGGCCAATGACGCTTTCGTCCAGGCACAGCAGCATTTGGCGCGGCGCCGGAAAGCCGGCTTTTTGCAGCGCATCCATCACCTTGAATTCGCGGTCGATGGCGTGGGCCGAGGGCAGCAGTTTTGCCGCCGGGCCTGGCTTGGTGCGGAGCACAAACGACTGGCCGCCGGCCGTCAATTTAAAGGTGGGGTTGGACTGGCCGCCCTTGAACTGGGCCACCGCGATGGGGCCGGCAGGGAAGTCCGGCAATTGCGCGCGCAGGTAGGCGCCCAGCGCCTCCATGTCAAACCGCTGGCGCTCGCCAACCTCCTTCGTGCCGATCATTTCTTCGAACATCGTGTCTCCTGGTCTGGTTTTTTATTCATTCTATCTGATGAAAATGCACGACCGTACTATTATTTTTGCCGCGAACGCAGATACTGCTTGTAGAGTTCCTCCATGGTCGTGCTGCGGCTGGCCAGTTGCAGGGGAACGGGCGGGGTGTAATTGACGAAGCGCACCACCCAGTCCTGCTCGGCCTCGCCCACGTCGAGGGCGTTGATGCAGCCAGCCGTCTGCGCCAGGTTGCCCAGAAACAGGCGCTGCCCGGTCAGGGCCAGTGACAGGATCGCGCAGTTGACGCCGCCGTGCAGCACCAGCAGAACCGTGTCCCAGTCCGCTTCGCCGCGCAGGCGCGCCAGGGCAGGGTGGACCCGGTCCATCAGTTCGCCCGTCGATTCGCCGCCCAGAAAGCGTTTATCGGGCGGCACGACGCCCTCGAACACGCCCGTGAAAGCGTCGCGCAATTGATCGTCGGGAATGGTGGACAGGCGCCCGCCGCGGATTTCTTCCAGTTCAGGCCAGGTCTCGATGGCAATCGCCTGGCCGGTTTCGGCCAGCACCCGGCTTGCCGTCTCGACCGTGCGGGGCAGGCCGGAGACGATCACCCGGTCGAAGCGCACGCCATCGCGGGAAAAGGCCTGGCCGGCGGCGCTGGCCTGAGCGCGGCCCAGTTCGTTCAAGGCCACCGTTTCCGGCAACACGGGGCGGCCGGCTGCATCAAAATAGGTCACGCTGCCGTGGCGCATCAGAAACACCCGGCGCCTTGATGAAGGAGTTTTGAGGTCGATAGTCATTCCGGAATAGTACACCGCCCCCGCTTGTGTCTTAGAATGCCCCGCTGAGCCACAATTTTAATGTGGAAATATTTCAGTGCAAGGTTGACAAGCAATGGCGCGTCCCGAAAAAGTCCGGCTGGGGGAAATCCTGGTGCAACAAAAGCTGCTGTCCGAAGAGCAGCTCGGGCTTGCGCTGGCTGAACAGAAACGCAGCGGCCGCAAGCTGGGCCGGGTGTTCATCGAGAACGGCTTCGTCACCGAAGAGCAGATTTCCGGCGCGCTGGCCCGCCAGCTTGGCATTGCCTACATCAATCTGAAGTTTTATAACACCAACCCGGCCGTGGTGCGCCTGCTGCCGGAAACCCAGGCGCGGCGTTTTCGCGCCCTGCTGCTGGAAGACCGGCCTGACGCCATGCTGGTGGGGATGTCGGACCCGACCGACCTGTTTGCGTATGACGAGATCGCCCGCCTGCTCAAGAAAAACATCGAGCTGGCGGTGGTCAACGAGACTGAAGTGCTGCACGCGATCGACCGCATCTACCGCCGCACGGGCGAGATCACGGGCCTGGCGCGCGAGGTGGAGCAGGACCTGGGCGAGGCGGTCGACTTCGGCGCGCTGACGACCAATCCGGGCCTGGAAGAGGCGCCCATCGTCAAGCTTCTGCAGTCGGTGTTCGACGACGCCGCCCAGGTGCGCGCCTCCGACATCCACATCGAGCCGCAGGAATCGACCTTGCAGATCCGCTTTCGCATCGACGGCGTGCTGCACCTGCAGACCGAGGCCGACATCAAGGTCGCCACGCCGCTGGCGCTGCGCCTGAAACTGATGGCGGAACTGGACATCTCCGAAAAACGCCTGCCGCAGGACGGCCGCTTTGCGGTGAAGGCGCGCGGGCAGCGCATCGATGTGCGTATCTCCACCATGCCGACCCAGTACGGCGAATCGGTGGTGATGCGCCTGTTGAACCAGGGCGGCGCCACCCTGCGGCTGGACGCCATCGGCATGCCGGCCGAACTGGTCGAGCGCCTGCGCGCCATCGTGCGCCGTCCGAATGGCCTGGTGCTGGTCACCGGCCCCACCGGCAGCGGCAAGACCACGACCTTGTACAGCGCGCTGGCCGAACTGAACTCGGTGGAGAAAAAACTGATCACGGTGGAGGATCCGGTCGAATACCGTCTGGCCGGCATCAACCAGGTGCAGGTCAACGACAAGATCGAGCTGTCGTTCGCGCGCGTGCTGCGCTCGGCCCTGCGCCAGGATCCCGACATCGTGCTGGTGGGCGAAATGCGCGACCAGGAGACGGCGCAGATTGGCCTGCGCGCCGCGATGACGGGCCACCTGGTGCTCTCGACCCTGCACACCAACGACGCCGCCAGCACGCCGCTGCGCCTGATGGACATGGGCGTGCCCCGCTACATGGTGGGCAGCGCCCTGCAGGCCGTGCTGGCCCAGCGCCTGGTGCGGGTGATCTGCGAAAGCTGCGTCACCACCGCCGTGCCCAGCCCCACTGAAAAAGCCTGGCTGCGGCTTGAACTTGGTGAGCACGTGGCCGAGCACTACCACGCCGGCAAGGGCTGCTCGCACTGCAATGGCCAGGGTTACCGGGGCCGGACGGGCGTCTATGAACTGCTGGAGATGACGGCAGCCGTGGCCAGCGCCGCCAACCACGCCGACCCGGCCCACTTCCTGCAGGCGGCGCAGACCCAGATGGCGGGCGAAACGCTGCGCCGCCACGCGGTGGCACTCGTGGTGCAGGGCCGCACCACGGTGGCGGAAGCGATGCGCATCGCTAACCAGCTGGAGGACTGAAGTTGAGGAGAGCCCGTGCCATTCTTTGAATACAAGGGCCGCAATGCTAGAGGCGAACTGCTGCAGGGCGTGCTGGAAGGGGCCGACAGCGCGGCGGTGGCCGACCAGTTGTTCGGCACCGGCGTCACCCCGGTCGACATCGTGCAAACCAGGCGGGTCGCGAGCGCCGGCGCCGCCGGGGCAGCGGAAGGTGGTGCGTGGGCGCGCCTGCTTGAAAAAAAAGTCGGCTCCATCGACGTGCAGCTGTTCAGCCGCCAGATCTATACCCTGCTCAAGTCGGGCGTGCCGCTGATGCGCGGCCTGGCCGGCCTGCAGGAGTCCAGTGTCAGCAAGCCTTTCGCGCGGGTGCTCAAGGACCTGCGCGAGTCGCTCGACGCGGGCCGCGAATTATCCGCTGCCATGCGCCGCCATCCCACCGTTTTCAGCCCGTTTTATCTGTCGATGGTGCGGGTCGGCGAGATGACGGGGCGCCTCGAAGAAGTTTTTCTGCGCCTGTTCGACCACCTTGAATTCGACCGCTCCATGCGCGAGCGGGTCAAGTCGGCGCTGCGTTATCCCAGCTTCGTGGTGCTGGCGATGGTGCTGGCCATGGTGGTCATCAATGTCTTTGTGATCCCCCAGTTCGTCAAGGTGTTCGAGAGTTTTCACACGACCCTGCCTTTGATGACGCGCATCCTGATCGGGGCTTCCAGCTTCACGGTGGCGTACTGGCCGCTGCTGCTCGCAGCAAGCGTCGCCGGCTGGTTCGGCTGGCGCGCGTGGCTGGCCACCCCAAGCGGCAGATATGCGTGGGACCGCTACAAGCTGCGCCTGCCGATCGCCGGCAAGATCATTTTAAAAGGGACCATGGCCCGCTTCGCCCGCAGCTTTGCGCTGTCGAGCCGCAGCGGGGTGCCGATCGTGCAAGCCTTGAGCGTGGTGGCGCAAACGGTCGATAACGCCTATCTGACGGCGCGCATCGAGCAGATGCGCGATGGCGTCGAGCGGGGCGAATCGATCCTGCGCACCAGTGTCACCGCGGGCGTGTTCACCCCCATCGTGCTGCAGATGATCGCGGTGGGCGAGGAGTCCGGCACGCTCGACGAACTGATGGACGAAATCGGCCTGATGTACGAGCGCGAAGTGGACTACGAACTGAAAACCCTCTCCAGCCAGATCGAGCCCATCCTCATCACCGTGCTGGGGGCGATGGTGCTGGTGCTGGCGCTGGGGATTTTCCTGCCGATGTGGGACCTGGGCAAGGCGGCGCTGCACAAATGAGGCCGGCAAGCGCGGGCGGGCAGGGCGCGCAGGCAGCGCAGTCAGGTGCCTCGCGTTTCGAATTCGGCATCGTGATGGCGATCATCGCTGTGCTGGTCGGAGTGGCGGCAATCCGACTGCAGGCGACGCGGGAGGCGGCGGAAACTGTCGCGATACAGCAACTAATTTTGCATATCAATCTGGCACTGTCGAGCCAGGCAAACGCCCGCCGGATCGACCCTTTGCATGCGCCGGCCTGCCCCCGCGCAGGCCAGAATCCCCTAGACTTTGTCTATGACAAGCCGGCAAACTACCTGGGCGAGTTTTATGCGCCGCAGCCAGAATCCCTGCCGGTCGGACACTGGTGGTTCGACCGCGCGCTTGGCAAATTGGCATACCGTCGAGAAATAAATCCACATTTTGGCGATCCAGTGTGGATATTGCTCAAATTCAAGTTAAAATTCTCCTGCCCCGTCCCCAACCTCGCCGGGCCGTCCGTCGCTGCGGACAACACCCCCCGTTCTCGTCGCCGACTGAACCGGTGTGCGCGTCGCAGCCGCGCGGCCACGACAAGGTTGGAATAGTCTTCCACGACCCCGCCCAGCCTTGCCCATTACCGAATTAGACCCTTAGCTGATTTTTTTCTGGAGCATTCATGCGCACCTCGTTCACCCGCAACATCAAGACCACCACCCAGGCCGGCTTCACCCTGATCGAACTGATCGTCGTCATCGTCATTCTCGGCATCCTGGCCGCCACCGCGCTGCCGAAGTTTGCCGACCTGGGCGCCGATGCACGGGTCGCGAAGATGCAGGCGGCCGCGGGCAGCCTGAAAAGCGCCTCGGCGTTGTTCCACGCCCAGTGGCTGGTGGCGTCCTCGCCCGCTTCGACCAGCAGCAACTCCAGCGCGACCGCCAGCGCGATCTTGCAGGAAGGCAGTAAGGTCGCATTCCTGAACGGCTATCCTGACGTCGGCGGCGATGGCGCTGCCGGCGCAAGCGGTGCGACGGGTAGCGCCACCGCGGTTGCCAGCTCGGGCATCGTGGTATCGTCGAACCTGGCCACCACCGACTACAACATCACGGCCACTGCCACCACGCTGACGGTCACCCCTGACGCCTCGCACCCCAACTGCTCGGTCACCTATGTCGAGGCTGCCACCGCTGGCGGTACGCCAACCATCGACGCTTCGAACGCGGTCACGAGCAAGTGCGGCTAAGTGCTGCAAGCTGTACGCGTACCAAGGCAAGGTGGTTTCACGCTGCTTGAGCTGGTGGTGGTGCTTGTCATCACCGGCATCCTCGGCGCGGTAGCCGCTAGCCGGTTTTTCGACAAGGCGAGCTTCGATGCGGCCTCCTACGCCGAACAGACCCGCGCACTGCTGCGCTATGCCCAGAAGAACGCCGTGGCGCAGAACCGGCCCGTCTTTGTGGTGGTGGGCTCGGGACGCATCGCCCTTTGCTACAACTATCAGCTCGATGCCAGCTGTGCGGGCGCCAACCGGGTGCTGGCGCCGGGCGGCTCCAGCAGCGGCACGGCGGCCACCCTCAGCGCCTGCGCCGCTCCCACCTGGCTTTGCGAAGCCACGCCGCCGAACCTGTCGCTCACCGTGCTGCCCGCCGCTGCCTATTTCTATTTCGATGCCCTGGGTCGTCCCTTCGCCAGTGCAGACACTGCCGGCAGCGCCACGTCCAGCTTCAACGGCATGCTGCTGCGCGTATCGGGCGACGGGCGAAATACCGACGTCACCATCGAGCGCGAAACGGGCTATGTCTATTAGCGCGCATCCGATGCAAGGCCGACAGCGCGGCGTCACCCTGGTCGAACTGGTGCTGTTCATCGTCGTCGTCTCGGTAGCGGTGGCGGGCATCCTGCAAGTGCTGCAGTCATCGACCGCCGCCAGCGCCGATCCCCTGCGCCGCAAGCAGGCCCTGATGATTGCCGAGGCCCTGCTGGAAGAAGTGCAGCTGGCCCAGTACACCTTCTGCGATCCTGCTTCACCCGACGCGTCCACTGCCACCAGCACGGCCGCCTGCACCATCCCCGAGCGCTTCGGCCAGGAATCGGCCGGCTCGCGCCCTTACGACAACGTCAACGACTATGCCGCGGCGGCCAATACGCCCATTGCCGCCTTCAACGCGGGCGGGGTGCTGGCCGATGCCAACGGCGTGCCGATGGCCGTCAACGGCTACAGCGCAAGCCTCACTCTGATTCCCGAAAGCCTGGGCGATATCGCCAGCAATGCGGGCGCCGTCGATGTGGGCGAGGTGCTGCGCATCAGCGTCACCGTCAGCTATGACAACCAGAAGCTGGTGCTCGATGGTTATCGCACGCGTTACGCGCCCAATACGCCATGACGCGCACCCTGCCCAATCGCCAGGCCGGCTTCACGCTGGTAGAAGCCATCGTCGTCATCGTCATCATCGGCATCCTGGGCGGCATGGTCGCCGCATTCATCCGCGCGCCTGTGCAGGGCTACGCCGATACGCTGGTGCGGGCCGAACTGGCCGACACGGCCGACCTGGCGCTGCGCCGCATCGCGCGCGACCTGCGCCTGGCGCTGCCCAATTCGATCCGCGTCAACGCGGCCCAGAACAGCATTGAATTTCTGCTCACCCGCACGGGCGGGCGCTACCTGGCGGCCGAAGACGGCATCGAGGCCAAGCCGGTGCTTGATTTTAACGACACCAGCAAGACCACGTTCACGGTGGTTGGCAGCATGCCCACGAGCGCCCAGCTGGATGTGGGCCGCGACTACCTGGTGGTGAATAACCTGGGCCCGGACTTCCCGCCAGCAGACGCCTATGCTTTCGCCAGCAGCCAGCGCAATATCGCCGTCATCGATGGCATGGACGCGACGGCCAAGACGCTCACCCTGCGCGACAATCCCTTCGCGGCGCAGTCGCCCGCGGTCCCGTCCAGCATGCAGCGTTTTCACATCGTCAGCGGCCCGGTGAGCTATTACTGCGGCCCGGAGACCACTGGTCCGAACCTGCTGACCCGCCAGTCGGGCTACGCCATCACGGCGGTCCAGGTGACCAACCCCGTGCCGGCCGGCGCGTCGGGCCAGCGCGCCCTGCTGGCCGGGCGGGTAGCGAGCTGCAAATTCGAGGTGTCGACCGTGGCCAACCGCCGCAGCGCGCTGGTGATCCTGACCCTGGAACTGCAAAGCCGCAACAGCGCCGACGCCACGGTGCGGCTGGTGCATCAGGTGCACGTGGAGAATACGCCATGAGGCGGTCGGCGCACCCGAGCATCGCTCGCAGCAAAGGCGTCGGCCTCGTCACCGCCATCTTCCTGCTGGTGATCCTGTCTGGCCTGGCCGTCGCCTTGCTGGCTGTGTCGACCTCGAACCAGCGCGCCTCCGCGCTCGATGTTCAAGGAGCGCGCGCCTACCAGGCCGCCCGCGCCGGCATCGAGTGGGGCATGTACCAGAACCTGCGCACGGCCAACCGGCGCTGCGATGCCGCCTATACCTTCGCGCTGCCCACCACCAGCAGCCTGAATGGTTTTATTGTCACCGTCACCTGCGCGCGCCTGCGCGACCTGGCGCCCGATGATCCGGCGGCGCTCGACCGCTGGGTCATCACGGCCACCGCCTGCAACCTGCAAGCGGCTGGCGGCAGCTGCCCCAACCCCAGCAACAATCCCGATTACGTCCAGCGCCGCATCGAGGTGAAGCTGTGAAGGCGCTGCTACGCTGCCTGGCTTTGCTGCTGCTCGTGTGCGTGCTGCCGGCACGCGCCGACACCCCCATCGCGCTCTATAAAAGCTTCGCCGGCAACGTCAACTTCACCGGCGCCCAGGTCACCATGCGCAATGGCGCCAACGGCTCCAGCGCCGGCGCCTGTTCGCTCTACGCGCCGGCCACCACCCTGACGGCGAAACTCACAGGCCTGCCAACGGGCGCCATCGTGCTGAGCGCGCAGCTGTACTGGGCCGGCTCGGGCGGCACGCCCGATTACACGGTCAATTTCGAGGGCCTGCCGGTGACGGCGACGACGGCGCGGCGCTACACGTCCGGCACCATCGGCGGCGGCTACGATTATTTTTCAGGCGCTTACGACGTCACCAGCCAGGTA
>JBJMVV010000195.1:0-8420 GCA_045810505.1 Massilia sp.
CAAATGAAAAATAGCGCGAACCTGACTTCATCATGACCTCCAAAGTTATGGGCTTCATATTGGCCGAATCGATGACAAAGTCAAGCCAGCCCGGCTTAAATCCCCTTAAGGCCCCCTTAAACAGTTCAACATCGCCCGCCATGGCTGAAACGGGGCTGAAATCAGCCGGGAATTCGCACGCGCGGGCTCATGAAGCGCTGGTTTTTCCTGTAATGTGGAGGCTGGCCCGGCACCCTTGCCGGCCACGCTTTCAACCTGGCCTGAATGAACGATTACTCTGTCACCGCCCTGCCCGTCCGTAGCACCCATCCCGACATCCTGTACGGACCGGACGTTCCCGAATTGCTCCACCACGAAATCCTCGCCGACCTGTTCGAGGCCAGCGCCCGCCGCACGCCCGCGCAGATCGCGCTGATCGACGGCGAACGCGAACTTTCCTACGCCGAAGTGGACGAACTGGCCTCGCGCGCGGCCGCGCGCCTGCTCGCCGCCGGGGTCGGTGCGGGCGCCATCGTGGGCCTGTGGATGCCGCGCGGGGCCGAACTGCTGGTGTGCCAACTGGCCATCGCCAAGACGGGCGCGGCGTGGCTGCCGGTCGATCAGGACACCCCCGTCGAGCGACTGCTGGTGTGCATGGAAGATGCTGCCGCCGTGGGCCTGGTCACGGCAGAAGCCTTCGCGCCGCAACTGGACGGCGTGCCGGCTCCCATCTGGACCCACGAAGCCTTGCTGGAACCGGCCGGCGCTATGGAAAATGCAGCCGGCAAAATAGCCGCCCTGCGCGGCGCCGTCTCGCCCGACGCGCCGGCCTACGTCATCTACACCTCCGGCTCGACCGGCAAGCCCAAGGGCATCCTCATCAACCAGCGCAGCATCTGCCATTTCTTGCGCAGCGAAAACGCTATCCTCGGCATCCGCGCCGATGACCGGGTCTACCAGGGTTTTTCGGTCGCCTTCGACATGTCCTTCGAGGAAATCTGGATTGCCTGGCTGGTTGGCGCGACGCTCTGGGTGGGCCCGAAAGACCTGGTGGGCGACCCGGAAAACCTGCCGCGCATGCTCGCCGCCAACCACGTCACCGTGCTGCACGCGGTGCCGACCCTGCTGGCCCTGTTCGCCGAAGAGGTCGCCACCTTGCGCCTGATTAACCTGGGCGGCGAAATGTGCCCCGAGTCCGTCGTCGAGCGCTGGTCAAAGCCGGGGCGGCAGATGTTCAACACTTACGGCCCCACCGAGGCGACCGTCTCGGCCAGCCTGGCCCAGTTGCATCCGGGCGCGCCCATCACCATCGGCACGCCGCTGCCCAATTACGGCCTGCTGGTGATTGCGCCCGGCACGGAAGGGCCATTGACTTTGCTGCCGCGCGGCGAGATGGGAGAGCTCTGCATCACCGGCATCGGTCTGGCGGCCGGCTATCTGGGCCGTCCCGATCTGACGGCGGAAAAATTCATCGCCAACCCCTGGTCCACGGGCGAGCACGATCAGCGCCTGTACCGCACGGGCGACCTGGCCCGGATCGATCCCGAAGGCGACGTGCAGTGTCTCGGCCGCACCGACGACCAGGTGAAAATCCGCGGTTTCCGGGTCGAACTGGGCGAAATCGAAGCAGTGCTGGCCCAGCAGGCCGGGGTGGGCACGGTGGCCGTGTTGCTGCGCAAGGACGATGGCATCGATCAACTGGTGGCGTATATCGTGCCCTCGGCCGATGCGGCGCCTGATTCCCTGAGCGGTTCGGCCCTGCGCCACAGCCTGGTCGATCACCTGCCGCCCTACATGGTGCCGGGCCGTTATGAACTGCTCAGCGTGATGCCGCGCCTGACTTCCGGCAAGATCGACAGGAAGGCCTTGAAAGCCACGCCGCTGTCGGCCTTTACGGAGGCGGCCACGGGCGAATCGGACTTGCCGGAAACGCCAGCCGAGACGGCCCTGTTTGCCGAACTGGCCAAGCTGTTCCCCGGTCAGCCGATCCTGCGCCAGGCCGATTTTTTCAGCGACCTGGGCGGGCATTCCTTCTTCGCGGCGCGGCTGGCCTCGGCCCTGCGCGCGCGGCCCGATTTTGCCCACGTCACGGTGCGCGACATCTATCAGCATCGCAAGATTGGCGACCTGGCCGTGGCCTTGATGGAAGCGCCCGCCGGCGGTGCGGCAGAAGCGGACTGGACGGCGCCATCGGCGGCCCGGCGCTGGCGCTGCGGCGCGGCCCAGGCTGCCGCCGTGCCCTTCCTCGTGACCCTGCGCATGGCCCAGTGGCTCGCGCCGTTTTTCACCTATCACTTCCTGACCGGTTCGCCCGGCGACTCGACCCCGCGCGCTATCGCCGCCTCGATCGGCGTGTTCCTGCTGGCGACCTTGATGGAGTTCGTGTTTGCCGTGGCGGGCAAGTGGCTCATCGCGGGGCGCCTGAAAGCCGGGTCCTATCCCCTGTGGGGCATGACCTATTACCGCTGGTGGCTGGCCGACCGCCTGGTCGAAGCGGCGCCCACCTATCTGCTGGGCGGCTCTTCGCTGTATAACTGGTGGCTGCGCGCGCTGGGCGCCAAAGTCGGCCATGACGTCATCATCGGCTCGATGACCCTGCGCGCACCGGACCTTCTGGTGCTGGGCGACAAGGTCAGCGTCGGCAACGCCGTCAACTTTGAAAACGCCCGGGTCGAGCGGGGCCGCCTGCTGCTGGGCGCCATCACCCTGGAAGACGAGGCCTGCGTGGCGTCTTACGCCGTCCTCGAAGGCAATACAAAGGTGGAAAAACTGGGGCACCTGGAAGGTCAGGCCGCCCTGGTTGATGGCATGACCGTACCCGCCGCGCGCACCTGGACCGGTTCGCCCGCGCGCGACGCCGGGCCGTATGTGTCCGACCTGCCGCCGCGCCCCGCCGTCAGTAATGGCAGGCTGTGGGCCGAGGCGGCGTTTTTTGTGGTCGGCATGCTGCTGGTGGCCACGCTCTTCTTCATGCCCGTGTTCCCGAGTTTCGTGTTGATTGACTGGTTCGACGAGCGCGAAATCATGCCCTGGCTGGCGGGCGACACCATCGCTACGCAACTGGCCCGTTATTTTATTCTGGCCTTCCCCGCCAGCGCCGTGCTGATCGTGCTGACGGCGCTGGTGTCGGCCGGCATCCGCTGGGGCGCCCTGCCGCGGCTGGAACCGGGCAGATCAGGCATCCACAGCCGCACCTACTGCGCCAAGTGGCTGGTGAGCCATATCCAGGAGTCCAGTCTTAACGTTCTGCACGGCATTTATGCCACCGTGTTCGCGCCCTTCTGGTATCGCCTGCTGGGCGCCAAGGTGGGCCGCGACGCGGAAATTTCCACCGCCATGGGCGTGGTGCCGGACATGCTGACCCTGGGCGACGAGACCTTTATCGCTGACGCTGTCATGCTGGGCGACGAACAGATCGACGGCGGCTGGATGACCATGCAGCCCACCGTCATCTCCCACCGCAGCTTTGTCGGCAATGGCAGTTACATCCCGGATGGCACCGTGCTGCCCGAGCGGGTGCTGGTCGGCGTGCACACCCACGCCCCCGCCAACGAGCGCATGAAAAGCGGCGACACCTGGCTCGGTTCGCCCCCGATCCACCTGCCCGCGCGCGAGGAAGCCACCGGCTACGCCGAACACCTGACCTACCACCCCTCGCCCCTGCGCCGCCTGGGCCGCACCCTGGTCGAAGCGTTCCGCATCGTCGCGCCCCACGCGGTGGTGATCGCGGTCGGCTACACGGTGGTGCTTGACGTGGTGCCGATTGCCGGCGCCGGCCGCTGGGCCGAGGTGGTGGCCGATCTGGCCATGGCCGGTTTGGTGTACGGCATCGGCAACTACCTGTTCGTGCTGGCCCTGAAGTGGATCCTGCTGGGGCGCTACCGCAAGCGCGCCGAGCCCATGTGGACGCCGTTTGTCTGGCTGTCGGAAGGCGTGACCAATCTGTACGAGGGCATCGCCGTGCCCAACTTCATGCGCTATCTGCGCGGCACGCCGTGGCTGCCGCTGGCCTTTAATCTGCTGGGCGCCAAGATCGGCCGCGGCGTCTACCTGGACACCACCGACATCACCGAGTTCGATTGTGTCCACATCGGCGACTACAGCGAACTGAACGCGCTGGCCTGCCCGCAAACCCATCTGTTCGAGGACCGCATCATGAAAATTGACCACGTCGAGATCGGCAGCAAGGTGTACATCGGCCCCCGCAGCGCCGTGCTCTACAGCGCCAAAGTGGGCGACAACGCGCGCCTCGGCGCCCTCACCCTGGTCATGAAGGGCGAACACATCCCGGCCGCCACCAGCTGGTCCGGCCTGCCGGCAGCACCTGCGCGATGAAGCCGCTGGTCGTCCACCCCTGGCCCCCAGCGCACGAGGGCACGGCGCCCGACTGGCGCGAAGGCCTGATTGCCGTCAGCACGCCGGGAGGGCCGCGCGAGGCGGCCCGCAAGGACATCCGCGCCGCCATCTGCGAAGTGGCGGCGGGCCTGCTCGACATCGGTCCCGAACGCATTGAAGTGGCGCGCGAGCCGGGCCAGCCGCCCCGCCTGCTGGTCGATGGCGCCGACACGGGCATGGGCGTATCGATCAGCCACGCCGAGACCCTGTCGGTGGCCGTGCTGTGCCGCGCCGGCGCCGTCGGCGTCGACCTGATGCAGATCGTGCTGCCCTCGAACTGGGCATCGATGGCGCACGACTACCTGGGCATGGCCGCTGCCACCGCGCTGGCTGCCATGCCGGACGCGCAGCGCCCGCTGGCCTTCTGCCAGGCCTGGACCCGGCGCGAGGCGGCGTTCAAATTACGCGGTGAGCAGATCCGGGAGTGGGCGGCCGGGGATGAGGGCGACTGGTCGCTGCCGCATGTCGCGCTGGACTTGCCGGATGGCTTGATAGGGGTGGCAATATTTAGCGGCTAGCGGAAGCGCCAGCAGCATGGGGGACAGGCCGGGCCACGAATGGCGCCAAGTCCGATTGCGGCCCAGCCAGTCCCCATCTTAACGCCGTCCGCGAGGAATCAGGCAACCGGCCTTGGCGGAATATTCAAGCCCTTCACCACGGCCGGGCGCGCCTTGAAGGCGGCTACCACGCGCAGCACCTCCGGGAAGGCGTCGATACCGACCAGTTCGCCGGCGCCGTAAAAGCCGACCAGGTTGGCCACCCAGGGGAAGATGGCGATGTCGGCGATGCTGTAATCGTCGCCCATGATCCATTGCTTGCCGGCCAGATGCTTGTCGAGCACGCCGAGCAGGCGCTTTGATTCGTCGACGTAGCGCTGCAGGGGACGCTTGTCTTCGTAGTCCTTGCCGGCAAACTTGTGGAAAAAGCCCAACTGGCCGAACATGGGGCCGATGCCGCCCACCTGGAACATCACCCACTGCAGCGCCTCGTAGCGGCCGACGGCGTCCTGCGGGATCAGCTTGCCGCTTTTCTCGGCCAGATACATCAGGATGGCGCCGGACTCGAACAGGGCCAGCGGCTTGCCGTCAGGGCCAGTCGGATCGATGATGGCGGGAATCTTGTTGTTCGGGTTCAGCGACATGAATTCCGCGCTCAACTGGTCGTTGGTGGCGAAATTGACCAGGTGGGGCTCGTAGGCCAGGCCGGTTTCTTCCAGCATGATCGACACCTTGACGCCGTTGGGCGTGGGCAGCGAATACAACTGGATGCGTTCGGGATGGGCGGCCGGCCAGCGGGCGGTGATGGGAAAATCGGCGAGTGTCGCTGGGCGCATCATGGTGTCCTTGACAAAAATTATGCGCCGATTATGCCGCAGATACGCCACCGGCGCTGCCGGGGCGCCGATTTGCGGATTATGCGCAGTTACGCATAAAGTTACGTAAAAGCGTCGCGGCATGGTCGCGCTGCGGCTGGTCTTCGGCTTATGAAAGTTTCAAAGTTGTCTCACCTCAAGTAGACTTGGCAGCAGACCCTTGAAGAGGACCGCTCCGTGCTGCAACCCCTGGCCAACTACCTGATTGGTGATACGCCCCGCTCGCGGCGGGTAATGGCCTACTGGGCCGCCACCGCCTTCATCTACACCCTGTGCGCCCTGATCGTGCTGCGCGAGAGCAGCCGCCACGGCGGTGGGCTTGCAGCGACACTGGTGGCCGGCGCCGGGATCGGCGGCATCGCCGTCTTTTATGTCCTGCTGCGCGCTTCCACGGCGCTGGGAATTGCCCACTGGCGCCTGGCACTGGCCCAGGCCTATTACGCCGTCCTGTACGACATGGCCATGTACGCCGTGCTGGGCGACCTGCGCGGCGCCATCCTGATCGGCCTGCCGGTGGTGATCGTGTTCTGCGCCTTTGCCTTGCGGCCCGCCCAGACCATTACCCTGTCGGTGTTTGCGATTGCGGCCTTATGCGCCACCAGCGTCGGCCTGATGTGGTGGCGCCCCGCCACCCATCATCTGGAAACGGAACTGGTGCACGTCTGCCTGGGCAGCTTCGGGGTGGCCGCCGTGGCCGCCATCAACAGCGAACTGTCGCGCCTGCGCGCGCGCCTGATCGACGCCGTCGCCACCATCCGCCGCCTGGCGACGACGGACGAACTGACCCTGCTGGCCAACCGCCGCCACATGAGCGAGCAACTGGAGCAACTGGAACTGGAGCACGAGCGCCGCACCAGCCACGCCGGCCATCCCGGCCATCAGGGTCACGTTTGCGTGGCCCTGATCGACATCGATTTCTTCAAATCCATCAACGACCGCCACGGCCACGCCGCCGGCGACCTGGTTCTGAAAAATTTTGCGCGCGCCGCGGTGGCGACCTTGCGGGTGGGCGACTCGCTGGCCCGCTGGGGCGGCGAGGAATTCCTGCTGCTGATGCCGGACACGGCACTGCACGAAGCGCTCGCCGCGCTCGAACGCATCACGGGCGCGGTCGGCGCGCTGCGTTTTGAGGACATTGATCCAGGCCTGCGCCTGACGTTTTCGGCCGGCGTGGCGGTGGCCACCCTGCCGCACGAACGTTTCGATGACGCTATCGCCCGCGCCGACGCCGCCATGTACCGCGCCAAGGCGGCCGGCCGCGATCGCATTGTGGCTGCATGATGCGGGTAAAATCGATCACTGCCGCTTCTTTCAGGTCCTCCGCCATGTCAATCCCGCCGCTTGCCCTCTTCGCTGCGCTGATGTTCAGCCTGCCCCTGGCGGCGCAAGCCGACGGCGTGCCCGTGCACGTGCTGGTCGAGGACGCCGCCAGCCCCTGGTCGGACCGCAACGGCGTCGGCATGGCCAACGACCTGGTGCGCGCCGCCTTTGCCGCCGCCGGCGCGCCCGCCACCCTCGACGTGGTGCCCTACGCGCGCTGCAAGGCACTGGTGCTCAATGGCGCCGCGCCAAGTTGCCTGAGCATGTCGGCCGCGCCCGAACTGCAAGGCAAGGTGCGCTTTGCCGACCAGCCCCTGTTTTCCGTCACGCCCCATTTTTATAGTGCACGCAGCAAGGAGGCGAACAAGTTGCGCTCGCTCGATGGCCTGCGTCCCGGCATGCGGGTCGGCATCGTGTTCGGCTACGAATACCCGCCCGCCGTCACTGCGCTGGCCGGGCGCGGAGTGGCGCTGGAGACGGCGCGCTCGGAAGTGGTCAACCTGAAAAAACTCGCTGCCGGCCGGCTCGACCTGGCCGTGTTGATGACGGACGATTTGCGCAGCGTCGAACTGGTCGAGCGCCAGGCGGGCGTGAAGGGCGTGCTGCGCGCCTTCACGGGGCCGGCCATGGGCTCCTTCATCGGTTTCAGCACCAGCAATCCCGAGGGCGAACGCCAGCGGCGCCTGTTCAATACGGGCTTCAAGACCATCAGCGACAATGGCGAGCGGCAGCAGATCGAAGCGCGCTGGCGCCTGCGCTGCGCCCGTTTTTGTCCCGAATAAGGGTACAAGCGAGGGTGCAAGCGGCAAATCTGCCGCTTTTTTAGGCATGCCGATAAATCGGGCATGCATACTGGGGAAGGCCGCGCCAACGTGGTCGTTTTACCCACAGATTCTGTGGGTAAGGTTCAAGAAATATAATCTTGCTATAAATACCATTCTCTCGACAGCAATACACTAGCCGGACGGCGTGGAAGCCAGCACGGCCGCCGCCAGCAACACCGCGCCCATCAACAGCGCTTCGATCCGCAGGACCTGCACAAAGCGCCGCACGCCGGCCGGCTCACCCAATGCCGGCAAGCCGGCAAAGCGGTTGAAGGCGCCCAGCGCAATCACCCCCGCCACCAGCACCAGCTTGCCCGCCAGCGCCTGCAGATAAAGCGTGAAGCCCGCAAGGGCAAAATTCGGCAGCAGTGCCAGGCGCAGCAGCGCGCTGACCAGCACCAGCAACAATGCCGCCGTCGCCACCCGCGACAGGCGCCGCGCCAAAGCTTGCACGCTATCGCCCTGCCACGGCGCGGTGGCGCCCACCAGCACCACGCCCGCCCAGGCGCAGGCGCCGCACAGGTGCAGCC
>JBJMVV010000196.1:0-6595 GCA_045810505.1 Massilia sp.
GACCAATAAATGGGTCAAGCGGGGCCTGATTATTTCCATGGCGCTATGCGCAATGGCAGCACTGGGGTCGTACTCCCGCGGCGCCCTGGTCGGGATTGCAGCCATGCTCCTGTATTTCTGGTGGAGAAGTCCAAAGAAGGTGGTGATGGGGGCAGTTCTGCTCGCCCTCGTACCGATCGGCATCATATTCATGCCGGCAAAGTGGACCGAACGGATGAACACCATCAATACCTACCAGCAGGACGCGTCCGCCATGGGGCGTATCAATGCCTGGGGTATGGCTAAGAATCTTGCACTCGACCGGCCATTGGTAGGCGGCGGCTT
The DNA here is from genome assembly GCA_045810505.1 of Massilia sp. Classification (GTDB taxonomy): domain Bacteria; phylum Pseudomonadota; class Gammaproteobacteria; order Burkholderiales; family Burkholderiaceae_D; genus JAFCUW01. Next base: position 325 of record JBJMVV010000196.1, read on the forward strand.
CGATATCTGGACGGGAACGATTTTCAAGATCTACGCCCCGAATCCGGACGATACACATGCGGCCCACTCGATTTATTTTCAGGTGCTGGGCGAGCACGGTTTTCCCGGCCTGATCATGTACCTGCTGCTCGCCGTATTGACCGTTCGTCGCTCCAGCTGGCTGATCAAGGTGACCGCCAACCGCGATGATTTGCGCTGGGCCGGGCAACTCGGCATGATGGTACAAGTCAGCTTGCTCGGCTTCGGCGTGGGCGGCGCTTTCCTTAGTCTTGTTTACTACGATGTGCCGTATTATTTGATTGCCATCGTTGTGTGCACCGGCCATCTGGTCGAACAAACGCTGAACGCCGAGGCCAAACAGGCGCGGGTCCTCGCGCAAGAACAACAACGTCGCGGCCTGGCTCCCCAGCCCGTCGCTGCTAAGGTCCTTTGATGCCTACCACTACCTTTTCGCCGGCGCGCGCAGACACGTCCGAGGACGGCGCCCTGCCCGCGCTTGCCTGCGGCGCGCTGCGCCAGATCGCTTCGCTCGGCCCCCTCAAAAAGCGCCTGTCGATCCTGATTTACCACCGCGTGCTGGCCCAGCCCGATCCGCTCTTTCCCGACGAGATCGACGCGGCCCGCTTTGATCAGCAGCTGCGCTATCTGAAGGCCAACTTCAATATCATCTCGCTGTCGCAAGCCATCGAAGGCCTGAAAAATGACAGTCTGCCCACGCGCGCAGCCTGTCTGACGTTTGACGACGGTTACGCCGACAACGCCACCATCGCCCTGCCCATCCTGCAGCGCCATGGCGTGCATGCGACCGTGTTTGTCGCCACCGGCTTTCTCAATGGCGGACGGATGTGGAACGACACCATCATTGAACTGATACGCCGCGCACCCGGGCAGATTGACCTGGGCGGCGCTGGCTACGGCCGATACACGCTTGATTCCGTCGCCGCACGCCGCCAGGCTATCGGCAGCCTGCTCGACCAGCTTAAGTACATTTCCATGGACGAGCGCCTGCGCCAGGTGGAGGCGATTGCCGCCCAGGTGGACATGCGCCTGCCGGACGACCTCATGATGCGCACGGAACAGGTGCGCCAGCTGCATGCCGCCGGCATCGAGATCGGCGCCCACACGGTCGACCATCCCATTCTGGCCCGCCTGTCCGCTGCCGAAGCGCGCACGCAGATCGCCACCGGCAAAGCTGCGCTGGAAGACATGATCGGCGCGCCCGTCAATCTGTTTGCCTATCCGAACGGCAAACCGGGACGGGACTACCTGGCTGAACACGTCGCCATCGTCAAGGAACTGGGTTTTACGGGCGCCGTGTCGACCTCCTGGGGCGCGGCGCGGCTCGGGACCGACTTGTTTCAATTGCCACGCTTTACCCCATGGGACCGCACGCGTCTGCCATTTACCTTGCGCCTGCTGAAAAACCTGCGCTCGCGCGGCGACACAATCTGACCGCGCCCACACTTGTGTGTTGAACAACGGCGATGACGCCGTGTATCATGGCGCTCAACTTTTACGGAGTCACTATGTTGTATTTGGAAGAAGTCAAAAATATCGTTGCCGATGTCCTTAGCCTCGGCGATGCACGCGCCTCGTTGACGGCCGATTCGGGCCTGCTCGGCGCGGTCCCCGAGCTCGATTCAATGGCGGTGGTGAACCTGATCACTGCACTGGAAGAGCACTTCGGCATCACGGTCGACGACGATGAAATCGGCGCCAGCACCTTTGAGACGCTGGGCACGCTGGCCCATTTCGTCGAGCAAAAACTGGCGCAATGACCAGCCCCCTGCCCGCCGCCAGCGCTTTTTTTCTGCAGCTCGCGCCAGGGCAGCGCTTTTGCCTGTTGCATGCGCCCGCCGGCAACTGCCGCGGCGCCGTGCTCTACATTCACCCGTTCGCTGAAGAGATGAACAAATCGCGCCGGGTCGCTGCCAACCAGGCGCGCGCGCTGGCAGCAGCTGGGTTTGCCGTTTTGCAAATCGACCTGCTGGGCTGCGGCGATAGCAGCGGCGACTTTGCTGATGCTCGCTGGGAGGCCTGGAAAGCTGACGTGGAAGGAGCCATCGACTGGCTCAAGACCCATTACCAGGCGCCGATCACCCTGCTCGGCTTACGACTGGGCGGCTTGCTGGCGCTTGACGTGGCCAACAGCAGCAGCCATGCGCTGGCGCGGGTGCTGCTGTGGAACCCTGTGCAAACCGGCGCCACCTTTCTGAAACAATTCCTGCGTCTGCTGGCGGTCAATGAAATGCTGGCCGACGGCAAGGACGCCGGCGCTGGTGGCGGCGCCACCGACGCCCGCGCCCTCCTGCTACACGGTGAGTCGGTGGAAGTGGCGGGGTATAAGCTGGCGCCTGAACTGGCAGCCGCGATCGAAGCCTGCGACGCGGCCCGCCTTGCCGTCACGGCGTGCCCGATCGACTGGATCGAATCCGTCGCCAGCCTCGAGCGTCCGGAAGCGCCCGCCATTACGCGCTTGGCCGCCAAATGGCGCGCCGCTGGCGTGACCGTCCAATTGCACCGCGTGGCTGGCCCCGCTTTCTGGGCCAACCAGGAAATCGAAGAGTCGCCCGTGCTGGTCGATGCGACCACGGCGCTGCTGGCGCAGACAGCACTGGCGGCGGTGGCCCCATGAATTACCAGGAATTAGCCCTGCAGTTCGGCTGTGCCGGTGAGACCTTGATCGGTGTGGCAAGCATTCCCGAGCAGCCCTCCAGCAGAGGCGTGCTGGTGGTGGTGGGCGGCCCCCAATACCGGGCCGGCAGCCACCGCCAGTTCACATTGCTGGCGCGCGCACTGGCCAGCGAAGGTTTTCCGGTGCTGCGCTTCGATTACCGTGGCATGGGCGATAGCAGCGGCCCCATGCGCGATTTTGAAGACGTCGACACCGATCTGGCTGCGGCCATTGACCAGTTTTATGTCACCGTGCCGGGCCTGAAAGAAGTGGTAATCTGGGGCCTGTGCGACGGCGCCTCGGCCGCCATGTTTTATGCGCAGCACGATCCCCGCGTGGCGGGCCTGGTCATGCTTAATCCCTGGGCTCGCAGCGAACAGGGACTGGCGAAGTCGACCCTCAAGCATTATTACCTGGCCCGACTGCGCGACCCTGCCTTGTGGAAGAAAATTGCCAGTTTCAAGTTTAATTATGCCGGAGCCCTCGCATCGATGGCAGGGATCGCGCGCAAGGCCTTCGGGAAGGACAGCGCGGCGACGCCGCCAGGCACGCCAGCAGCGCGGCCATCGTTTCACGTGCGTATGTGCGAGGGCCTGGGCCGGTTCCGTGGGCGCGGCCTGTTCATCATCAGCGGCGCCGATCTGACGGCCAAGGAATTTCTCGACATGGCAGGCGGCTCGCATGAATGGCGTGGCCTTCTGGCCGCACCCTCGATGACGCGCCAGACCCTGGATGCGGCCGACCACACTTTCTCGCGCCGCGCCTGGCGCGACCAAGTTGCAACGTGGACAGTTCAATGGCTGCGCGCGTGGTAAATGGGCGCTTTTTTGCGTTACAGTAGAGGCACCGCGCGCGGTGCGGTTTTTATGGGATTTTTATGAACAAGCTTATTTGGGGCGGCCTCACGGCGATCATGATCTTAGCCGGCAATGCCCAGGCTGCGACCGGCTATTGCGGCGACCTGAGCAGTCACTACGGTCCCTTTGACTACCGCAAGCGCGCTGAACTCAATCTCGAAATTGTCGAGCGGTTTCACTTCACGGATCAGGTCGCAAAAGGCATAGCGGGCGAATCAGGTTATCTCGGCGGCGATCTTGACTACACATTGCGGGTCTACCCCAATCACGCCCGCGCCCTGGCGACCTTGGCAATGGTAGCCGCCCGCACCAAAGAACCGCAGCTCCAGGGTGCAAAGTTTCCCACCGAGTGCTATTTCGAGCGCGCCGTCCGCTTCGCGCCCGATGATGGTACCGCTTATGCTGCCTACGGCAATTACCTCAACAGCCAGGGCAAAAGCGAACGCGCTTTGGATATGCTGCAAAGGGCCGTCGAACTTGAACCTGAAAACGCCACTTTCAATTACAACCTGGGGCTGCTGTATGTAAAGCTCAGGCGCTATGACAAGGCATCCCAGTACGCCGACAAGGCCTACTCGCTCGGCTTCCCCCTGCCCGGCCTGCGTAACCAGCTGGCTGAAGTCCGCAAAGGCAATTCGGGCGCGAAATAAGTCTGCACCTGCCGGTTCAGGGACGCACGCCGTCCTGACGCCGACAGGCCTGCCATTGTTCAAACGCGCCCAGCGCCGCGCTCGCCGGCCGCCTCACCCCGCACAGATCCACTGCCCCTTCGACGCCGGGCGTTTCCCGGCGAGGAGGAGAATTCGCCCATTCCAGTGCCAGTGCGGTCGGGTCGGCAAATAATCTGCGCACCGGATGCCAGGCGAGAAATAACGCCGCCGTCGGCGTCGACATGTTCTCTCCCAGATATATGACGCCGTCGTTGCGGCTGCGGATGGCGCCATCAACCAGGTTTCCATCGAGCCTGGCCGTGCTGGCCGCAAAGCGCACGTCGATGCCCGCCGTGTCGAGCAGGGTGTTGTTGACGATGGTGCTGCGCGCCGCGCTGTTCAAATAAATCCCCGCATCGGAACACCCAGCCACGAGGTTTTCGCGCAAGGTACTCTCTTCCTGCTCCATAATGCAGCGCTGGTCGCGACAGAATTCCCGGCCAGAGCCGCCGCCGCCCAGCGACAGCCCCACCCGCGCACCGGGCAGGTCGTGCAGGTTCGATTCACACAGCACCACATTTTGTTCGAACAGATTGTGCGAGCCGGCACCTTTGGCGTAGCCACCGTAACTGACCCTGTCGCCGTCCGCCTTGACAATATCGCGGATGAGATTCCTGCGGATCACCCAGCCGTTCGCGCCCACCAGGTCGATGGCAGCCACGGTGCTTTCTGTGGCGCGCGCAGCGCTGTTGTCGAGAGTATTTCCTTCAATGCGGCCCTGGTCGGGAAAGCGGCCTGCTTCCCCATTGATCTTGAAGTGCGCATTGAAATCGCTGATGTGGTTGTTCAAGGCCGTAAAGCGGGTGCCGCCGCCGACCACGTGAAACGCATGGTCGCAACTGGCGCGATCGCTGCAGATGCCGCGCAGCGTCAAATTCTCCACCAACCAGTCGCTGCCGCTGACAACAAAGGCCTGCACCGTGTCGACCTCGATGACAACGCTTTCAGGCGCGCGCGCGCGCAGCACGATGGGCTGCCCCGGCAGGCCAGAACGTGCGAGGCCGATACCGCCGCCCAGTCGGTAGTGCCCCGGCAGCAGGGTGATCAACTCGCCTGGCACGGCTCGTTCGACCACCGTCGCCAGTTCGGCGACGCTGGCCACCAGGGTTTCACGGCCGTCGCGCGCTGGCGCGGCAGGCTGGGCGCCAAATGACGGGGCAAAAGGAAGCGTGGCCGTGCCCGCGCCCCGGTCGGCCAGCAGGGCCGTGTGGGAAGCCAGGGCGGCCGCGGCGACAATGGCAGCGTTGTGCTGTTCTGCACGCCGCTCGACATAGCGCGCCATAACCCGGGGCGCCACGCCAAGCTGCTGCAGGACAAACAGCGCTGCCACGCCACCCACCAGCGCGAGCACGGTGAGCACGATCAGACTACGCTTGACGATTTTCATGGCATCCAATCAGCGGCCAGAACTGGCATACCACACCAGTCCCATCCATTCATACAGGGCGGCATGAGAGCGCCGCAGGTTTTCAATGGTCGGCATCAGCCGAAAGAGACTAAAGCGGCCCGGCTCGGCATAAAACGTGGGCGCGGGAATCACGCTCATGCCGTAATGCTCGAAGACGCGGCGGGCGCGCGGCATGTGCACCGCGTCCGTCACCAGCACTACCCGGCTGAGCCCGGCCACGCGCAGAATGTGGGCGCTGTAACGGGCGTTTTCGTCCGTGTTGCGCGAGGACGATTCCAGCCACTGTACGGGAATCTGGTAATCGATTGCCAGCACGCGGGCCATGCCCAGCGCCAGCGGTTCATCGGTGGGCGAGGCGGTCAGGCGCCCGCCCGTAAGCAGGATCGGCAGGGGACTGCGGCGGTACAGGTGGGCTGCGTAATTGATGCGTTCGAGCGCCGTAAAATCGGGTATCGGGGCGCCGTATTCAGGGCTGTTGCGTACCCGTCCCGCCGCGAGCACGACGATGGCCTGCGCATTGGCTGGCACCACGCGCAGGGCCGGCTCGCGCTGCTCGAGGGGATGCGAAATCAGCCAGCTGCCGACACCGGTGCTGCAAAAATACAGGGTGAACACGCCCAGC
>JBJMVV010000197.1:0-5439 GCA_045810505.1 Massilia sp.
ACATGCCCGCCGGCCTGTCGGAAGACGAAATCAAGGCCGCCGTGGCCGACGCAGTCGCCGCCTCCGGCGCCGCCGGTCCGCAAGACATGGGCAAAGTCATGGCCCTGATCAAGCCGAAAATGCCAAAAGGTACCGACATGGGCCTCGTGTCTTCGTTAATCAAACAAGCCTTAAGCGCCTAAACGGAGGCGGGGACTGGCCCTGCGTCCGTATGCGGCCCAACCTGTCCCCATTCTCGAAGCGACCACCCAAATCAAAAAAAATTTGACGTGATCCCCCAATCCTTCATCACCGACCTATTAAACCGCGTCGACATCGTCGACGTGGTCGGCAAATACGTCCAGCTCAAAAAGGGCGGCGCCAACTACATGGGCCTGTGCCCATTCCACAACGAAAAATCCCCCAGCTTCACGGTCAGCCCGACCAAGCAGTTCTACCACTGCTTCGGCTGCGGCGCCCACGGCACCTCGATCGGCTTCATGATCGAATATTCCGGCATGGGATTTATCGATGCGGTCAAGGATCTGGCCCAGAACGTCGGCATGGTCGTCCCCGACAACGACGACAAGATCCCGCCCGCCCAGCGCGCGGCGCAAGCGGCCCAGTCGCTGGCGCTGACAGACGCGATGACCCAGGCCTGCGATTTTTACCGGGCCCAGTTGCGCGGCGCCACCGATGCGATTGCGTATTTAAAGAACCGCGGCCTGACGGGAGAGATCGCAGCCCGCTTCGGCATGGGCTACGCCCCATCCGGCTGGGACAGCCTGAAAAGCGTTTTCCCCGACTATGACGCCCTGGCCCTGGTTGAATCAGGCCTGGTGATCGACAAGGTGGACGAAGACGGCGGCAACAAGAAGCGCTACGACCGCTTTCGGGAGCGCATCATGTTCCCGATACGCAACACCAAGGGCCAGGTGATCGGCTTTGGCGGCCGGGTGCTCGACAATGGCGAACCAAAATACCTGAACTCGCCGGAAACGCCGCTGTTCCAGAAGGGTTTTGAGCTGTACGGCCTGTTCGAGGCGCGCCAGGCCATCCGCGACGCCGGCTACGTGCTGGTGACGGAAGGCTACATGGACGTGGTCGCCCTGGCCCAACTGGGTTTCCCGCAAGCAGTGGCAACCCTGGGCACGGCCTGCACCACCACCCATGTGCAGAAACTGCTGCGCCAGACCGACACCGTCATCTTCAGTTTCGACGGCGACAAGGCCGGCCGCCGCGCCGCCCGCCGCGCGCTGGAAGCCTGCCTGCCACAGGTGACGGACAACAAGACCATCAAATTCCTGTTCTTGCCGACCGAACATGATCCGGACAGCTTTGTCCGCGAGCGGGGCTACGAAGCGTTCGAGCAGGAAATCCACGAAGCCATGCCGCTGTCGCAATTTTTGCTGCGCGAAGCGGCCGGTGAGAATGATCTGGATACGCCGGAAGGGCGGGCCCGCGCCCAGTTCGACGCCAAGCCCTTGCTGCAAGCCATGACCCCATCGTCCCTGCGCCTGCAGATCGTGCGGGGCCTGGCCAATATGACAGGCTCAACGCCGCCGGAAATCGAGGCCCTGTTCGAGCTGGCCAAACCCGTGTCGGCCGCCAAGCGGGCGCCGGCCCGCCAGGGCCGGCCCCAGCCGGTGGGCCTGGAATTGCAGATCCTGCGCCATCTTGTTGCGCATCCGCCACTGAGTCTGACCCTGGACGAAGCTGCGCTGCAATGTTTCGACTTTTTCGGCCCCGAATCGGCCGAGCGCCTGCGACAATTGGTCGCTTCGGCCCAGGCCCTGGGCGAACATGGCGGCTTTGCTGCCTTGGCGCAACAGTTGAAGGAAATGAGCGTGGAGTACGATGGCCTGATCGCAGAAATCGCGGCCGAGCCTGAATCGGATTTCGACAGCGTCAAGCTGTGGCTGGCCGGGGCGGTGAGGCAGATCAAGAAAGATACATTAAAACAGGAGCTTAGCCAGTTGTTTTCTTCTGGTTTGACCTCAGATCAGATTAGCATCCGGTATCGCGAGATCACCGCCATCCAGAACCAGCTGGCGCTCGAAGACGAGGCCGACCGCGTCCCACGCTAGCGCCTGTAACGGCGGGGCGTTCCGGGAAATCATGCGGACGGCATGGCCCCTTCCCGTGACTGGAAAACCACGGGGTGCGTGCTATAATCAAATGATAAGTATTGTGTCTTAGATACTAGTTTTTGCACGCTGCATGGGCTGTTGAAGAACATGCAAACTGACCAGACCAAGGGTCTGCAGGTGATGTCGAGATGTAAAGGTGTAAGAGTGCGGTAGTCCCAGGCCGCTCACAAGGCGGTCGGGAGTCGTAGGCCCGCAAGGGCGGCAACAAACTTTAATTTTAGTCGTTGTGACATCGAAAGCGCCTGTGCCAACCAAGAAACCTGAAATCAAAGCGGCTATCAAGCCCAGCATGCCCGCCAAGGCGGACAACGCCCAAGACAAGGCCGAAGCTCGCACGAGCACCACGCCCGTCAGCCAGACGACCGATGCGGCCACCCTGGCCGCCATCGACACGTCGGGTTACGTGCTGCCGTCCGTCAAGGTGCCGGGCCGCCGCGGCCGCAAGCCAAAAGAATTCCAGCCAGAAAATGACGAAGTCGCCGCCCTCAACGCCGTTGAGCGCGCCGAACTGAAAGCGGTCGACAAGGCCAAGGCCAAGGACCGCAAGGCCAAGGAAAAAGCCCTGCTCAAGGACGCTTTCTCGTCCGACACGGAAGCCTCCGAAGAAGAGCTGGAAAAGCGCCGCAACAAGCTCAAGACCCTGATCAAACTGGGCAAGGAGCGCGGTTTCCTGACCTATGCGGAAATCAACGACCACCTGCCTGAAAACATCGTCGATCCGGAAGCCATCGAAGGCATCATCGGCACGTTCAACGACATGGGCATCGCCGTCTACGAGCACGCCCCTGACGCCGAATCGCTGCTGCTGACCGACAATGTCGCCACCGTCACCAGCGATGATGAAGCGGAAGCTGCCGCCGAGGCCGCTCTGTCGACGGTCGACTCCGATTTCGGCCGCACCACCGACCCCGTGCGCATGTACATGCGCGAAATGGGCTCGGTTGAACTCTTGACCCGCGAAGGCGAAATTGAAATCGCCAAGCGCATCGAAGACGGCCTCAAGGACATGATCCAGGCCATTTCCGCCTGCCCGGTCACCATTGCCGAAATCATCTCGGCCGCCATCCGCATCCAGAACGACGAAACCAAGATCGACGAAATCGTCGATGGCATGGTCGAAGAGGACGAAGGCGTCGCCGCGCCCCCACCACCGGCCGCTGCCAGCGATGACGACGACGAAGAGGAAGAGGGCGACGAGGAAGAGGGCGAAGAGGAAGAAGAAAACAACGCCTCCGGCGCCGCCGGCTTCTCGGCCGAGCAACTCGAAGCCTTGAAAGCGCAAGCGCTGGGCAAGTTCGAGATCATCTCGGTCCAGTTCGACAAGATGCGCAAGGCCTACGAAAAGGACGGCTACAACTCGAAAGCCTACGTCAAGGCCCAGGAAGTCATTTCCAACGAGCTGCTGGCGATCCGCTTTACGGCAAAGGTGGTCGAAAAGCTGTGCGACACCCTGCGCGGCCAGGTCGACGAAGTGCGCCATATCGAGAAGCAGATTCTGGATGTCGCCGTGAACAAGTGCGGCATGCCGCGCGCCCACTTCATTAAAGTTTTCCCGGGCAACGAAACCAATCTTGCCTGGGTCGACGGCGAAGTGGAAGCCGGCCACGCCTACAGCGCCATCCTCGGCCGCAACATCCCGACGATCAAGGAACTGCAGCAGCGTTTGATTGACCTGCAAGCCCGCGTCGTGCTGCCGCTGCCGGACCTGCGCAACATCAACCGCCAGATGGCGGCCGGTGAAATGAAGGCGCGCAAGGCCAAGCGCGAAATGACCGAGGCCAACCTGCGCCTGGTCATCTCGATCGCCAAGAAATACACCAACCGCGGCCTGCAGTTCCTCGACCTCATCCAGGAAGGCAATATCGGCCTGATGAAAGCTGTCGACAAGTTCGAATACCGCCGCGGCTACAAGTTCTCGACCTACGCCACCTGGTGGATCCGCCAGGCCATCACCCGCTCGATCGCCGACCAGGCCCGCACGATCCGTATCCCCGTGCACATGATCGAGACGATCAACAAGATGAACCGCATCTCGCGGCAAATCCTGCAGGAAACTGGCGCCGAACCCGACCCCGCCACCCTGGCCATCAAGATGGAAATGCCAGAGGACAAGATCCGCAAAATCATGAAGATCGCCAAAGAGCCGATCTCCATGGAAACGCCGATCGGCGACGACGACGATTCGCATCTTGGCGATTTTATTGAGGACAACAACACGCTGGCGCCTTCGGATGCAGCCTTGCACGCCTCCATGCGCGGCGTGGTGAAAGATGTGCTGGATTCGCTGACCCCGCGCGAAGCCAAGGTCCTGCGCATGCGTTTTGGTATTGAAATGTCCACCGACCACACCCTGGAAGAAGTCGGCAAACAATTCGACGTCACTCGCGAACGGATTCGTCAGATCGAAGCCAAGGCCTTGCGCAAGTTGCGCCACCCTTCGCGGTCGGACAAGCTCAAGTCTTTCCTCGAGGGTAACTAACCCTTGACGGTGGGGCGGCGCGCCACGTATCCTCTCGCCACTTCGTTCCGGGCTCAGTCCTGGACGGTGGGGAGAGGTTTTACGGTCCGTATGAACGCCGCTCCTGCCGCACCGATTTAAGGGCCTCTAGCTCATGCTTGGTTAGAGCAGCGGACTCATAATCCGTTGGTGCCGTGTTCGACTCACGGGAGGCCCACCAGTTTGCCGACACGAAAAGCACGGCCAAGTAAAGTGGCCGCAACGTTGAAGTATCGTGAGACCTATCGTCAGAGTTCGTTGTCGGGCCTAGCGCGAGCAAAAGCGCAAGGGAAGACTCTCGGGCGTCCGACCAAAACTAGCTACGATCAGCAGGCCGAGAAAGTCAACGTGCGCAAGACTGGCGCTTCGGTTAGTGCGCTTTCGCGGGCCTACGGGGTCTCTCGCGCATGCATCATGCGCGTAAGTTGGGATTTGTAGACTTCAATCACACTCCTTTGCAAATACCAGCCTAAGCTAAGGACAAATGTTAAATGCGCTACTCTTTCGGTTAATGCAAGTGTGATTATTGAATAGTGTTTTTGTATGATTTCTCATGTAGCATTCTCCTGAGCAATGGCGCACCGATACGCCTTCTTATCGCGAACGGAGAAACTAATGGGCAGCATGAGTATCTGGCACTGGGTCATCGTCGCGGTCATCGTGATGCTGCTCTTCGGACGCGGCAAAGTCTCCGACCTGATGGGCGACGTGGCCAAGGGCATCAAGGCCTTCAAGAAGGGCATGGCGGACGACGAGACCCCGGCCCAGGCGACGCAGGCCCCGCCCGTCTCCCCCACCGAGCCGGTGCGCACC
>JBJMVV010000198.1:0-18768 GCA_045810505.1 Massilia sp.
ATCCTCAGCGAAACCATGGGCCTGAAGTTCTCGAAGGTGAAGTGGCGCTACACCCAGCAGCGCGTGGGGGGCGGCGCCGGCGGCAACACCTCGGGCGGCTGGGACCTGGCGACCAACAAGGTCGTGTAAGCGGCCGGCGTTGATGGATACGACCGCGGCTTCGGCCGCGGTTTTTTTGGCGCGCTGCGCGCCTGATCCCGCACCTCATGACAGGAACCGAACGTGGACATCAATCTGAAAACGCTGATTGGAAAACTCGACGACAGCACCCGCGCCGCCGCCACCCGCGCCGCCGCCATCTGCGTCAGCCAGGGCCATTACGAGGTCGATATTGAGCACCTGTTCCTGGCCCTGCTCGAGCAGCCCGACTGCGATTTCACCTGCATCGCCCACCAGTGCGGCATCAGCCTGACGGGCCTCGAGTCGGACCTGCGCCGCGAGATCGCCAATTTTGCCCGCGGCAGCACCCGCACCCCCGTGTTTTCGCGCCACCTGCCTACCTTGCTGGAGCATGCCTGGCTGATTGCCTCGCTGGGCGCGGCCGGCCCGCACCGCATCCGCAGCGGCCATTTGCTGCTGGCGCTGTTGACGGCGCCCGATCTGGCCCAACTGGCGCAGCGGGGATCCAGCCTGTTCGCCCAGATCCCCATCGACCGTCTCAAGCACGATTTCGACAAGCTCACGCGCGGTTCAGCCGAAGCCACCGTGGCGTCCCCCGTGCCTGCGTCTGAACACGGCGACGCCGCCACCGACATCGCCAGCGGCGCCGGCGCCACCCCGGCGCTGGACCAGTTCACCACCTGCCTGACCGCGCGCGCCCGCGCCGGCAAACTCGATCCCGTGATCGGGCGCGATGGCGAAATCCGCCAGGCCATCGACATCCTGATGCGCCGCCGCCAGAACAATCCCATCCTCACCGGCGAGGCCGGGGTCGGCAAGACGGCCGTGGTGGAAGGGCTGGCGCTGCGCATCGCCAGCGGCGACGTGCCCGAAGTGCTGGCCGGCTGCGAGATCCACACCCTCGACATGGGCCTGCTGCAGGCCGGCGCCAGCGTCAAGGGCGAGTTCGAGAACCGCCTGAAAAACGTCATCGATGAAGTGAAGAAAAGCCCGCACGCCATCATCCTGTTCATCGACGAGGCCCACACCATGATCGGCGCGGGCGGGGCGGCCGGCCAGAACGACGCCGCCAATCTGTTGAAACCGGCCCTGGCGCGGGGCGAACTGCGCACCATCGCCGCCACCACCTGGAGCGAATACAAGAAGTACTTTGAAAAAGATGCCGCCCTGGCGCGGCGCTTCCAGGTGATCAAGGTGGAAGAACCCGACGAGGCCACCGCCTGCGCCATGCTGCGGGCGATGGCGCCGCTGATGGAGCAGCACTTCGGGGTCCGCGTGTATGACGACGCCATCGAGGCGGCCGTCAAGCTCTCGCACCGCTATATCAGTGGCCGCCAGTTGCCCGACAAGGCCATCAGCGTGCTCGATACCGCCTGCGCCAAGGTGGCGCTGGGCCAGTCCGCCACGCCTGCGCTGGTAGAGAACGAAGCGCGCGCCATCGAGCGCATCGACGCGCAGGTGGCGGCGCTGCTGCGCGAGCAGGCGGGCGGACTCGATCACGCCGCGCGGCTGGACGAACTGGCGGCGCAGCACGCGCGCGCCACCGACACGCTGCGCGAAGCGCGCCAGCGCTGGGAGCAGGAAAAAGCAATCAATGCCGACATCCAGCAACTGCGCGCCAGCGTGGAGCGGGGCGAAGTGGAAAGTGATTCGGCCCGGCCGGGCGCCTTGCGGGGACTGATCGCGCGCCTGCGAGAGCTGCAGGGCGAGTCGCCGCTGGTGCCAGTGCAGGTGGACGGTCACGTGGTCGCCGAGATCGTCGCCGGCTGGACCGGGATTCCCCTCGGCCGCATGGTCAAGGACGAAATCAGGACGGTGCTCAATCTGCAGGCGCAACTGGAAGAACGCATTCTCGGCCAGTCGCACGCGGGCGCGGTTGTGGCGCAGCGGGTGCGCACGGCGCGCGCCAACCTGGATGATCCCAACAAGCCGAAAGGGGTGTTCCTTTTCGTCGGGACCTCGGGGATCGGCAAGACGGAAATGGCGCTGGCGCTGGCCGACCTGCTGTATGGGGGCGAACGCAAACTCATCACCATCAATATGAGCGAGTACCAGGAGGCCCACAGCGTCTCGGGCCTGAAAGGCTCGCCCCCCGGCTATGTGGGCTACGGCGAAGGGGGCGTGCTGACCGAAGCGGTGCGGCGCAATCCCTACAGCGTGGTGCTGCTCGACGAAGTGGAGAAAGCCCATCCCGACGTGCTTGAACTGTTTTTCCAGGTGTTCGACAAGGGCGTGCTCGATGACGCTGAAGGGCGCTCGATCGACTTCAGGAACACCATCATCATCCTCACCTCGAATGCGGCGTCGAGCCAGATGATGCAGGCCTGTTTGAACAAGCCGGATGCGGAACTGCCCACGCCCGACCAACTGGCCGAATTGATCCGCCCGCAGCTGATGAAGCACTTCAAGCCGGCCTTCCTGGGACGGCTGACGGTTGTGCCGTTTTACCCGATCGGCGACGCGGTCCTGGCCCGCATTATTCGCTTGAAGCTGGACCGGATCGCGCAGCGCATCGCCGTCAACCACGCCGCCGGCTTCAGTTACGATGAGGCGCTGGTGAACGCGGTGCTGGCCCGCTGCACGGAAGTCGACTCGGGCGCGCGCAATGTCGACACGATTCTGAATGGCACCCTGCTGCCGGAGATTGCCGACTCGGTGCTGGCGGCGATGGCCGAAGGAGGCGCCATCAAGCGCATCAAGTGCAGCGCCACCAAGGCAGGTAAATTCAAATACAGCATCGAGGCGCAATCGTGAGCGGCCTGAATATCGAGGCGCTGCTCGCGCCCATTGCAGGTGCGGCAGGGGCAGCGGGATGCGGCGAGGACCTGGCCTTTTCCAGCGAACTCGATGCGATCGCACGGGCGCGCCAGGCGGACGATCCGTCGATCGAACAGGGCGCCTGGGTGACGACGTTGAAGGAAGCGGACTGGAAGTTCGTCAGCGCCGGCTGCAGCCGCCTGTTGCAGGCGAAGTCGAAGGATCTGCGCCTGGCGGTATGGCTGGCCGAGGCCAGCGCCAAGACAGCGGGACTGCGCGGCCTCGGTGAAGCCTTGATGGTGACGGCGGGCCTGTGCGAGCGCTACTGGGATGAGCTGCATCCGCTGCCGGACGAGGGCAGTCACGAGCAGCGCATCGGCAATCTGTGCTGGATCGCGGCGCGCATCGCGCAGTTGGCGCGCGAGCTGCCGGTCACGCAAGGCGAACTGTATAGCCTCAACGACTTCGCCTTCGCGCGCGCGCATGCGGGCGCGGTGGCGGGCGAGGAGGGCGCATCAGCCCCGAACGGGCCCGGCCTGCCTGTGCTGGAGGCGGCCCGGCGCAAGAGCGGGGCGGCGTTCTACCAGCGCATGCTGTCCGACTGCGCCTTTTGCGAAGACGCCATCGCGGCGCTGGAAAAGGTGACCGATGCGCGGCTGGGCGAGGACGGCCCCGGTTTTACGGCGGCGCGCGAAAAACTCAAGGACGTGGTGCATTTCGCCGCGGCCATGGCGCGTCACGAGACCCCGGCGGCCGTACCGGTCAAAGCGCCGATGCATAGCGCGGCGCCAGTGAGCATGGCGCCGCAGCCGGCGCCCTTGTTGACTGAACTGACTGAAGTGAGTGAAGCAAGCAGGCCGCTGCAAAGCCGCGCCCAGGCGCTCGCGCAACTGCGCGCCGTGGCCGCGTTTTTCCGCCAGACCGAGCCGCACAGCCCGGTCGCCTACCTGGCCGACAAGGCAGCCAGCTGGGGCGAACAACCCCTGCATGTGTGGCTGCGCGGGGTGATCAAGGACGATGTGCAGTACACCCAGCTCGAGGAGATGCTGGGCGCCCGCAGCAGCTGAGCTGAACTCAGGGCGCCGGTTTGGCCGGCATCACCCGCGCCTGCGCCTTGTTGATCTGGTCTTCGACGGTGGCGACGGCCTGGCGGGTGGCCTGGGTCACCTGTTCGTAGCCCTTGAAGGCGTTGTCGATGGCGGTCTTGATGATTTCGACGGCGTTTTCGGAGCCCGGCTTGACGTTCTGGGTGACGTCGTAGATCAGCGCGGTGAGGGCGCTTTTCGCCTCGGCGATGTGGCTGTCGGCGGCATCGTGGAATTCCTTGCGGATGTCTTCGATGATGACCTTCATCTGCTCCTGGTATTCCACCGCGCCCGTCACGTCCGGCTTGGCCTGGCTGGCCATAGCGGCCATGGCATCCTTGGCGTCCTTGGCTTCGCGCAGTTTCTGGCCGGCGGCCATGGCGCCTTCGACGGAATTGCGCGCCGTCGCCATGTTCAGCGCCACCACCTGCTCGACGCCCTGCACGGCTTTGCTGGTCAGGGCGTTGAACGTCATCATTTGCAGTTCAAACAGGGTCTTGGTAGCGGATGCGAATTGCTCGGGACTTGTAAACATGCACTTCTCCTCGGTTGGTTGCGACAAACGACCTTGCTGCTACTCCTCCTGCGGGGCTTTGACAATCCCGTCTATTGTGTTTGGTACACGCCCGGCGGCTGGCGCCAGCCCGACATTATGCTCATCCATTATTCATGAGGGGACCGCTTTGCGCAATGGCTGTCCTGATAGGGCCCAAAGGCTTTTTCCCAGCCCGCGCCCAGCGGCGTTTGGGCACAGACGAGGGCGCCATCGACCTTGCTGCGCCACTTGAACCAGGGCGCCGGACGCGCCAGCGCAGTCCCCGCAACCAGGGCCAGGGCGAGAAGCAGCATGCATCGACGCGAGACAATCATAGCCCGAGCATAGCCCCTTGGCGCAGCATGTCAAGCGGAGCCGGACGGCGCGCCTGCGGCTGGTGCGCGGGCGGGGGCGACAGCCGGCAAGAGCAGGGTGAAACGGGCGCCCGCGCCGGCTGAGCTTTCCAGCGAGATATGTCCGCCGAGCACATTGCTGACAATGTTATGCACCACGTGCAAACCCAGGCCCGAGCGGGCGGCGCTGCCCGCAGTAGTAAAGAAGGGATCGTAGACGCGCGCCTGCACGGCGGCGTCCATGCCTGCGCCATTGTCGGCCACGTTGATGGCGATATGGCCGCCATCGCGCTTCGCAAGCAACTCGACGACGCCGGCCCGGCCACCCGCGAAGGCGTGTACCAGGCAATTGTCGAACAGTTCCGTGACCACCTGCGACAGGGGCCCCGGAAAGCTGTCCATCATCAAGCCCTCGTCGAGCTCCAGTTGCAGCCGCACCCTGGCGCCCTTGGCCGCCACCCGCAGCGGCGCCGCCAGGTCTTTTAACAGGTCCGACAGGGAAAAATGCCGCCGCTCGGCGCTGGCCTGGTCGACCGCGATCTGCTTGAAGCCCGCTACCAGGGTCGCGGCCCGCTTCAGGTTGCGTGCCAGCAGGTCGCCCGCTTCGCCGGCCTCATCAAGAAAACGTTCCAGTTCGGAGCGGCGCAAGCCTTGGGCCAGTTGCGCGCGCATGTCGTGGGTGCGCTCGGACAAGGAGGTGGCGGCCACCACGCTGTTGCCGATCGGCGTATTGAGTTCGTGGGCGATGCCTGCCACCAGCGCGCCCAGGGCCGCCAGCTTGTCGCGCCGCACCAGTTCGTCCTGCGCTTTGGACAAGGTGGCCAGCGCCTCGCTCAGTTCC
Organism: Massilia sp.; assembly: GCA_045810505.1. Taxonomy (GTDB): domain Bacteria; phylum Pseudomonadota; class Gammaproteobacteria; order Burkholderiales; family Burkholderiaceae_D; genus JAFCUW01. The sequence continues at coordinate 5,692 of JBJMVV010000198.1, forward strand.
TGGTTGCTGCGGTCGGCCCGCTGCACCGCCGCGCTCAGGGCCGCGGTGCGGGCGTCCACCAGTTCTTCCAGGTGTTCACGGTGCAGCTTCAGTTCGCGTTCGCGCCGGTAGCGGTCGATGGCGATGCCGGCCAGGTGGGACGCCATGCGGATCAGGGCGATCTCTGCCTGGCTGGGACGGCGTACCTCGCGGTAGTACATGGCGAAGGAGCCGACCACCCGCTCCTTGTCCGGCATGATCGGGATCGACCAGCAGGCGCGCAGGCCGAACGGCGCGGCCAGCGCGGCGTAGGCGGCCCAGCGGGGATCGCTCTCGATATCCTGGGTGACCGTGAGTTCCTGGTTGAACATGGCGGCGCCGCAGGAGCCGGAACTGGGGCCGATCGCCAGCCCGTCCAGCATGGCCATGTAGGCCTGGGGCAAGCTGGGGCCGGCCGCGGGACGCACGGTGACGCCGTCGTCGTCAAGCAGCAGCACCGAACACAGCACGCCGGCTGACTGCGCCTCGATCAGCTTCACCAGCCGGTCCAGCACTTCTTGCAGCGCTGCGCCCCGCGCGATCAGTTCAAGAATGGCATTCTGGCCCGTGCGCAATTGTTCCGCCAGCAGGCGGGCGGAAATATCGACCAGGCGGCCGTGCGCCACGGCAGGTCCATGCATGGGCAGGCGGATGAACAGGCCTTCGCAGGGCAGCACGCCGGCGTCGCCGCCGCACAGGGCGATCGGAAACAATCGTCCCTGGCCTTCGCCCGCACAAGCCAGTTGCCGGGTGATCAGCTCGCGCGAGGCAAGCCCGTCCGGCTGCAGCGGCGGGCACAGTTCATCGAGCCGCATCGACAGCAACTGGGCACGGGTGCGCCCCAGCATGGCCTCGAAGGGCAGATTGACATCAAACAGCTGGCTGGTTTCGAGATGGACCAGCACGCAGGGATCGGGCGACTTCATCAGCATCGCGTGGTAATTGACGGCGAGATTGGACAGGTCCATGGCCAGGCGCGTGCAGTTGTTTCAGCCCTCGGTGGCCGGGTAGCCTTCCTGCTCGAGCCGTGCCAGCAAGTCCGGCGTGGCGGCGGTGGTGTCGATGCTGGCTTTTTTGGCGGCGATGTCGACATCGACCGTGGCGCCGGGATCGAGTTCCTGCACGGCCTCGGTGACGGCGCGGACGCAGTGGCCGCAGCTAATGGCGGGAATGTTGAGAGTGAGCATGGTTTCTCCTTGGTGCAGGAAACCAGTGTAGCCGATTGAAAGTGAACGTGTCGTGCGCAGCAGAAGGCAAAAAGCGGCACTATAAAACTGAGCGACAAAAACAAAACGCAGCAGTCCTCGAGGAGGATTGCTGCGTTTTGAAGCTGCTTTCGTCTTGCTATCTGCGGAAAAAACTCCGGTAGAGTGGTGCCCACGGAGGGACTCGAACCCCCACACCTTGCGGCACATGGACCTGAACCATGCGCGTCTACCAATTCCGCCACGTGGGCACTGGGACTGCAACTACAACCTCACCAATTAAAACGCCGCAATCTCGAACTGCGATCACGGCGCAATGGTTTTACTGCTGACTTCGACTACTCTGCGGAAAACAACTCCGGTAGATGGTGCCCACGGAGGGACTCGAACCCCCACACCTTGCGGCACATGGACCTGAACCATGCGCGTCTACCAATTCCGCCACGTGGGCACTGAACTGCTTGCTAACTAATCGGCGTCGCCGCCGACTTCTGCTATCATACTGGTCTTTGGTGTTTTGCGCCAGACTAACTTTCGTTACTTTCTGCCGCCACCGCCATCCAATCTGCTGCAATTTTCTTCCGTGTCGGCCTGGGCCTTCCGCGAAAGACCGAAATTATAGCGGAACAAAATAAAATGTCAAAGTGTCGAGACCATGTTTTTCAGCGCGCGGTTTCCGGAGCGGTTTCCGGAGCGGTTTCCGCCTGGCCGGTTAGGTGATTTTCCCGGCCTCCGTTACACTACGCGACATGACCTTGCCATCTATTTACTGCGCAGTCGGCTGGAAGTCACCGCGAGCAGTGTCAAAAACAATTAAGAAAACGATTTGAACCAAGCTACCCATACCATTCCCAGCCGCGAGGATATTCTCGGCATTTTCCGCGACGCCCAGTCGCCGCTTGACGCCAACGCCCTGGCGCGCGCCCTGAAGGTTGAAGAGGACGCGATCCACGTGCTCTCGCGGCGCCTGAACGCAATGCAGCGCGACGGCCAGCTTGAAGCTGACGACGAGGGCCGCTTTGTCCTCGCCAGCAATACTGGCTTCATTGCGGGCAAGGTCAGCGCGCACCGCGATGGCTTCGGCTTCGTCATTCCCGACGAGCCAGGTGAGGACTTGTTCCTCAATGACAAAGAGATGCAGAAGGTCCTGCACGGCGACAAGGTATTGGCCAAGGTCACCGGCACCGACCGCCGCGGTCGCAAGGAAGGCACCATTGTTGAAGTGGTCAGCCGCGGCAACAGCCACGTCATCGGCCGCCTGCTCAATGAAAACGGCGTCTGGCTGATTGCCCCCGAAGACAAGCGCATCGGCCAGGACATCCTGGTCGCCGGCGGCCCTGGCGTGGCCAAGGCCGGCCAGATCGTCTCGGTCGAATTGGTGGACCAGCCCTCGCGCTTCAAGCAGCCCACCGGCCGCGTCGTCGAAGTGCTGGGCGACCTGGACGACCCCGGCATGGAAATCGAAATTGCGGTGCGCAAATTCGGCGTGCCCCACGTGTTTTCACCGGCTGCCTTGAAGCAGGCCGCCAAGCTGCCGTCCGAAGTGCGCGACGCCGACCTGGAAGACCGGGTCGATCTGCGCGACGTGCCGCTGGTCACCATCGACGGTGAAGACGCCCGCGACTTCGATGACGCCGTCTACTGCGAGCCGGTCGATATCAATGGTGAAGCCTGCTACCGCCTGCTGGTGGCAATTGCCGACGTCAGCCATTACGTCAAGCCCAACGATTCGCTCGACATCGATGCGCTCGAACGCAGCACCTCCGTGTATTTCCCCCGCCGCGTGATTCCCATGCTGCCGGAAAAGCTGTCGAACGGGCTGTGCTCGCTGAACCCCGCCGTCGACCGCCTGACTTTGGTGTGCGACATGGTGGTGTCCTCGAAAGGCGAGGTCACCGCTTACCAGTTCTACCCGGCCGTGATCCACTCGGCGGCGCGCCTGACCTATAACGAAGTAGCCGACATCCTCGGCAACATCGGCGGTCCGGAAGCCCAGCGCCGTCCGGCCATCGTGCCCCATCTGCAGCACCTGTACGAGGTCTATCACGCCCTGCACAAGGCGCGCCAGATCCGCGGCGCGATCGATTTCGAGACCACCGAAACCTATATCGTCTGCAACGCGCTGGGCAAGATCGAGAAGATCATCCCGCGCACCCGCAATGATGCGCACAAGCTGATTGAAGAGTGCATGCTGTCGGCCAACGTCTGCGCGGCCGATCTGCTGATCCGCCACAAGCATCCCGGCACCTACCGCATCCACGCCTCGCCGACGGAAGAAAAGCTGGCCCAGGTGCGCACCTTCCTGCAACAGGTGGGCCTGAACCTGGGCGGCGGCGACAAGCCGACCGCCAACGATTACGCCGTGCTGATGCGGCAGGTCAAGGAGCGTCCCGATGCGGCCCTGCTGCAGACCATGCTGCTGCGCTCCATGCAGCAAGCCGTCTATAGCCCGGACAATATCGGCCACTTCGGCCTGGCGTATGAGGCCTATGCCCACTTCACCAGCCCGATCCGCCGCTATCCCGATCTCCTGACCCACCGCGCCATCAAGGCGATTTTGCTTGGCCGGAAGTACGAGCCAAAGAATATCGACCTGGCCGGCCTGAACACGACGGTATCGAACGCGACGCGCAAGAAGCAGTTGAAGGAAAAGGCCGCCGGTACGGGCAAGCAGGAAAAAGACCTGACCATCTGGGACGCCCTCGGCGTGCACTGCTCGGCCAACGAGCGCCGCGCCGACGAAGCCTCGCGCGATGTCGAAGCCTGGCTCAAGTGCTACTTCATCAAGGACAAGCTTGGCGAAGAATTCACCGGCATGATCGTCGGCGTCACCAGTTTCGGTATTTTCGTGCAACTGGACGCCCTGTACGTCGAGGGCCTGGTGCACATCACCGAACTGGGCACCGATTTCTTCCAGTACGACGACGCCCGCCACGAACTGCGCGGCGAGCGCACCGGCAAGCGCTACCAGTTGACCGACAAGGTCACCGTGCAGGTGGCCCGGGTTGACCTGGAAGCGCGCAAGATCGACCTCGTCATGGCTGGCAATATCAACGAGGAAGTCAACGGCGCCGGCGTGCCGAAAAGCGCCGCCGCCAAGGCGCTCGAAGCCAAGCCCGCCAAGGCGGTCAAGGGCGCCAAGGGTGAGAAGCCGTCCAAATACGATCTCGATGAGAGTGTTGAAGTTGCCGCGCCCGCCAAGCGCAGCCGTAGCAAGGCAGCCGCAGTCAAGGCGCCTGCCGCCAAAACCAGCAAGAAGAAACGTAGCAATTAAGAAGAACAACAATGAAGAATAAAATGATTTTCGGCTTCCACGCCGTGACCTCGCGCCTGCGTCATGAGGCCTCGTCGGTGGAAGAAATTTTTGTCGATGCGGGCCGCCAGGACCGCCGCATGCAAGACCTGATCGCCGCCGCAAAAGGCATGGGCGTACGCGTGATGCCGGTCGATTCAGCCCGCCTCGACAAGATCGTCGGCACCCGCCGCCACCAGGGCGTGATCGCCTTCGCCAGCCAACTGGCGCTGGCCCGTAACCTCGATGAACTGCTGGACGCCATTGAAGGTCCGCCGCTGCTCCTGATCCTCGACGGCATCACCGATCCCCACAACCTCGGCGCCTGCCTGCGTGTGGCCGACGGCGTCGGCGCCCACGCCGTCATCGTCCCGAAAGACCGCGCCGCGGGCCTGAACGCCACCGCCGCCAAAGTCGCCTCGGGCGCCGCCGAAACCGTGCCTTACATCACCGTCACCAACCTGGCGCGCACCATGCGCGAACTGAAGGAACGCGACATCATGCTGATCGGCACGTCCGACGACGCCGACCGCGGCCTGTACCAGGCCGACTTCACCGGTGCCGCCGCCCTGGTGATGGGCTCGGAAGGCGAGGGCATGCGCCGCCTCACACGCGAAACCTGTGATGTGCTGGTGAATATTCCGATGTTTGGTTCGGTTGAATCTTTGAACGTGTCCGTTGCTTCCGGCGTGTGCTTGTACGAAGCGCGCCGTCAGAGGATGGCCAAGGAGTAAGCAGCACCGGGGACTGGCGCCAACGGTGCCATTCGTGGCCCGGCCTGTCTCCATTTTGACTTTGCTTCTGCATTAAAAGGCGTCAGGCACCTTCGGCGCCAGACCCCGGCTTCGTTTTTGCGCCCCGATAAGCAAATCACGGCGGGATGCGCTACCATGACTATCCTGCAACTGTCTGCGCCGGCTAGTCCCATGTTTCCCAATCTCAGCGACGATATCAAGAGCATCATTGAACGCGATCCCGCGGCCCGCAATGGCTTCGAGGTGTTCACTTGTTATCCGGGCTTTCAGGCCATCATGATGCACCGCTGGGCCCACGCGTGCTGGAACGCGCAGCTCAAATGGTTCGGCCGTTTCATCTCCTACATCGCGCGCATCATCACCGGCATCGAGATCCATCCGGGCGCCCAGATCGGCCACCGCGTCTTCATCGACCACGGTTTTGGCGTCGTGATCGGCGAGACGGCCGTGGTGGGCGACGACTGCACCATTTACCAGGGCGTTACCCTCGGCGGCACCTCGCTTACCAGCGGCACCAAGCGCCATCCGACCCTGGAGCGGGGCGTCATCGTCGGCGCCGGCGCCCAGGTGCTGGGTTCGTTCACGGTGGGCGAGTATGCCAAGATCGGCTCGAACGCCGTCGTCGTCAAACCGGTCCCGGCCGGCGCCACGGCGGTGGGCAATCCGGCCCACATGATCCGCAAGGACGTCGACGGGCGCAGCGCCCAGTTGTTTTCGGCCTACGGCGTCACGCCCAATGGCGACGATCCCCTGTCCAAGGCCCTGCACGGCCTGATCAACCACGCCGCCCGCCAGGACGAGCAGATCGAGCGCATGATGGCCCTGATGAAGGATGCCGGGCTGTGCTGCCCGAGCATGCCCGAGGGTGATAAACTCGACACCTTGCAATTGAATAAACTGGTCGATTAAGGACACCCGCATGACGATGGAAGATGACGGCGCCGGAGCAGCCGCTGGGAATCAGCTCGACCCTTCGCAACTCGACCCTTTCGAGGTCCGCGTACTCGCCGTGCTGGCCGAAAAAGAAGCGCTCACCCCGGACAATTATCCGCTCTCGCTCAATACCCTCACCAACGGCTGCAACCAGCTATCGAGCCGCGACCCCGTGATGCAGTTGTCAGAAGACACGGTGGCCGAGGTGTTGCAGCGCCTGATGCAGCGAAAATTCGTCAACGGCATCACCCAGGCGGGCGCCCGCGTCGTCAAGTACGAGCACCGCATGCGCATCAAGTGGACGCTCGAGCAGGACAAGCTGGCCGTGCTCACCATCCTGATGCTGCGCGGCCTGCAGACGGCCGGCGAAATCCGCACCCGCAGCGGCCGCCTGCATGATTTCAAATCGGTGGCCGAGGTGGAATCCTGCCTGCAGTTTTTGATCGACAAGTATCCGCCGCTGGTGGCGAAGCTGGTGCTGGCGCCGGGCACCAAGGAGCCGCGCTACGGCCATTTGCTGTCGGGCGAAGCGGCGCTGTCGCGCCAGGAGTCGGCGTTTGGCAGCGTCAGCGCGCCCGTCAGCGTGGGCAAGACGGCGGCGCTTGAACAGGAAGTGGCGGCATTACGTTCAGAAATGGACGAATTGAAAGCCCAGTTCGCCGCCTTCCGGCAACAGTTCGAATAAAAAAAACGGCGCCGATCAAGGCGCCGTTTTCATTTCACGCTATCAACCCTCATCCCGCCAGCGCCGCAGCCGGATCGCGCCAATGATCATGGCCGCGCCGACGATCACGCCGATCCACACGGTCGGCTGCAGCAAGGTCATCCACGACTGCACGAACACATTGCCCGCGTCGACGCTGTGCTCGGCGTTGAGCAGGGCGCCCCGTTCGACCTGGCCGAACGGCAGCCAGAAGCCGGGCACGATGCTGGCGAGACCGCGCAGAACGATGTTGTCGGCCACCCATTTGTAGTCGATGCCCACGTTCATGAAGGAAGCGGTCATGAAACTGACCCAGCGCAGCAGCGCCAGCAGCAGCAGCGGCAGGCCGACCGCCCACAGGAAGGCCTTCGATTTCGCCCAGCTCGACACCAGCAGCAGCCAGCCCACGGTCGGTACGGCCCACAGCACATACACCGGCAGCAAGCCGATCAACTGGAACGGCGCCAGCCAGAAAGCCTTGTTCGCCAGCACGGCGCCGACGATGTGCACGCCAAAGAAGCCGGCACCGAACATGGTGATCAGGGCAATCACGGCGGCCGTGACGACACCGAGCAGCGCCGTGATGACAGGCGCCAGCACCAGCGCTGTGACCGCTTTCGAGATTACCGTGTCGCGGTCGGAAATGGGCAGCGACTTCCAGAACAGGATGCTGCGGTCACGCCGGTCGTCATACAGGGCCGAGAGGCAATAGAAGAACACCACAAAGGGCAGCACGCCAAACAGGGGCGCGGCGGCCATGATGTAGCCATTGGCCACCGCATTGGCCATCATCGCCTTGCCGTCCGGCCCCATCGCGTTGATCATATTGCTGTGCGTGACCTGGTGGCCATTGATCACCACCGTGGTCGTGCCGTCCATCGGCTGCGCCGCCATGCCGTAGCCGATCGTCAGGGCGACCACGGCCACCATCACCAGCGCCACCACGGCCGGCGCCCAGAAAAACGAACCCTTGTGCTCCCAGTATTCCCGGCGCAACAGCCATTTCATCGTGTTCATGCGTAGCTTCCTTTCATGGTGGCCACAAACAGGTCGGCCACGCTGATGTTGCGGGTCTCGCCGATGCCGGCCAGCTGCTCGCGGGTGGCGCCGTTCGGCCCGGCTGAATCAAACAGCATCACGGACTTGCCGAACACGGTGCGCTGGTCGATGGGCTGGAGCGCATTGGCGGCATTAAACTTTTCGCTCGGCACCATCACTTCCGTGTAGCGCTCGCCCACTTCTTCCATCGAGGCGGCCAGGATGATCTTGCCTTCGCGGATGAACATCAGGTCAGTGAGGATGTGCTCGACTTCCTCGACCTGGTGGGTGGTGATGATGATGGTCTTGCCTTCATCAAAATAGTCTTCCAGCAGGTTTTGATAGAACTGCTTGCGGTAGATGATGTCCAGGCCCAGGGTGGGCTCGTCCAGCACCAGCAGCTTGGCGTCGATCGCCATCACCAGCGCAAGGTGCAGCTGCACCACCATGCCCTTGGACATGGCCTTGACCTTCATCGATGGCTTGAGCTTGGTCGAGGCGAGGTAGCGCTCGGCCTTGGCGCGGTTGAATTTCGGATGCACGCCGGCGACGAAATCGACGGCGTCCTTGACGGCCAGCCAGCGCGGCAGGATCGCCACGTCGGCAATGAAGCAGACCTCTTCCATCAGGGCGTCACGCTGGGTGCGAGGATCAAAGCCCAGCACATTGAGTTCGCCGTCAAACGGCACCAGGCCCAGCGCCGCTTTCAGGGTGGTGGTCTTGCCCGAGCCGTTCGGTCCGATCAGGCCGACGATGCGGCCGGCAGGAATCGTGAAGCTGACATTGTCGACGGCGGGCGTGGCGTTCTTGCCCAGGCCGTAACGCTTGGTCAGGCCGGTGGCGGTGATGACGGCGCTCATGCGTTGCCCTCCGCTTCAGGCGGCGCCGCGCGCAGCAGCAGGTCGAGATTGAGGCCGAGGCGGCGGATGCGCTCCACCATGGCGGGCCATTCCTCGCGCATGAAGCGCTCGCGTTCGCTGGCCAGCAGCTTTTCGCTGGCGCCTTCCGTCACATACATGCCGATTCCCCTTCTTTTTTCCACGAGATTGTCGTCGACCAGTTCCTGGTACGCCTTTGAAACGGTAATGGGATTGAGCTGGTAATCCGCCGCCACCTGGCGCACCGAGGGCAGGGCATCGCCCGCCTTGAGGTCGCCATCGAGCATCATCTCCAATACCTTTTCCTTTAGTTGCCGGTAAATCGGCGTGTGCTCGTTCCAGCCCGGGGTCATCATGGTCGATGCTCCTTGCCGAAGACTGCGGCGCGCTCTTGCATTGTTCGCTCCTGTTAAAACCGACTGCGTCGGTGTTGTAGTTGACTATAACACCGGCACAGAGAATTTCAAGAAGTTTCGGGTATGCATGTCAGCTCGAGCGATGCCGCTTGCTTATTATTGATGAGCAGGCAATGTTTTGCCAGGAAATTATTGATCAGGCAGCGGGGAGAATGCTGCCGTCCCAGTCGTGCCGGGAAATAGCGCCGTCGCGACCGATGGCGATCCAGCCACCGCGCGGCGGCGTGGCATCGAGTTCCCAGTCGGGCAGCACATAGCGGCGGCGCGCGCCGTCGATGTGCAGGGCAGGGCGGTGGGTGTGGCCGTGGATGATGGTGTCGCTGGCCGTGGCGTCGTGCAGGGCGGCAATCGCGGCCGGGGTGACGTCCATGATGGCCATGGATTTCTCTGCATGCGCTTCGCGCGAGCCCTCGCGCAGACCAGCGATGATGCCTTTGCGCTGCGTCAAAGGCATCGCGAGAAATTGCTGCTGCCAGGCGGGATTTCTTACCTGCTGGCGAAACGCCATGTAGGCTGTGTCGTCAAGGCATTGCGCGTCACCGTGCACCAGCGCGATGCGCGTGCTGCCGATGGTCGTCACATGGGGCTCGTCCAGCAAAGTGAGGCCGGCCGCGTGCGCAAAAGCTGCGCCGACCAGAAAATCTCGGTTGCCGGGAATCCAGAACACGGCCACGCCGGCGTCGCTGACGGCGCGCAGGCCCTCGGCCACGGCGGCATTGAATGGGGTGATGAGGTCGTCGTCGCCTGCCCAGTATTCGAACAGGTCGCCGAGCAAAAAAAGCTGCTGCGCATGCACCGCGCGCGTCGCCAGAAATGCAAAGAACGCTTCGGACGTGCGCGGATGCGCTTCCTGCAAATGCAGGTCGGAGATGAAATACGCAAGCGGCCTGTCGTTTGCGTCAATATTGCCGGTGGTGGCCGCTGCGTGGGTCTTCAATTAGAGCACTTCGACTTTTTCAATGATCACGTCGGTCGCAGGCACGTCGGCGTGCATACCGGCGCGGCTGGTCTTGACCTTGTTGATCTGGTCAACCACGTCCTGGCCTTCGATGACGGTGCCGAACACGGCATAGCCCCAGCCGTCCTGGCCAGGGTAGTCGAGGAAGGCATTGTTCTTGGTGTTGATGAAAAACTGGGCCGAGGCGGAATGCGGGTCCGAGGTACGGGCCATGGCCAGGGTGTACTTGTCGTTCTTCAAGCCATTCTTGGCTTCGTTTTCCACCGTTTGCGGCGCGCTCTTCTGCTTCATGCCTGGCTCGAAACCGCCGCCCTGGACCATGAAGTCGCTGATGACGCGGTGGAAAATCGTGTTGTTGTAGTGACCCTTGTTGGCGTAGTCGATGAAGTTGGCAACCGTCTTGGGCGCTTTCGCGTCATCCAGTTCGGCGGTGATGTTGCCCATGTTGGTGGTGATGAGTACTTTGGTCATGATGTGCCTTTTAATGTTGAGTTCTTGTTCGAGTGCTGCTGTGCGGGCGCTATTTTACCGCTTAGTTATCCGCGTAGTTATCCGCTTGCTTATCGTTTGACGACGCTAGCCGAAGTAATCACGATGGGCACGACCGGCACGTTCTGCTGGCCCTTCACGTCGTCCACGACAACGCCCTTGATCTTGTCGACCACGTCCTGGCCGGCGATCACCTTGCCGAACACGGTATAGCCGAAGCCGTCACGACCGGGATAGTCGAGCGCCTGGTTCTCGGCCACGTTGATGAAGAACTGCGAGGTGGCCGAATTGGGGTCGCCCGTGCGCGCCATGGCGATGGAATACGGCACATTCTGCAGGCCATTGTTGGCTTCGTTCTGGATGGGCTTGTTGGTTTTTTTCGTGACCAGCTTGGCGTCCATGCCGCCGCCCTGGATCATGAAGCCGTCGATCACGCGGTGAAACACGGTGCCTTTATAAAAGCCCGATTTGACGTACTGCATGAAGTTCGCGACCGTCTTGGGCGCTTTTTCCGCATCGAGTTCCAGCACGATTTCCCCCATCGAGGTCTTGAGCGACACCTGCGGCGTGGGATTCACATCGGCCGCCAGCACGGCGCCGCCGAGCGACAGGCCAAACAGCAGGGTCATGCAACGGCTCAGCCAGCCAGGGCTTGACAGTGGGGATTTTTGGAACAGGGAAGCAGTCATGAGAGCTTTCTGGAAGTGGAGTTAGCGCAAAGCGATGTCAAGCGGTTTGCTGAAAAATAAACCTGAACCAGATGCGGCCAGAGGGGATTTTATCAATGCTATACTTTCGTGCAGAACGACCATTCTATCAAAGAAGAACACAACAGAGTGGCGTGACGATATCGATCAAACAACTTTTGCCGGTGCGGGTCCCCGAGGATTGCGCGCCCGGCTTTCGTTTTGTTCGTGTCGGCGCGCCTGCTGTTAAACAACGCAAGAGCCCGATGAGCCAATTGAAGATCTACAACACGCTGGCGCGTGACAAGCAGGAATTCGTCCCGATCGTTCCCGGCCAGGTGGGCATGTATGTCTGCGGCATGACGATCTACGATTACTGCCACATCGGCCACGCCCGCATGATGATGGCCTTCGACGTAGTCTACCGCTGGCTCAAGGTGTCCGGCTATCAAGTCACCTACGTGCGCAACATCACGGACATCGAAGACAAGATCATCAAGCGTGCTGTTGAGAATGGCGAAACCATCCACCAGCTGACCTCGCGCTTCGAGCGCTACATGGACGAGGATACGGCGGCGCTGGGCATCCTGCCGCCCGACGTGACCCCGCACGCGACCGAATACGTGCCGCAGATGTTGGGCATCATCGAACTGCTCGAACAAAAAGGCCTGGCGTATCAGTCTGAAGACGGCGACGTCAACTACGTCGTACGGGGCTTTCCCGGCTACGGCAAACTGTCCGGCAAGTCGCCCGACGACCTGCGCGCGGGCGAGCGGGTCGATGTCAATACAGGTAAGCGCGATCCGCTCGACTTCGTGCTGTGGAAGTCCTCGCGCGAGAGCGAGCCTGCCGAGGCCAAGTGGAATTCAAAGTGGGGCAGCGGTCGCCCCGGCTGGCACATCGAGTGCTCGGCCATGTCCTGCGCCACCCTGGGCGAACACTTCGACATTCACGGCGGCGGCGCGGACCTGCAGTTCCCCCACCATGAAAACGAGATCGCCCAGTCCGAAGGCGCTTTTGGCAAGCCGATGGTCAACTACTGGCTGCACAATGGGTTTGTCCGGGTCGACAACGAGAAGATGTCCAAGTCGCTGGGCAATTTCTTCACGATCCGCGACGTGCTGAAAAAATACGATGCCGAAGTTATCCGCTTCTTCATTTTGAAAGCGCACTACCGTAGCCCGCTCAATTACTCGGACGCCCACCTCGACGATGCCAAGATCGGCCTGACCCGCCTGTACACGGCGCTGGACGGTTTTGACGGTCTTGAACCAGCCGAGCTTGACTGGACCGAAGCGTACGCGGCCCGCTTTGCGGACGCCATGAACGACGATTTCAACACGCCCATCGCGCTGGCCGTGCTGTTCGACATGGTGAGCGAACTCAATAAAACCCGTTCGATCGAACTGGCGGCCAAACTGCGTGCGCTCGCTGGCGTCATCGGCCTGCTGGAACGGGCGCCGCAAGCCTTCCTGCAAAGCGCCGTGGGCGTGGCTGCGGGCGAGGGCGAGGGCAAGATTGTCGAGCTGATCGCCCAGCGCAGCGCCGCCAAGAAAGCGCGCGACTTTGCTGAATCGGACCGCATTCGCGCTGCCCTGTTGGCCGATGGCGTCATCCTGGAAGACAAGCCGGATGGCACGACCAACTGGCGCCGCGCATGATGGCGCTCAATAAGGACGCCGTGGGCAGCGCTTCAGTCCCCATCG
>JBJMVV010000199.1:0-17765 GCA_045810505.1 Massilia sp.
GGCCGAGCGCATGCTGGCCGATTTCGCCAGCAAGCTGGCGGACACGCCGGGCGAACTGGCCGAGGTGGGGCGCCGTTTCAACCGCGCCGTCGCCGCGCGCGACTGGGAAACCTATGCGCGCAACCTGTCGCAGCTGATCGAGCGCCCGCTGCGCAAACCGAGCGCCATCGAACTGGCGCCGCTGAGCGAGGGCAATGAATCGAAGCAGCTGCGTGACTTGCTAAGCCGCACGCTCACCTTTGCCGTCGCCTCCCTGCTGACCGGCAACCCGGCGCTTGTGACGGAAGCGGAAGCGCTGGGCGCGGCGGTCAAGACGGGTTACTCGGACGATGCCCTTAACGAAATCAGCGCGCGCCTCAAGCAGCTGTGCTACCAGATCGAGATCAAGAGCGGCGACGTGGCCGAGCAGCAGGAATTGCTGCTGCGACTATTCAAACTGCTGCTGGAAAACGTCAGCGGCCTGCTCGACGATGACAGCTGGCTGCGCGGCCAGATCGACGCCGTCCAGAACCTCATCAGCGGACCAATGGACCAGCGCGCGCTGGAAGACGCCACGCGCAGCCTGAAGGACGTCATCTACAAGCAGAGCAAGCTCAAACACAGCCTGTCGGACGTCAAGGTCACCGTCAAGAACATGATGATGACCTTTATCGACCGGCTCGGCTCGGTGGCGACCTCGACCGGCGACTTCCACGAAAAGATCGGCGGATTTACAGAGCGGATCAGCAGCGCTGACAATATCGCCGACCTCAACGACGTAGTCGCCGAAGTACTGAAAGAAACCCGGCTGGTGCAGACGGAGGCGCTCAAGTCGCGCGATCGCATGATTGCCGCCCGCCAGGAAGTGCAGGATGCCGAAGCGAAAATCGCCGAACTGGAAGCGGAGCTGCGCCATATGAGCGAGCTGGTGCGCGAAGACCAGTTGACAGGCAGCCTGAACCGCCGCGGCCTGGACGATGTGTTCGACCGCGAAACGGCCCGGGCCGACCGGCGCGGCACGCCCCTGTGCGTGGCCCTGCTCGACCTGGACGATTTCAAGCGCCTCAACGACACCCACGGCCACCAGGCGGGCGACGCGGCCCTGCGCCACCTGGTGAAAATCGTCAAGGACGAACTGCGCTCGATGGATGTGATCGCCCGCTTCGGCGGCGAAGAGTTCGTCATCCTGCTGCCTGAAACGTCGCTGGAAGCGGCGGCCCAGACCATGACGCGCCTGCAGCGCGAATTGACCAAGCACTTCTTTTTGCACGAGAACGACAAGCTGCTGATTACCTTTTCCGCCGGGGTGGCGCTGCGCATTCCCAACGAGACGCAGGAAGCGCTGATTGCGCGGGCCGACAAGGCAATGTATGCGGCGAAGAAGGCGGGCAAGAATCGGGTGGTGGTGGCAGAATAGGGTGCTCCGTTCAAAAACGGGGACAGGCACCAAGTCCGATTGCGGCCCAGCCAGTCCCCTTGCCGTAGGGACTGGCACTTGATGCCTGTCCCGGTTTTCACCCGACCCCCATCATGACCAACTACGTATTTCCGCCCCCGCCTGCTCCCTCCCTCGCCATCACCGGCACCTCCGACCGCTTCCCCATCCGCCGCGTCATCTGCGTTGGCCGCAACTACGCCGCCCACGCGCGTGAAATGGGCAGCGATCCTGACCGCGAGCCGCCGTTCTTTTTCATGAAGCCGGCCGATGCGGTCGTGCCTGCCGAGGGGGTGATTGCCTATCCCAGTGCGACCAATGATTTGCACCACGAGATCGAACTGGTGGTGGCGCTCGGCGGTGGCGGCGTCAATATCGATACAGACAATGCGCTGGCCCTGGTCTGGGGCTACGGCGTCGGCCTCGACCTGACCCGCCGCGACCTGCAGCAGCAGGCCAAGGATACCCGCCGGCCCTGGGATATGGGCAAAGGTTTCGATGCCTCGGCGCCGTGCAGCCCGCTGGTACCCGCCAGCGCCATCGGCCATCCGGCAACGGGGCGCGTGTGCCTCGACGTGAACGGCAAGCGGGTGCAGGACGGCGACCTGAATGAATTGATCTGGCCGGTTGCTGATCTGATCAGCCAGTTGTCGACCCTGATGGCCCTGCAGCCGGGCGACCTGATCTTTACGGGTACGCCGGCCGGCGTCGGCGCGCTGCAGCCGGGCGACCAGGTGCACGGCGAAGTCGAGGGCGTTGCTGCGTTCGACCTGAGCATCGGCCACCGTCCCTGAGCTTAAAAAGCGCCACACTAATATAAGGGGGCGAATTCTGCCCCTTCTCCCCGCCTGCCCAACAGGCGCGCCTGTGTAACATCCCCCTGCGCCATCGCTTTTCGCCCCTACACGGCCGCGCCCTGCCCCTGCGCACCCGGTTTTTGCTGGCTATTTGACAAGTCTTCAGCCCGCCAGCCCCGCAAAATAAAATTATTTTTGCCCTAAAGATCGTCAGCGCGCTGTCGTTTAAGCGCGCCGCAAGGGGCAAGCTGAAGAGCAAAACAATGTTTTTATTGTCGAGTTTTGCTCTAAAGAATCAGTTGCGGTCTCCGTTACCTGATTCAACCACGGTGTGATTGCTTCAGAAAATCGAAGCACACCAAGGTAAAACGAGGCACGTCGCCCACCCCGCATTACCAGTTTTGGAGAATTACCATGGCATCGTATATCAATACCAACATTTCCTCGCTCAACGCACAACGTAACCTGGCCACTTCCCAGTCCGGCCTGGCCACGTCGTTGCAGCGTCTGTCGACCGGCCTGCGTATCAACAGCGCCAAAGACGACGCAGCAGGCATGTCGATCGCTAGCCGCATGACTTCGCAGATCAACGGCAACAACGTCGCAGCACGTAACGCCAACGACGGCATCTCGCTGACCCAGACGGCTGAAGGCGGCCTGAACTCGGCAACGGATCTGTTGCAACGTATGCGTGACCTGGCTGTGCAGTCGGCCAACGGTTCCAACTCGGACACCGACCGCGCATCGATCCAGTCGGAAGTCGGCCAGCTCAAGGACGAAATCGACCGCGTCGCCAAGTCGACCAGCTTCAACGGCCTGAACCTGCTGGACGGTTCCTTCACCGCCCAATCGTTCCAGGTCGGCGCCAATGCCACCTCGAACGACCGCATCCAGATCGACAAGATCGCCAACCTGACCACCACCGCCCTGGGCACCGGCCTGTCGGGTGCATCGAGCCTGACCTCGGGTAACGTTACCGCAGGCCTGACCGCTGGCGATCTGACCCTGAACGGCGTGCAGGTCGGCGCTTCGACCACGGGTGGCCAGGCTGGCCAGACCTCGAGCTCGGCTTATGCCATCGCTCAGGCAATCAACGCTTCCGCAGGCCAGTCCGGCGTGACCGCCAAGGCCAACGCCACCGTTGCCAACGCTATCGTCACCACCGCCGCCGCTCCTACCGCTGCTGCCGCTGTTGCCGCCAACACCTTCAGCATCAACGGTGTGGCCATCGGCGCCATCGAAAAGGGTGTTGTCGCCGACTTGACCACGACGCCGCCAACGGCTGGTGGCCCAACGGCTCCGATCGCCCAGGCTGCCAACACGGCTGAAGCGATCAACAAGGTGTCCGCACAGACCGGCGTCAGCGCCACTGTCGACAAGGCTGGCAAGATCTCCCTGCAGTCGCTCAACGGCAAGGACATCGTTGTCAAGATGGTTGACCCTGCTGCCAACGCCGCCGCCATCACCGCCGTGACCACCAACACCGGCCTGACCGCCAGCGTTGCCGGCACCACCACGACCACCACCGGCCCAACGGCTGGCGCACAAACCGCTGGTTCGTTCAAGATCAACGGCGTTGACATCGGCGCCATCGCCGACGGCGGCACCGTACAAGGCCAGGGCGCCAACGCCGCTGCCGCCATCAACCTGGTCAGCGGCAAGACCGGTGTGACGGCAACGGCCGACGCCATCACCGGCGCCGTGTCCCTGACCGCAGCCGATGGCCGCGACATCAATGTGGAAGATGGCACCGGCACCGCAGCTGGTTCGACCGGCATCACCGCCGCGAAGTTCAGCGGTTCGGTCACCCTGTCGAGCTCGAACGCCAACGGCATCGTTGTCGGCGGCAAGAAAGACGACAGCGCCGGCCTGCACGCTTTCGAAGGCCTGAAGTCGGCCGACTCTAAGTCGACCAACTCGGTCAGCACCGTCGATGTCAGCACCGCTTCCGGCGCACAAGCAGCGCTCGGCACCATCGACGCCGCCCTGTCGTCGATCAACTCGTCGAAAGCTGCACTGGGCGCGTACCAGAACCGCTTCAGCGCTGTTGTGTCGAACCTGCAAGCTACCTCGGAAAACCTGTCTGCTTCCCGCAGCCGGATCCAGGACGCTGACTTCGCTTCGGAAACTGCCAGCCTGACCCGCGGCCAGATTCTGCAGCAGGCAGGTACCGCCATGCTGGCCCAGGCCAACTCGCTGCCAAACGGCGTGCTGTCCCTGCTGCGCGGTTAATCGACGCCCGGCATGCTGTAACAAGCAACCCTGCCGGCTCGCGCCGGTAGGGTTTTTTTGCCTTTCAGAGGCAAGCATTGATTGGAGTTTTCATGGACATCCGTTCCGTTTCCCCTTCGTCCGCCCCGGCCCCGGCGCCCCTGCCGGCCGAGCGCGAGGCGAACGCCGCCGTGCGCGCCGCCGCGCCAGCGGGCAATGTCGCAAGCAGCGCCGGCACCGCCGTCGACAGGGTCGCCGCCGTGCGCCAGCCAGGCGCGCCCGATCCACTCGACGAAGCTGTCAGCAACATCAACAAATCGCTCAAGGCCGCCGGCCAGGGCGTGGAATTTTCCATCGACGACGACAGCAAGCGCCTGGTCGTCAAGGTGGTCGACCAGGAGACGCGCGAAGTGCTGCGCCAGATGCCCTCGGTGGAAGCGCTGGAAATCGCCAAGGCGCTCGACCGCGCCCAGGGCATGCTGATCAAGCAGGAAGCTTGAAGCCGCAGATTTGAATTAGCCCGTAATTGCCCTTCTTTCAGGCCGTTTGACGGTGGTGGGGGCACGGTACACTGCCTGCTCGTTGGAGAATTAAAACATGGCAACAATCAGTTCATCCGGTCTCGGTTCCGGCCTGCCCGTCGAAAGCCTCGTCAGCCAGCTGATGGCGATCGAACGCGCGCCGATCAACGCGATTGACACCAAGGAAGCGGCCATCACGGCCAAGCTGACCGCCTTCGGCACCATGAAGAGTGCGCTGGCGAGCCTGCAGACGGCCGCCCGCGCCTTGGCGACCCCGGCCCTGATTGCGCCCGTCAAGTCCAGCGTGAGCGATCCCGCCATTCTCTCGGCCACGGCCAGCGGCGGCACGGCTGCCGGCAACTACGCGATCGAAGTGCAAAGCCTGGCCCAGCAGCAAAAACTCAAGACCAGCGTCAGCTACGCCCAGACCAGCGACGTGGTGGGCACCGGTTCCATCACGCTCGACTTCGGCAGCTACGATGCCGGCGGCGTCTTTACGGCCGACCCGAAGAACACCACCAAGACCATCACCATCGACGCCGCCCACAACACCCTGGCTGGCATGAAGGATGCGATCAACGCTTCCAACTCGGGGGTGACGGCCACCATCATCAACGACGGCACGGGCAACTACCTGTCGCTGGCCTCGACCGCGACGGGTGCAAAAAATGCCATGCGCATCGTCGCCGATCCCGCCTTGGCGGCCGTGAATTACGATGGCAGCGCGTCCAGCAACATGACCCAGTCGGTGGCGGCAGCCGATGCCGTGATCAAGGTCGACAACGTCCTCATCACCAAGCCCAGCAATACCATCACGGACGCCATCGACGGCGTCACCCTGACCCTGACCAAGGCCACCGCGCCCGGCGCGACGACGACCCTGACCCTGGCCAAGGACACGGACACGGTCAAGAACAATATCGTCGCCTTCGTCAAGGCCTACAACGACGCCACCAAGGCGATGGTCGACCTGACCGCCTACGACGTGACCACCGGCAAGGGCGCCGTACTCAACGGTGACGGCACCGTGCGCACCGTGCAGACCCAGTTGCGCTCCCTGATGGGCGGCGCGATTGCCGGTGCGCCCGCCGGCGGCGCGACCCTGCCCGACATTGGCATCACCACCCAGCGCGACGGCAGCATCGCCGTCGACACGGACAAGCTGACCAAGGCGCTGGCCGACCCGAAAAAGAATTTCACGGCGCTGTTTGCAACCAGCAACGGCAACCGCGGCTTCGGCGCCCAGATGGACGTGACCCTGGGCCGCATCCTCAGCCCGGTCGGCACCCTGCCCTCGCACACCAACGCCTTCAACAGTTCCATCAAGGACCTGGAAAAGCAGCGCGCCACCCTGACCGACCGCCTGGCGACGACCGAGAAACGCTACCGCGCCCAGTTCAGCGCGCTCGACTCGGCCATGGCCAGCATGACCACCACCAGCACCTATCTGACCCAGCAGCTAGCCGCGCTGGCGAAACAAAGCTAATCAATAAAGGACACAGACATGTTTGGATCGCAGCGCAGCGGGGCCAATGCCTACGCCAAAGTGGGAGTCGAGACCGGCGTGCTGGCCGCCAGCCCCCACAAGCTCATCGCCATGCTGTTCGACGGCGCCCTGGTGGCCCTGTCGACCGCGCTGGTCAACATGAAACCGGGCGGCAATATCGCCGCCAAGGGCCAGGCCATCTCCAAATGCATCCGCATCATTGAAGAAGGCCTGCGCGCCAGCCTCGACCGTGACGCCGGCGGCGGCATTGCCATCAGCCTCGACGCGCTCTACGACTACATGAGCAACCGCCTGCTGGTGGCCAATCTGCAGAACGATCCGGCCATGGTGCAGGAAGTCCAGCGCCTGCTGACCGAACTGAAGCAGGCATGGGATGGCATCGATCCCGCCGTCGCCGCGGTCGGCCAGGTGGCCCAGGCCGGCGCAGGCGCCAATGGCGGCATGGCCAATGTGGGCGCCTACGCCGGCGCCATTCCCCGTCCAACCAGCACGATCAAGGCTTGAGGCAAGCACCATGATGACGACCCAACAAGTAATGTCGACCTACCAGGCCATGCAGGATTTGACGGCGCAGATGGTGCAGGCCGCGGGCGCCAGCGACTGGGATCAGCTTGCCGATCTGGAGCACCGCTGCGCCCTGCACGTGGCCGACCTGAAAGCCCATGCGGAAGATTTGCCGATGAGCGGCGAACAGCGCATCGCCAAGATCCAGATCATCCGCCAGTTGCTAGACGACGACCGCAAGATCCGCGACCTGACCATGCCCTGGATGGCCCACCTGTCGGCCATGATCGGCAGCACCCGTTCGCAAAGCCGCCTGGTCAACACCTACGGCGCGGTTTAAATTCAGATGAAGCTGCGCCATGCTGCCGCGGATTGAGGCCAGCATAGCGCCGGTTGCACCGGTCCGGCCCGCCCTCTCCATCGAGGCGATCGGCGATCCCCGCCAGGCCCAGTTCGCCCGCTCCCTGCAAACCCTGGTCGGCACCTCCCTGCCCGGCCAGGTGCTGGCGCGCCTGACCGACGGCAGTTTCGTTGTCAGGGTCAACGGCACTCCCGCCCGCATGCAATTGCCCAGCGGCGCGCAGGTAGGCGCTGACATTCCCCTCACCCTGATCGGTCTTTCTCCCCGCCCCACCTTCCAGGTCGCCGACCTGGCTGGCGGCACGGGCGCGCCGATGATGGCGGAGGCGGACGCAGGCGAGGCAGCGCTGGCCGAACATGCACAGCCGGGCGCAGCAAGCCAGGCTGCGACCCAGGCCGGCGCGAAGGGCGCGCTGGCTGGCACCACCCTGCGCGCCAACGCCGGCATGCTGCCCGCCGAAAAGCTGCCGGCCCTGGAAGCGGACAGCCGCCAGGCCATCTTGAGTCCCGGCGCAAAAATCATCACCAGCGTGCTGGCCACCGCCATGGCCACGCCCAATCCGCCGACCGCCGTGCAGGGCAGCGCGCCGCTGCTGGCGCGGCTACCTGGCGCGGCCGACACGCCTGCCGTCGCGGCCGAACTGAAGCACGCGGTCGAGAGCAGCGGCCTGTTTTACGAATCCCACCTGCGCGAATGGAGCGAAGGCAAGCGTCCGCTGGCCGACCTGGCGCGCGAGCCGCAGATGCAGCGCATGCTCGACGGCGCCGCGCCCCGCCCCGGCGCCCCCATCGACGGCCAGACCGCCCAGTTCATCAACCTGCAACTGGGCAGCCACGAGCAGCAGCGCCTCGCCTGGCAGGGCCAGCTGATGCCAGGCCAGCCCATGCAATGGGAAATCAGCAAGGATGCGCCCGAGCGCGACACCCCGGGCGCGCCGGCCGCGCCCACGGCATGGCGCAGCGCCGTGCGCTTTCGCTTTCCCCACCTGGGCGAAGTGAGCGCCCAACTGGTGCTGGTGGGCGAGCAGCTGCACCTGCAGGTGCGCGCCCCCACGCCGGACACGGGCGCGGCCCTGCAGGCGCATGCGCCGCGCCTGTCGGATGCACTGGCCGCGGCTGGTTCGCCACTGTCGTCGCTGAATATTGCCGCTGATGAGGCAAATAATGACCGAGCCCATGACCGAGCCGATGACTGAGCCCACCCTGCGCCGCCAGAACGCCGTCGCCCTGGCCTACCAGGAAGGCGACGGCGCGCCCAAGGTCATCGCCAAGGGCAAGGGTGCAGTCGCCCAGCAGATCATCGATCGCGCCAAGGACGCCGGCGTCTTCGTGCACGAATCGAAAGAACTGGTGGCCCTGTTGATGGATGTGGATCTGGACCGTCAGATTCCGCCCGCACTGTACCGTGCGATTGCGGAACTGCTGGCCTGGCTATATCATGTTGATTCAGCGCAAGCTCGGGGCGAGCCGCTGCCTTTGCCGCCCGCTTCCCTGTCGCCAAGCGTCACCCCGATTGATTGATTACCTACTGGATCCGATGGACGCCTTGAACGATTTTGGTTTGGAAAACTGGCACGATTACGAAGTGGGATCGCGCCGCGAAGTCGTCTCCCTGCTGCGCGCCATCGGAGAAAAAAACCAGCTGATCCGCATGCTGGTGCATGGCGAGAGCGATGTCTGCGTCACCTCCGTGCTGCACGTCGATCCCGACACCAACACCCTGATTCTCGACCGCTCCATCAATGCAGAGCAGAACCAGCGCATTGTCCAGGCCAGGCGGATTTCCTTTGAAACCTCGCTCGACAAGATCCGCATCCTGTTTGCCAGCGAAAAGGTGCGCGAAACCACCTTCGAAGGCGGCGCCGCGCTCGCGCTGGACCTGCCGGCCACCATGATCCGCCTGCAGCGCCGCGAGTTTTACCGCATGAGTACGCCAGTCAGCAATCCCGTCAAGGTCACCATTCCCGTGCCCTACGAACTGGGCGGCGGCAGCGCCGTATTGACCCTGTCCGACATCAGCTGTGGCGGCGTCTGCGTGTTCGACAACAAGTTCGCGCTGGGGAACACGATCGGCAAGAACTACGAAAACTGCCGCATTGACCTGCCCGAGATCGGCGTGGTCGCCACCACCTTGCAGGTGCGCAACTCGATCGACATGACCTTATTGAACAACAAGGCCAACCGCCGCCTGGGCTGCCAGTTCCTCGACATGTCGCGCGCCAGCGCCGCGGCCGTGCAACGCTATATCACGCGCCTGGAGCGCGAGCGCAATGCCCGGATTGCCGGGCTGAGCTAAACGCGGCAAGGGGTCTGGCGCTTGGCGCCTGACCCCGGTTTTGTTTTGCATGCGGCGTAGAACCCGGTGTCAGGCGTCAAGCGCCAGACACCTGCTGGAAGCCGTTAAATCTGCATATTCATGATCTCATGATAAGCAGATACCAATTTATTACGCACCTGCACGGTCGCCTGCATATTGATGCTGGCTTTCTGCATCGAGATCATCACATCCGACAATGCCACCTTGTCATCCCCGGCAGCAAAGGCCTGGCCCATTTCTTCAGCCTTGAGCTGGCTGGCGTTGACGGACTCGAGGGAGTTTTTCAGGGCGTCTGAAAAGCTGACCTTGGTGGCGCCGCCCGTTTCAGCAACGCCAGTGGGCGCGATGGGGGAAGCCGCGGGCCTGGTGGCCGCCGCTTTCAACTGTTCCATCATCGCCTGGATGCGGCTGCTGTCAATGCCGCCGATGCCGCCTACGCTCATAGTTGCTCCTTTGCTTGACCTTGCACGAGTACAATTAACCGTGCATGCTGAGTCAGGCTTACACAATACCAGTGCAAGTGCAGCAATTCTTGCCGAGCAGAACGCCAAACCACGCTCTATTCAGGGGTTTGATTGTGCTTACAGGCAACCATAATGTCGATCAAGCCCAAAACCGGGCCTTCATTGACATTACTGCGCTAGATAGCCTAGCCGACTCACCGGAAACCTCACATGGCAGCAGCAGCGGAAAATCTGGTCGCACCCGCGGAACGGCCCCCGTTCCTCCAGACTTCGTTCGGTCGCAATATCGCGCTCGGCATCGGCGCCGCCGTCGTCATGGCGGTCATGGTGGCCGTCTGGATGTGGAGCCAGCAGCCCGACTACCGCGTCCTGTTTGCCAACTTCAGCGACAAGGATGGCGGCGCCATCACCGCTTCGCTCGACCAGATGGCTGTCAAATACAAATTTTCCGAGGGCGGCACGGCCATCCTGGTGCCGGCCAGCCAGGTCCATGACGTGCGCCTGAAACTGGCCGCGCAAGGCCTGCCCAAGGGCGGCAATGTCGGCTTCGAGCTGATGGAAAACCAGAAGCTGGGCGTGTCCCAGTTCCTCGAACAGGTCAATTACCAGCGCTCGCTCGAAGGCGAACTGGCGCGCTCGATCCAGTCGCTGGCCGCCGTGTCGTCGGCGCGCGTGCACCTGGCCCTGCCCAAGCCGCAGGTGTTCGTGCGCGACCAGCAAAAGCCCACCGCATCGGTGCTCCTGAATCTCCAGACCGGGCGTACCATCGATCCGGGCCAGGTCAGCGCCATCGTCCACCTGGTCGCATCAAGCGTGCCGGAGCTGCCGCCGGCCAACGTGACCGTGGTCGACCAGGCCGGCAATCTGCTGTCGGACACCTCGGCCAAGCCGGCGGGCGGCAAGAACCTCGACCCGAACCAGCTCAAATACGTCACCGCCCTCCAGCAAGGGATCGTCAACCAGGTGCAGTCCCTGATCGAGCCCCTGGTCGGCAAGGGCAATGTGCGCGCCGAAGCGACGGCGGACGTCGATTTCGCGCAGACCGATACGGCCGCCGAAATGTACAAGCCGAATTCCCCCCCTGCCCCGCAGGCGATCCGCAGCCAGCAGTCGTCGGAAGCCGGTGGCGCGGCCAATGCCCCCGCCAGCGGCGTGCCGGGCGCCCTGTCGAACCAGCCGCCGGGTGTGGCCACCGCGCCGATCACCGCAGCCCCTGGGGCGGCAGCGCCAGCGCCGGCCGCAGGCGCAGGTCCGGCCCGCAAGGACAGCACCACCAATTTTGAAGTTGACAAGACCGTGCGCTACGAACAAAAGCCGATGGGCGGCATCAAGCGCCTGTCGGTGGGCGTGGTCGTCAACTACCGCCGCATCGTCGACGCCAAGACCGGCAAGGTCACCATCAAGCCTTTGACGACGGCCGAAGTCGCGCAGATCAATGACCTGGTGCGCGAGGCGATGGGTTTCAATAAAGAGCGCGGCGACAGCATGAACGTGACCAATGCGCCTTTCGATGGGGTCGACAAGCCGGAAGAACCAGTGGCCGCCATCGCCTGGTGGAAGGACCCCGCCAATATCGACATGGCCAGGGAAGCCGGCAAATTCCTGTTCGCTGCCATCATCCTGCTGTTCCTGTGGTTCCGCTTTCTCAAGCCGCTCTTGCGCCCGCTGGTGCGCAAGCTTGATAATCTGACGGTGGAGGCACGGGTGGAACCTGCGCCCACGGCTGAAGCAATCGAAGAAGAACACGTACGTGAAGAACAGGAAGCGGCAGCCGTCGTCCAGCAGAACGGCTACCGGGAAAACTTAACGATGGCGAAGAAGCTGGCGGCGGAAGATCCCCGCGTGGTGGCCAACGTCGTCAAGGCATGGGTAGGTTCAAATGAATGACAACGGCATCCAGAAGGCGGCCATTTTGATGCTGGCCATCGGCGAAGCCGAGGCCGCGGAAGTGATGAAATTTTTGGGCCCGCGCGAAGTGCTCAAACTGGGCGCGGCCATGGCCACCATGAAGAGCGTGCAGCACGAGCAGGTGGTCACGGTACTTGAATCGTTCGTCGAGCAGACCGCCCTGAACTCCACCGTGGGGCTGGACTCGGACGAATACATCCGCCAGGTCTTGACCAAAGCGCTGGGTGACGACAAGGCCTCGGTGCTGCTGTCGCGCATTTTGGGCGGCAAGGACGCCTCGGGCATCGAGAGCCTGAAGTGGATGGACGCCTCGTCGGTGTCCGAATTGATCCGCAACGAGCACCCGCAGATCATCGCCACCATCCTGGTCCACCTCGAGCGCGACCAGGCCTGCGAGATCCTTGGCCATTTCACGGACCGCCTGCGCAACGACGTGGTGCTGCGCATCGCCACCCTGGACGGCGTGCAGCCGGCCGCGCTGCGCGAACTGAACGATGTGTTGACCAAGCTTTTGTCGGGCAATGAGAACATCAAGAAGTCGTCCCTGGGCGGTGTGCGCGCCGCTGCCGAAATCCTCAACTTCATGAGCGGCGACCAGGAAGGTTCGGTGATGGACAACATCAAGAACTACGACAACGACATGGCGCAGAAAATCATGGACGAGATGTTCGTCTTCGATAACGTCATCGACATCGACGACCGCGGCATCCAGTTGCTGCTGCGCGAAGTGCAGTCCGAGATGCTGATCATCGCCTTGAAGGGCGCCTCGCAGGATCTGCGCGAGAAGATTTTCAAGAACATGTCCCAGCGTGCCGGCGAGATGATGCGCGAAGACCTCGAATCGAAAGGCCCGGTGCGCCTCTCGGAGGTCGAGGCGCAGCAGAAGCAGATCCTGCAGATCGTGCGCCGCCTGGCCGACGAAGGCCAGATCGTCCTGGGCGGAAAAGGCGAGGATTCGTTTGTCTGATTTTCTCAAACCCGCGTTTCCACAATTGGACACGCCCAAGGAACAGCAGACCGCCTACCAGCGCTGGGAGATGAACTCCTTCGGCGACAACCGCCCCAGCACCGTCGCCGCCCGCAGCGCCGCCGCCGCGGTCCCCGCCGCTCCCGTCTACACGGGCCCCAGCGACGAAGAACTGGCGCAGATCCGCGAGAACGCGCGCCTGGCCGGCATTGAAGAAGGCCACGCCGCCGGTTACGCCGACGGCATGGCCCTGGGCCGCGCCGAAGCCGCCGTCGAACTCGAGCACCTGCAGTCGATCGCCGGTGAATTTTCCGGCGCCCTCGCCGCGGCCGATGAAAACATCGCCGGCGACGTACTCGAACTGGCCCTGCACCTGGCCAAAACCATGGTGCGCAACGCCCTTGAAATCAAGCCGGAGATCGTCATTGCGGTAGTGCGCGAGGCGATCGAATACCTGCCCGTGGTGCAGCAACCGGCCCTGCTGATCTTGAATCCGCTCGACGCCGAACTGGTGAAGGACAACCTGGGCGATGAACTCGACAAGGGCGGCTGGCGCGTCGCGCGCGACCCGGCCATTGCCCGTGGCGGCTGCAAGATCGACACGGCCACCAACCAGATCGACGCCACCATCGGCGCGCGCTGGGAACGGCTCGCCAGCGCGCTGGGCAAAGACGTCGACTGGCTGGCCTGATGGCGCACGACCCCGCCTCGCCTGGCGCGTCCACGCTCGATTCACACACCGCGCGCTGGAAATCCTATCTTCGCGACTGCGACGCCCTCGCCAATTTCGTCGAACCGATGCAGGTATCGGGCCGCGTCACCCGCGTGGCCGGCCTGGTGATGGAGTGCGTGGGCCTGCGCCTGGCGGTGGGCAGCGCCTGCACCATCCCGATGGCCAACGGGGTGCGCATCGACGCTGAAGTAGTCGGCTTCGATGGCGACAAGCTGTTCCTGATGCCGCAATCAGACGTCGAAGGCGTGGTCCCCGGCTCGCGCGTTTTTCCCGTTGAACCTTCCGTGCCCCGGCCCGGCAGCGTGGCCCACCCGCGCCGCCGTCCCAGCGACCGCGCCCGCCATCTGCCGGTCGGCATGAAGCTGCTGGGCCGCGTGGTCGATGGCGCCGGCCGCCCGCTCGACGGCCTGGGACCGCTGGACACGGACGAAATGGCGCCGATCAATGCGCGCCCCGTCAACCCGCTCGACCGCGCGCCGATTTCGGAGACGCTCGACGTCGGGGTACGGGCCATCAACTCCATGCTCACCGTCGGCCGCGGCCAGCGCCTCGGCCTGTTTGCCGGCACCGGCGTGGGTAAGTCGGTGTTGTTGGGGATGATCGCCAGGTACACCACGGCGGACGTGATCGTGGTGGGCCTGATCGGTGAGCGGGGCCGCGAGGTCAAGGAGTTCATCGAGCAGATCCTGGGGCCGGAGGGGCGCGCCCGTTCGGCCGTGGTGGCGGCGCCCGCCGACAGCCCGCCCTTGATGCGCTTGCAGGGCGCGGCCTATGCGACTGCGATTGCGGAGCACTTCCGCGATCAGGGCAAGAACGTCTTATTGATCATGGATTCGCTGACCCGCTACGCCATGGCCCAGCGCGAAATTGCGCTGGCCATTGGCGAGCCGCCCGCCACCAAGGGCTATCCGCCATCGGTATTTGCCAAGCTGCCAGTGCTGGTGGAACGGGCGGGTAACGGCCTCGAAGGGGGTGGCTCGATCACCGCCTTTTATACCGTGCTGTCGGAAGGCGACGACCAGCAGGACCCGATCGCCGACGCCGCGCGCGGTATCCTGGATGGTCACATCGTATTGAATCGCCACCTGGCCGAAGCGGGCCACTACCCCGCCATCGACATCGAACAATCGATCAGCCGCGCCATGCACGGCATCACCTCGACCGCCCACCAGCAGGCGGCCCGCAAACTCAAGCAGCTGTATTCGCGCTACGAGCGTTCGCGCGACCTGATCAGCGTGGGCGCCTATGTCTCGGGCAGCGACCCGGTGCTGGACCAGGCCATTGCCCTGCACGAGAAAATCGAGGCCTTCCTGTGCCAGGAGATCCACGACAAGGAAGACATGCTGCAGAGCTTGGGCCAACTTACCTCTCTGTTCGGCTGATCGGCCCCCGCTGCGGGTCCGTATAATTTTTCATCATGGCCAATCTCTCCGCACTTGACACCCTGATCGGACTGGCCCAGCGCGATACCGACGCTGCAGCCAAGACCCTGGGCGCCGAACTGGCGGCCGTGGAGGACGCCCAGCAGAAGTTGACGATGTTGCATGGCTACCGCGACGACTATGCGCAAAAGCTGGAAGCGGCGCAAATGAATGGCATCACCCCGCTGGCGTATCACAATTTTGTCGCTTTCATGGGCAAGCTGGACAACGCGATTAGCGGCCAGGCCGAAGTGCTGCGCCATGCCCAGCGCAAGAGCGAGACGGCCAAGAAGCTGTGGCAAGCCTGCGAGCGCAAGCGCCTGTCCTACCGCACCCTGAGCGAGCGGGCGGCGGCCGAAACGCTGCGCGTGGAAAACAAGCAGGACCAGAAGCGGATGGACGAACATGCGGCGCGGCAGGCGTATTACAGCAACAAGTAGTTGAAATCACACAGCTTCGACAACAGGCACAACCATGCAGAACACGACACTCCCGATCCAGTTTGCGCCAAACAGCACGCCTGCGCCCCAGCGCCAGACCGCGGCGCCATCCCCGGACGGGGCGCCATTTGCCCAGACCCTGGCGCGCCAGGTGCAGCAGCGCCAGCAGGAACAGACGCAGCAGGCGCGCCCGCCGATCAAGGCCGGCCCGCAGAGCGCACCAAGCTCCGCGGCGCCCGCGCCCACCCGCAGCCAGATCAAGCCGCCGGCTGAAAGCGCCGATGCCGGCGCGCCGTCTCAAACTCAAACCCAAACCCAGGCCGGCGCCGACGCGCCCGCCGGCACGGACGCGCCCCCATCCACGACCGCCAGCAGCCCCACCAAAGCCGATGGCCAGGACAGCGCCGACGGCGACAGCAGCACCGTTGACGCCAGCACCGCAGCAGCGGCAGCAGCGGCGCCGGCCGACGCCAGCCCCATGGCCAGCCTGATCGCCATCGTCGCCAGTTTCAACCAACAGGCCGCCGCGCCAACGCCGGCTGTGACAGAAACCGCGCAGGCCGCGCTGGGCTCGGCCACCGAGCGTCTGCTGGGCAACAGGGGCGACCCCGCTGCCGGCTTCGGCCAGAAATTCGACCACGCCGCAAAAGCCGGCGCGAAGACCATTGCGCCCGAGGCCGCCACGACTGGCACCGACAAGGCCGGGGCTACCGCGACCGCTGAAGCGAGCGATGCGCTGCCGGCCGCCCCGGCCGCGGACAGCAAGACCGCCAGCTTCGCCGCCGCCCTTCAGGAGCGCACCGAGGCCCAGCCAGCGATGCTCGACAAGGCCGCCGAGCGGGTCGCCCTGCTGAGCGCGCGCGAGCCTGCCCCGGCAGCGACCGCGGCGACACTGGCGGCGCCCGTCCAGCAAGCCTCGCTGGCAATCACGCAGGCCATCGCTGCGCCTGGCAACCAGCTCGCGGCCCGCGTCGGCACGCCCGACTGGGACAATCAGCTGGGCCAGAAAATCGTTTTCATGGCCGCCGGCCAGGACCAGAGCGCGACTTTGACCCTCAATCCTCCCGACCTTGGCCCGATGCAGGTCGTGCTCAGCGTGAGCAACGACCAGGCCCAGGTGACCTTCTCGGCCGCCGCGCCGGAAGTACGCCAGGCGCTGGAAGCGGCCATGCCGAAACTGCGCGACATGATGAGCGAGAGCGGCATCACCCTCGGCCAGGCCAATGTCAACGATGGCGCGGCCCAGCGGCAGGCGCAGGGCGGCGACGAGCGTGGCCAGGGCGGCCGCGGCAATGGCTTCGGCAAGAACAATGGCGAGAGCGCCAGCGTCGAAACCCCGCTGCGGCGCGGCCGGATCCTCGGCGGCGCCGGCGCGGTCGACACCTTTGCCTGAGCCTGAACAGCTTGAATCGCTATCGATTCAACAAGGGAGTTGGCAGGCTGATCAGCCTGAATGGGGACGGGCAGCGAGATGGGTGTTGTAAGGGGCTCTTTTCATGGGATGAGAGCCCTTATTTTTTCCCGATAATGACATAATACCGGCGTGAACTATCCTGGGCGCCATTGCTACAATTAAAAGTGAATTCCATACATGAAAGCTGAAGCAAAAGCAGATGCGGCAGGCGCCCCGGCAGGGTCGAAGAAAAAAATGATCATCATGGGCGCTGCCGCCGTGCTGCTGATCGGCGGCGCCGGTGGCGGCTGGATGATGATGAAGCCGAAGGGCGAGCACGCCCCTGCCGAGCACAAGGCCGAGAAAGTCGAGCCGCCGGAATACCTGCAGGTGGAGTCCTTTACCGTCAATCTGCAGCCAGAAGGCGAGCCGCAATACCTGCAGGTGGCGATGACCTTGCAGGTGCAGGGCGCCAAGGAAGCCGAAATGATCAAGGCAAACATGCCGCTGGTGCGCAACCGCGTCCTCTTGATTTTGTCGGGCAAGAAGGCGTCGGAGATTTCCACCGTCGAAGGCAAGACCGCGCTGGCCAAGGAGATCGTCACCTCGGTGCGCGCGCCCTTCGTTGCCAAGGGCGAGCCGCAGAAGGTGGACGATGTCCTGTTCACCGCTTTTATCATCCAGTAGCACGAGACGTAGTCAAGGACGCACATTTCATGGCCGACAATTTCCTCTCACAGGAAGAAGTTGATGCCCTTCTCAAGGGCGTCAACGGCGACTCGGACGACGCCGCCGCGCCCGAGGAAAC
>JBJMVV010000200.1:0-14390 GCA_045810505.1 Massilia sp.
AGGTAGGCGTCCAGTTCAGCGTCCGGCAGGTCGCGAAAGCTGACCAGGGTCTGGATATTTTGCAGCTGGACCGGAACCAAGCTGCCTTCACGGTTGTCGAACAGGCACAGGGCGGTATGAAAAATCACCTGGCGACTCCGCATCAGTTGCAACTGGGCGAGGGCATTTGCGTGGTCGCCCGGTTTGCCGATTTGCAGGCCGTCGAGCGTTGCGACCTGGTCCGAGCCAATTACCAGGCTGGATGGCGCCTGTGCCGCTACGGCGGCGGCCTTGGCGTGCGCCAGGCGCAGGGCGGTTGCGTCCGGGGTCTCGCCGGGCAGGGCGGTCTCGTCGATGTCGGGGGCGATGGCCTCGAAGGGCAGTTGCAGGCGTCCCAGCAGTTCGCGCCGGTAGGGCGAACTGGAAGCGAGAATCAGGCGCGGGGGGATGCGGGCGGGCGTGGAACTTGGTATCATGGTGGGCTTGTCAGGGAAGGATGCGGGGTTTGCCAGGCTGTTCAGCGTCCGGGCCGCCAAAGGCCCAGCTTAGCGCGGACGGCTGAGACGGCGCAACAGCGCAGCCCGCCCGCCGCAAATAATGCTGGCAAGTCTTTGACGACGCGGGGAAAACCCTGCTATCATCGCTGGTTTTCCGGGGAAATTTTCTCATATGAGCGCTTTTGTCATCGACGCCTTTGAATTTGGTCGAAGCAATGGCCACCGCGACGGCGTCACGCCGGTCGCCCAAATGACCCGGTTGAGCAAGGATTGCGCAGACGATAGCGGTGAGATCAGCTGGACGGTCGATGGTTCCGTCACGAGCCACGGTTATCCTGCCCTGACGGTCGCAGTGAAGGGTCCGGTTCACCTGGTGTGTCAGCGTTGCCTGGCCCCGTTTGAATACGAGATCGATTCCTCGACCATGCTGGTGATGGGCAAGGACGACGAAGACGCCGACCAGATCGAAGAAATTCTCGACGACGAGAGCATCGACGTCATTGTCGGCAACCGTCAGTGTGATATCCGCGATCTGATCGAGGACGAAGCCCTGCTGGCCCTGCCGCAGGTGCCCAAGCATGAGGTCTGTCCCGACACCAGCTTGCTGGAATCGATCAATGCCGACAAGCCCTCGCCATTTGCCGGGCTCAAGGATATCAAAACAGATTCACCCAATTAGCAGGCCCCGCAGCAAGACAGCGTGGCAGCCGGCGGCAAGCAAGCGCCGGCAGCATCAGAACGTGGCAAACGCGTGTAGTAATCGAGTATGGCAGTAGCAGGAGAAGTACAAGCGTTAAACATGTCGGTGAAGAAATTTCTTTGCCGCTGGGATACTCGATTCGCAAGTATTTGCTGATCGAATGTGTTAGAATTTTAGAACTTATGGTTTAGGAGTGTGTCATGGCAGTTCAGCAGAATAAGAAATCCCCTTCGAAGCGCGGTATGCACCGTTCGCACGACTTCCTGGTCGCGCCACAACTGGGCATCGAGCCAACCACCGGTGAAACGCACCTGCGTCACCACATCAGCCCGAACGGCTTCTACCGCGGCCGTAAAGTCCTCAAGACCAAGAACGACGAGTAATCGACGTCCTTGTTTGAGGCAAACAAAGCGGTGCAACGTATGTTCTGTGCGTGGCGCCGCTTTTTATTTGTCGCCGGCCGCGTTCAAGGCGGCCCGTCATTTTGATTTTCGCTGACTCTGGCTGGCGCTCGCCCGCAGATCGCATCCTGCCGCCTGGCCGCCTGGTCTTTTCGCTGCGGTAAGCTCATTACAAATGACAATAACATTAGCTATCGACTGCATGGGCGGCGATCACGGTTGCGCCGTGACGATTCCCGCAGCTCTTTCGTTTCTCAAGCAACATCCTGACGCCGCCCTGATCCTGGTCGGCGTCGAAGCCGATCTGCGCGCCGAACTCAAGCGCGCAAAGGGCGACACTGAAGCGCGCATCACCATTGTCGCCGCCACCGAAGTGGTGGCGATGGACGATCCCATCGAAGTGGCGCTGCGCCGCAAGAAGGATTCGTCGATGCGGGTGGCCATCGAGGCGGTCAAGGACGGCAGGGCGCAAGCGGCCGTTTCGGCCGGCAATACGGGCGCCCTGATGGCGATTTCCCGCTACGTCCTCAAGACCATGGCCGGGGTCGATCGTCCCGCCATCTGCTCGATTTTGCCGAACCAGAAAAACGGTCCTACTTATATGCTGGACCTGGGCGCCAACGTCGATTGCGAGCCGGAGCACCTGCACCAGTTCGCCGTGATGGGCTCGGTCCTGTTTTCCGCGATGGAAAAAGTCGCCAAGCCCACCATTGGCCTGCTCAATGTGGGCACCGAAGATATCAAGGGCAATGAAGTGGTGAAAGCCACCGCCGAACTGCTCAAGGCCGACCACGCGCGTGGCCTGCTCAACTTCTACGGCAACGTGGAAGGCAACGATATTTTCAAGGGCACGACCAACGTCGTCGTCTGCGACGGCTTCGTCGGCAATGTCACCCTGAAAGCGGCCGAAGGCCTGGGCCGCTTCATGAAGGACGTGCTGACCACCGAATTCAAGCGCAATCCCATCACCATGCTGGGCGCCCTGATTGCCAAAGGCGCATTGAACCGTATCAGCGACCGCTTCAATCCTTCGCGGTACAACGGCGCCAGCCTGCTCGGTTTGCGCGGCCTCGTGTTCAAGAGCCATGGCAGCGCCGATGCATACTCTTTCGAGTGGGCGATCAAGCGGGCGTATGATGCCGCGGCTTACAATGTGCAGGAACAATTGTCGAGCATGATCGCAGAGTTGATGCCAAATGGAACGGCGCCAGCAACAGCGCCCGCTCCGTCGACGGCCGCTCAACTCGCCGTGCCGGATACCCCTCACTAAAATTTTGGATGGCCAGCAAATGACTTTGTACAGCAAGATTATCGGCACCGGCAGCTACCTGCCAAAACAAAGGGTGACGAACCAGGACCTGACCGAGCAACTGGCCGCAAAAGGCATTGAAACGTCCGACGAATGGATCGTTTCGCGCAGCGGTATTTCTGCGCGCCATTACGCTGCACCCGATGAACTGTCCTCCGACCTCGCCGTGCACGCCGCCCGCCGCGCCCTCGAGATGGCCGACAAGCAGCCAGGCGACATCGATCTCGTGATCGTGGCCGGCTCTACCCCCGACTTCTACGGCAGTTTCCCCAGCACCGCCTGCATCGTGCAGCGCAAACTCGGCATGGTCAACGGCAGCGCCGCCTTCGACGTGCAGGCCGTCTGCAGCGGCTTCGTCTACGCCATGTCGGTGGCGGACGCCTTTATCAAGTCGGGCGCCCACAAGAACGTGCTGGTGATCGGCGCGGAAGTGTTTTCGCGCATTCTCAATTTTGAAGACCGCACCACCTGCGTGCTGTTTGGCGATGGCGCCGGCGCCGTCGTCATGACCGCTTCCACGGAACCTGGCGTGCTGGCGACCAAGTTGCACGCCGACGGCAGCCTGGCCGACATCCTCTCCGTGCCGGGCAACGTCAGCAATGGCGCCATCGCTGGCAGCGGCTACCTGTACATGGATGGCCCCGCCGTCTACAAGGTGGCCGTGTCGGTGCTGGAAAAAGTGGCCGTCGAGGCGCTTGAGCACGCCAACATGCAGCCGGAAGAACTGGACTGGCTGGTGCCGCACCAGGCCAATATCCGCATCATGAAGTCGACCGCGCGCAAGCTGAAGCTGCCTGAAGAAAAAATGGTCGTCACCGTCGATCAGCACGGCAACACCTCGGCCGCCTCGATCCCCCTCGCGCTCGACGCCGCCGTGCGCGACGGGCGCATCAAGCCCGGTCATAATGTCCTGATGGAAGGCGTGGGCGGCGGCTTTACCTGGGGCGCCGTGCTGGTGCGCATGTAATTCCTGACGCCCTGCGTTTTTTCACATCATCCATCATTTGGCGCACAGCGCTTTGAGACGACAACAATGACAAAATTCGCATTCCTGTTTCCTGGCCAGGGCTCGCAAGCCGTCGGCATGTTAAATGGCTTTGCCGGCAATGCCGTGGTCGACCAGACCGTCGCCGAGGCGTCCGACGCGCTCGGCTTCGATCTGGCCCGCATGATCGCCGAAGGCCCCAAGGAAGACCTCGACCTCACCACCAATACCCAGCCCGTGATGCTCACGGCCGCTGTCGCTGTCTACCGCGCCTGGATCGCCGCGGGCGGCCCCGTGCCGAACATGGTTGCCGGCCACAGCCTGGGCGAATATTCCGCGCTGGTCGCCGCTGGTGTGATCCCGTTCAAGGACGCCGTGCCGCTGGTGCGTTTCCGCGCTGGCGCCATGCAGGATGCGGTGCCGGTGGGGCAGGGCGGCATGGCCGTGATCCTGGGCCTGGGCGCGGACGACGTCGCTGCCGTCTGCAAGCAGGCGGCCAGCGAGCGCACCGGCGCCGTGGTCGAACCCGTCAATTTCAACGAGCCGACCCAGATCGTCATCGCCGGCCACAGCGCTGCAGTCGAGCGCGCCTGCGAACTGGCCAAGGAAAAGGGCGCCAAGCGCGCCATGAAACTGGCCGTATCGGCGCCGTTCCATTCCTCGCTGCTGCAGCCTGCCTCGGACCGCCTCAAGGCCTATATGTCGGGCATCGAATTTGCGGCGCCCGCCATCGACCTCGTCAACAACGTCGACGTGGCCGTGCTGCGCGATCCGGCCGCCATCAAGGAAGCCCTGGTGCGCCAGGCGGCCCGTCCCGTCCGCTGGGTCGAGTCGATGCAGTTCATGGCCAACCAGGGCATTGAACTGGTGATTGAAAGCGCACCGAGCAAGGTGCTGATCGGCATGGCCAAGCGCATCGATGCGCGCCTGGCGGGCGAAGCCTTGGTGGATCAGGCGGCGCTGGAGCGGGTGCTGGACATCGTCGGCAAGCAGTAAGCACTGCAGGCAAGTACGTGCAATTAAGTACCAGTAATAAGATCGAGCAGCAACGAACCACAGCAAGCTGAAAGGAAGCATATGAATTTGGAGAAGCAAGTAGCGCTGGTCACCGGCGCCTCGCGCGGTATCGGCAAGGCCGTCGCGATCGAACTGGCCCGGCAGGGCGCCATCGTGGTCGGCACCGCCACCAGTGAAAGTGGCGCCGCCGCCATCTCCGCGTATCTGGCGCCATTCGGCGGCAAGGGCGTGGTCTTGAATGTCACCGACGCCGCCGCCTGCGCCGCCGTCGTGGCCGACACCAGCGCCAGCTTCGGTAGCCTGTCCATCCTCGTCAACAATGCCGGCATCACCAAGGATCAATTGGCCATGCGCATGAAGGACGAAGAGTGGGAAGACGTCATCGCCACCAATCTGACCGCCGTGGGCCGCCTGTCGCGCGCCGTGCTGCGCGGCATGATGAAGGCCAAGCATGGCCGCATCATCAACATTACCTCCGTGGTCGCCTCGACCGGCAATCCCGGCCAGATGAACTACGCTGCCGCCAAGGCCGGCGTGGAAGGCATGACCCGCGCCCTGGCGCGCGAGATCGGCAGCCGCAACATCACCGTCAACTGCATCGCACCCGGTTTCATCGACACCGACATGACGAAGGCGCTCGGTGAAGACCAGCACGCCGCGCTGCTGGTCCAGATTCCGCTGGGCCGCCTCGGCGCCCCCGAGGACATCGCCCACGCCGTGAGCTTCCTGGCCGGCCCGCAGGCGGCTTACATTACCGGTTCGACCATGCATGTGAATGGCGGCATGTACATGAATTGATGCAGATTTGCCTGATCTGGGGCAGAATTGGCGAGGGGGCCACACCCGATGAAGGAAATTCTCATCTTTTAGCAGTGGTTTCGGCAGAGTTCGTGCCATACGCCGAAAATCATTTATCGACGCGCAAACCTGATAAAATGCGCGCACTTTCCGTAACAACCATTTGGAGCCTATAACATGTCGGATATCGAACAACGCGTTAAAAAAATCGTCGCTGAGCAACTGGGTGTTGCTGAAGCCGACATCAAAATCGATTCGTCGTTCGTCGACGACCTGGGCGCCGATTCGCTCGACACGGTCGAACTGGTAATGGCCCTCGAAGACGAATTCGAAATGGAAATCCCTGACGAACAGGCTGAAAAAATCACCACCGTGAAACAAGCCATCGACTACGCCACCGCGCACGTCAAGGCCGCCTAAGAAGTCGAAAGTACCAGGAGAATCGCTTGAGCCGTTCACGAAATCGTCGTGTCGTCATCACCGGCCTGGGTTGCGTCTCCCCTATCGGCAACAATCTTGCCGACAGCTGGAGCGCGGCACTGGCCGGCAAGTCCGGCATCGCCAACATCACCCGTTTTGATGCCGAGCCGTTTTCGACCCGTTTCGCGGGCGAAGTCAAAGGGTTTAACATCGAGGACTACATTTCCGCCAAAGAAGCACGCCACATGGATACCTTTATCCATTACGGCATGGCGGCGGGAATCCAGGCCTTGCAGGATTCCGCCATCGAAGTGACGGACGAAAACCGCGACCGCATCGGCGTCATCGTCGGTTCCGGCATCGGTGGCCTGCCCATGATCGAAGAGCAGAAGCAGGATTACGACAAGCGCGGCCCACGCCGCATTTCGCCGTTCTTCGTGCCGGCCTCGATCATCAACATGATCTCGGGCGACCTGTCGATCAAGTTCAATCTGCGTGGCCCCAACCTGGCCATCGTTACCGCCTGCACCACCGGCCTACACTGCATCGGCGCCGCTGGCCGCCTGATCAGCTATGGCGATGCGGACGTGATGATCGCCGGCGGCGCCGAGTCGACCGTCTCGCCGCTGGGCCTGGGCGGGTTTGCCTCGGCCAAGGCGCTGTCGTCGCGCAATGACGATCCGGCCACGGCCTCGCGTCCCTGGGACCGCGACCGCGACGGCTTCGTGCTGGGCGAAGGCGCCGGCGTGATGGTGCTGGAAGAATACGAGCACGCAGTCGCACGCGGCGCGCGCATCTACGCCGAGCTGATCGGCTTCGGCATGAGCGCCGACGCCTATCATATGACTTCGCCGGTCGAAGATGGTTCGGGCGCCAGCCGCTGCATGGTGTCGGCCCTGAACGATGCCGGCATCAATCTTGACCAGGTCGACTACGTCAATGCCCACGGCACCTCGACGCCGCTGGGCGATCTGGCTGAAGTGCAGGGCATCAAGAAGACCTTTGGTGCGCACGCCAAAAAGCTGGTGGTCAATTCGACCAAGTCGATGACCGGCCACCTGCTGGGCGGCGCGGGCGGCCTGGAAGCGGTATTTACCGTCATGGCGATGCACAATCAAGTGTCGCCGCCGACGATCAATATCTTCAACCAGGACCCCGAGTGCGACCTCGACTTCTGCGCCAACACGGCGCGCGACATGAAGATCGACTATGCCGTCAAGAACTCCTTCGGCTTCGGCGGCACCAACGGCACCCTGGTGTTCGGCAAGGCGCCTTGAGTCGTCCATAGCAAATAGCACATTGCAGTACCCGCAACGCCCGACCGGTTCACCCCGGCCGGGCGTTTTGCATTGGTGCTGCCGCTGGCATGGCGCTGGCGCGGCAGCGCGATATCGATCAATCCAGCCGCAAAAATCTTCCCCTCTTTTACGGCGCCGCCGCTGAACCGGCGCGGCGCCGACTTGTCTAACCAAGTGACGATCGCGCTTGGGCGCGGGTCTTTCCTGGGCTGAACTGCAGCACTTTTTTCCGGAGCTTTCATGTCAATTGCGGTATCGGTGCCGATTGTTCCGTCACGCCTGTTGCGGGTGTTCGTATTGGGGTTCGCCGCGATGCTGATCGGCATGGGCGTCGGCTGCGCGGCTGGCTGGCTGGGGCCCTTGCTGTGGCCGAAAGCATGCTGCGCGCTATGCCTGACGGCCGGCGTCGCGGTACTGGTGTCGGGCAACAAAGCCATTACCCACCGGCGGCTTGACGTACTCGAAGTCGGCACGCTGGCGCTGACGGTACAACAGGGTGTGGGCCCGCCGCGGCGTTTTCCGGTGCGCCTGCTGGCAGGCTCAACTCTGTGGCCGAATTTGCTGGTGCTGCGCCTGTCAGGCGCGCCACCACTGGTGCTGATGCCGGACAGCGTGCCGCCGGGCGAATTTCGCCGGCTGGGCATGGCGTTGCGGGCGGTGGCGGGGCGTTCAGGGGGAGCGGCAGAAACGCGGCAAAAAATACATTGAACTTATTGCAGCGCGGGAACTCTTATACATAAGAAGACAACGCCGCCACAACCAACGGGATCGGTCCAGTGACGACAGAACGCGAGTGTGATCAATTGCTGGTGGAGCGCGTCCAGGCTGGCGATCAACAGGCCTTCAACCTGCTGGTGGCCAAGTACCAGCGCAGATTGCTGCGCCTGGTTTCCCGGCTCGTGCATGATCCGGCGGAGGCTGAGGATGTTGTGCAGGAAACGTTTATCAAGGCGTACCGGGCGCTGCGGCATTTTCGCGGTGATTCGGCTTTTTATACATGGCTGTACAGAATAGGCATCAACACGGCAAAAAACTTTCTGGTCACCCAGGGCCGGCGTGCTCCGACGTCCACTGAAGCGGATGCGGAGAAGGCGGAAGGCTTTGACGACGCGGACAATCTTCGCGACATCAACACGCCCGAGTCGGTACTGGCCAGCAAGCAGATTGCGTTCACGGTCAATGCAGCAATGGAAGCTCTGCCACTGGAATTGCGCACCGCGATTGTGCTGCGGGAGATCGAAGGCTTGAGCTATGAGGAAATTTCGGAAGTGATGGCCTGTCCGATTGGCACGGTGCGCAGCAGGATCTTCCGGGCGCGTGAAGTGATTGCCGAAAAACTCAAACCGTATCTTGAGATCAATGGCGACAAGCGACGGTAGGGGCAGTAGGATTACAATGTTGATAACGGTAGAGTTTGATTGATCCTGGACGTGATGGAAATCTGATGGACGCACACAAAAAAATTCGCGAACACATCTCCGCCCTTGGCGACGGCGAACTGGCGAGCAGCGATCTCGAGCTGGCCGCCGCGGCCTTGCGCACGCCCGACGGGGAACTTGCCTGGATCACTTACCACCGCATCGGCGACGTCTTGCGCGCCCAGGCCGCGCCGGAACTGTCGGCCGGCTTCAACGAGCGCCTGAACGAAAAGCTCGCCGCCGAAGCGCCGCCGCTGCGCCGGTCCACCGGGGCGGCCACAGCGGCCACCGCGGCCACTGCTGCCGCGGCGGCTACAGCGTCCAGCCCGCAGCCAGGCGGGACGGTGAAAGTGGTGACGACGCCATGAGCAGCCACAAGGTCATGCCCGCGCCCACTCCCGAGCCCACTCCCGCGCACATTCCCGCGCACATTCCCGATCACGCGATCAAAGCTGCGCGCGTGAGCGTCCGCCCCACCGTGCAGGCAGACTGGCCCGTGCTGAAAGCCGTCCGGCTGGCGGCGCTGGCCGATGCACCGACCGCATTCGGGGTCAGTCACGCCGAGGCGCTCGCCAATCCGGACAGCCAGTGGATGGCGCGCGCCGCCGGTACCGGGCCGGGCCGTTTTTTTCTCGCCTTTCAAGATGAGCGCGCGATCGGCATGGCCGCCAGCGTGCGCCACGATGACGGCCGCGCCAGCCTGATCGCCATGTGGGTGGCGCCCGCCGCGCGCGGCATGGGAGCGGCCGATTTGCTCGTCGATGCCGTCAAGGCCCGCGCAGCAGCCGATGGCGCGCGCGACTTGATTCTCGAAGTCGCGCCCGGCAACGCCCGCGCGGTGGACTTCTACCGGCGCCACGGTTTCCGCTTCCAGTCCCACCGGGAAGCGCTGGCCAGCCATCCGCACATTGAACTGCAGCGCATGGGCTGGCATGTCGTCGCCGCCGCTGGCGACGGGAACGCCCACAGCGCCAGCGCCGCCCCGGCCGCCTCCGCCGTGGCCCGACCCATGTTTGACCCGGTCCAATGACGCCCGGGGCCAGCGCATACAGGGACCCGGGCCTCGCTGGCCTGAAAAAGGCGCCACGGTAAGGCACGGCCTCGACAACCGTCCCGCACCGCGCGACAGGATGGGGCCGACGTGCAGGAAAATTTCGCTGCAAGCACAGCCGGGAAAGTTGTCCACCCCGTGCGTGCGGCAGCCTGAAGCATGGCCAGAGTATGGCCATAGGATGGTCACTGAGACGGTCTTGCCGGCCGTGCTTAAGCGGCGCTGAAGCCGCCCGCCGGGTGGCGCGACAAGGAAGCAAATTTGCCTTACCATTGGAACAATTGTCGACTTGATTTGATGGAATTTATGACTACTTTTCCTCTGCCCCGCCGTCTGCTCCTCTCCACCCTGATCTGCGCCGCTGTTGCCGGCGGGGCCATGCTGCCCGCCACGGCGGCCCAGGCCGCGGCGCCGGTCGCTACGCCCGTCGTCACCGGTCTGCCCGATTTTACGGACCTGATCGACAAGGTCGGGCCGGCCGTCGTCAACATCCGCACCACGGAAAAAATCAAGCCGAACCAGGGCGGACCGGGCGAAGAAGAAATGCAGGAATTCTTGCGCCGCTTCTTCGGCCAGGGCGGTCCCGGCATGGGCGGGCAGGGCGGCCAGGGTGGTCCGGGCGGACGTTCGCCGCGTCGCCGCGCACCCCAGCAGGAAGAGGAAATCCAGCGCGGCGTCGGCTCCGGCTTCATCATTTCCGGCGACGGCCTGATCCTCACCAATGCCCACGTGGTGGAAGGGGCCGACGACGTCATCGTCACCCTGACCGACCGGCGCGAACTGAAGGCAAAGGTGCTCGGCGCCGACAAGCGCACCGACGTCGCGGTTTTAAAAGTGGAGGCGGCCAGCCTGCCTTTCCTGCGCATCGGTGACTCCAACAAGATCCGCGTGGGCGAGTGGGTGATCGCGATCGGTTCGCCCTTCAACCTGGAAAACTCCGTCACTGCCGGCATCATTTCCGCCAAGGCGCGCGATACGGGCGATTATCTGCCCCTGATCCAGTCCGACGTCGCCGTCAATCCCGGCAACTCGGGCGGCCCGCTGATCAATATGCGCGGCGAAGTGGTCGGCATCAATTCCCAGATCGCCACCTTG
The DNA here is from genome assembly GCA_045810505.1 of Massilia sp. Taxonomy (GTDB): domain Bacteria; phylum Pseudomonadota; class Gammaproteobacteria; order Burkholderiales; family Burkholderiaceae_D; genus JAFCUW01. Next base: position 10,969 of record JBJMVV010000200.1, read on the forward strand.
TCGGGCGGCTATAACGGCATCTCCTTTGCCGTGCCAATCGACGAAGCCATCCGCGTGTCGGACCAGTTGCGCAAGACCGGCAAGGTCTCGCGCGGACGCCTCGGCGTGCAGATCGGTGAGGTGAGCAAGGACGTCGCCGAGTCCCTGGGCCTGGGCCGTGCGCGCGGCGCCGAGGTCTCGCTGGTCGAGTCCGGCGGGCCGGCCGACAAGGCAGGCATCAAGGTGGGCGACATCATCATCAAGTTCAACGGCAACCCGATTGAAAAGAGCGCCGACCTGCCGCGCCAGGTCGGCGCCAGCACCATCGGCAGCAAGGCCAGCGTCACCGTCTGGCGCAAAGGCCAGCAGGTCGATATCCCGGTCACCATCGCCATGCTGGACGAAGACAAGACGGCCGCGACCCGGCCGACGCCGAAAAAACCGAAGCCCGAGTCGGTTGCCAACGCGCTCGGCCTGCACGTGTCGAACCTGACTGATGCGCAGCGCAAGGACGCCAGGAGCGACGGCGTGCTGGTTGATGCAGCCGAAGGCGCCGCCGCCCAGGCCGGCCTGAAGGCAGGCGATATGGTCTTGCAGGTGAATAACGTCGACGTGAAGGACGCCAAGCAGTTCAACGACATGGTGGCCAAGCTTGATCCGAAAAAGCCAGTGGCCCTGCTGGTGCGCCGTGACAACGCCCAAGGCGCCGCCACCACGGCCTACGTCGTCGTCAAGCCCCGTTCCTGATGCCGGGGCAGGGGCCACGCTTCACCCTTTACGGCCGCGCCTGGTGTCATCTCTGCGATGACATGCTGGCGGCCCTGCAGGCGCTGGCGCCGCCGGGCAAGATGTTCGAAGTGGATGTGATCGACATCGACGAGGCCGGCATCGATCCCGCCTTGCTGGAACGCTTTGATGAGCTGGTACCGGTGCTGTTCGGCGCCGACCTGGCCGCGCCAGAGCTATGCCATTATTTTCTCGATGTGGCGGCTGTGCAGGCCTACCTCGCTGGCGGTGAGCCCGCTGGAGCAGCAGCCTGAAGCGAAGGGAAGGGGACTGGCGCTTGATCCGATCGCGGCCCGGCCTGTCCCCCTGCTGCTGAATCTCCGGCCTGGCCACTGTTGTTTTTATGCAAAGTTTCGCATAATCCCCGCTGGATGGGGGCCGCTGGCCTGTTTTTGCCGCCGCAGGGGCGGGCGGGACGGGATTAACCGGGCTTTCTACCCCGAAATCCGGTAAAATGCGGGGTCGGAAAAGCTTCAGTCCTGGCAAACAGCTTCCTGCATTGAGCGCTCGCCCGGGGATGGCCATGCCATGGCACAGCCCGCGCAGCGCTTTTTTCGTTGCGCCGTCCTTCCGACAACAGCTGCCGGCTTCGTCGCTTACCTCTCTTGGTCTTTGAATTTGTTAATGAACAACATACGTAATTTTTCCATCATCGCTCACATCGACCACGGTAAATCGACCCTGGCCGACCGTATCATCCAGATCTGCGGCGGCCTGTCCGACCGCGACATGGAAGCCCAGGTGCTCGATTCGATGGACCTCGAGCGCGAGCGCGGCATTACCATCAAGGCGCAGACGGCGGCCCTGCAGTACAAGGCGCGCGACGGCGAGGTCTACAACCTCAACCTGATCGACACCCCGGGCCACGTCGACTTCAGCTATGAAGTGTCGCGCTCGCTGTCGGCCTGCGAAGGCGCGCTGCTGGTGGTCGACGCCTCGCAGGGCGTGGAAGCCCAGACCGTGGCCAACTGCTACACCGCGCTCGACCTGGGCGTGGAAGTGGTGCCGATCCTGAACAAGATCGACCTGCCGCACGCCGATCCGGACAACGCCAAGAAAGAAATCGAGGACGTGATCGGCATCGACGCGTCCGACGCCACCGTGTGCTCGGCCAAGACCGGCCTGGGCGTGGAAGACGTGCTGGAGACGCTGATCGCCAGGGTGCCGCCGCCGGAAGGCGACCCGGATGCGCCGCTGCAGGCCCTGATCGTCGACTCCTGGTACGACTCGTACGTCGGCGTCGTCATGCTGGTGCGCGTGGTCAACGGCACCTTGCGCCCGAAGGACAAGATCCTGCTGATGGCGACCGACTCGGTGAACCTGGTCGAGAACATCGGTGTCTTCACGCCGCGCTCGGTCTCGCTGCCGGAACTGTCGGCCGGCCAGGTGGGCTTCGTCATCGCCGGCATCAAGGAGCTGACGGCCGCCAAGGTGGGCGATACCGTGACCCTGGCCAACCGTCCGGCGCCGGCGCCGCTGCCGGGCTTCAAGGAAGTCCAGCCGCAGGTGTTCGCGGGCCTGTTCCCGGTGGAAGCGAACCAGTACGACGCGCTGCGCGATTCGCTGGAAAAGCTGAAGCTGAACGACGCTGCCCTGATGTACGAGCCGGAAGTCTCGCAGGCGCTGGGCTTCGGCTTCCGCTGCGGCTTCCTCGGCCTGCTGCACATGGAAATCGTGCAGGAGCGCCTGGAGCGCGAATTCGACATGGACCTGATCACGACGGCGCCGACCGTGGTGTACGAGGTCGAGATGCGCGACGGCACCATCGTCCGCGTCGACAATCCGTCGAAGATGCCGGAGCCGTCCAAGATCAACGAAGTGCGCGAGCCGATCGTCGACGTCAACCTCTACATGCCGCAGGAATACGTGGGCGCCGTGATGACCCTGTGTAACGGCAAGCGCGGCGTCCAGATGGACATGGCCTACCACGGCCGCCAGGTCAAGCTGCACTACGAAATCCCGATGGCCGAGATCGTGCTGGACTTCTTCGACCGCCTGAAGTCGACGTCGCGCGGCTATGCCTCGATGGACTACGAGTTCAAGGAAAACCGCGCGGCCGACGTGGTCAAGGTCGACATGCTGATCAACAGCGAGAAGGTCGACGCGCTGGCCATCATCGTGCACCGCGCCAACGCGCCTTACCGCGGCCGCCAGGTCGCGGCGAAGATGCGCGAACTGATCCCGCGCCAGATGTTCGACGTGGCGATCCAGGCCGCGATCGGCGCGACGATCATCTCGCGCGAAAACGTCAAGGCGTTGCGCAAGAACGTGCTGGCCAAGTGCTACGGCGGCGACGTCAGCCGCAAGAAGAAGCTGCTCGAGAAACAAAAGGCCGGCAAGAAGCGCATGAAGCAGGTGGGCTCGGTGGAGATCCCGCAAGAAGCCTTCCTCGCCATCCTGCAGGTCGAAGACAAATAAGGAAAGAACAAGAAGCGATGAATCTGCAACCGATCCTGGGAAATTTTGCGCTGATTTTGTTCGTGGCCATGGTGATCACGGGCGTCATCTGGTTCCTCGACGTGTTCGTGCTCTCGAAGCAGCGCCGGGCGAAAGCCGACGCCGCCCTGGCCGAGTACGACTCCCACCGCGCCAAACTGACGGCCGACGGCATCAAGCTGGACAACGGCAACCGCGCCGCGCTGGAGGCGGGCATCCTG
>JBJMVV010000201.1:0-11925 GCA_045810505.1 Massilia sp.
CATCTGCCAGCTTGAAGCGCACGCGCACGGGGCGGTCGTCCTTGGCTGGCAGAGAAAGCACGAACACGGGCGCGCCCGGAATGGCGGCGCGGGCCGTGGCCAGCAAGGCATCCGCATCCGGCGCGGCGGCTGCAATCGGACTCAACTTCGGCAGCTTCGGCGCTTTCACCGGCGCACTGCCCGCCAGCGCCGTCACCACGTCACCGAGCGGGCGCCAGGCCATGTAGGCGCCGCTGGCGACCGACACGGCAATCAGCAGGCCCATCACGGCGCCGCCCGTGCGGTGCAGGTCGAACAGGCCGCGCAGCAATCCCTTGTGCAACTGAATGCTGAGCACGGGCGGCCAGCGGCGCGGCCACCATAGCACGGCGCCCGTTACCAGCATGAACAGGTACACCAGCGCAATCGAGGCCAGGATGGCTTTACCCGTGTCGTCCAGCCCGAGCGAGCTGTGCAGCTTGAACAGCAGGTTGCGAAACCCTTCCGTCTCGCCGCGCCGGCCCTGCTCCACCCCGCTGGCGGGATCGATGTAGACGGTGCCGGTCCACTTTGCCTTGACCGTCACGGCCAGCGTGTCGGCCGCTTCCCGCGGCAGCCGGAAACCGAGAGCGGCGGCCGGGCCGAATTCAGCCAGCAGGCGCTGGCGCACGGGTTCGATCGCCGCGGCCGGCCCGTTTGAACGCGCCTGAAATAGTTCAGGATGGCCGGCCCGGTCGAGCGGGCCCGTGATCACCAGGGTGGCGCCCATCAGCGCAACCACGGCCAGCAGCCAGCCCACCGACAGGGCCAGCCAGCGGTGAATGCGCAGCCACCAGTGCCGCAAGGCCATGGTCATTGAAACGCCACGCGCAACTGGACGTAAGCGGTGCGCGGTGAGCCCACCATGCGGCCGGGATTGCCGTCGACATTGCGCGTGTAGTAGCGCGCATCGGCGAGGTTGTTCACGCCGGCAAGCAGGTCGTAGCGGGGCTGACCGGCAAATTTCCAGCCGGCTTGCGCGTTCCACACGTGAAAGCCGGGGATGCGGCCCGTGCTGGCGTCGAGCGCCTCGGCGACCGTGTTGGCGGCGTCCGCGTACTGGGCGCTCTGGCCGGTGCCCGACAGATTGAGCGTGAGGGGCCCGCTGGCATAGCGCGCGCCAATGGTGCCCGTGTTGCGCGAATAAAACGGCACGTCCAGGCCGCTGGTTGCGCCCGATTGCTGGATGGCGCGGGTGTAATTGTAATTGGCGTACACGGACACGCCGGCCAGGGCGCCATCGCGGGCGAAGCGGTAATCGAGCGCCGTCTCGATGCCCTCGTGGCGGGTGGCGCCGATGTTGCGGAAGGTGGCCGGCACGATGCCCGGCACCTGGGTGATCTGGTTGTCGAAGCGCAGCTGATAGGCGGTTCCTTCAAAGCTCCAAGCCGCATCCTTGTAGCGCGCGCCAAACTCGACCGTCTTGGCCAGTTCGGGCGCCAGCGGATTGCTGGCGCTCTGGGAATTCAATTGCAGGTTTTGCACGGGTCCGAAGGAGGTGCCGTAGTTGCTGAAAATGGTCAGCGCCGGCGTCGCCAGGTAGGCCACGCTGACGGTTGGCAAAGGCTTGTTGTTGCGGGTCTCGAACTGCTGGCCGGTGCTGCGGTCACTGCGCTCCGAGCTGATGTGCTCGAATCGCACGCCCGGGGTGATGCGCCAGGCCTGGTAGGCGATGCGGTCGTCCACGTAGACGGCGTGGGCGTCGGTGCTGTTGTCAAAACTGCTGACCGGGCCCGTCTTGTTGCTGGCAATGGTCGTCACGAAACTGTTGTCGTCGCCCCGCTCTTGCAAATAGCGGTAGCCGGCCGTGATGTCGTGGGTAAAAGCGCCCGCTTTGATGCGCTGGGTGTAGCGCGGCTCGATCCCCAGCACCTGGTAATTGCGCGGCTGATAGGTGTTCTGGGTGCGCGCGGCATTGATCAGGCCACTCTCGCGGCTGCTGTCGTTGTAGTAGAACTTGACTTCCACTTCGCGGTCAGTGGACAGGCTGTTCAAATAGCCCAGGTCGATGCCCTTGCGGCTGCCCGACCAGTAATCCGTCGGCCGGGTATTTTGAAACGGATCGGCATTGAATTGCGCCACCGTCAGGCCGCCCGGCGTGTTTGAATGCACATCGTAATAGGACAGCTTGCCGGTCAACTGGGCGCCGGGCGAAATCTGGTAGCGCAGTTTGATGGCCACGTCATCGACCTTTTCGTCACTGCCTGCGCGCCATTCGCTGCCGCGCAGGCCTGAATACAGCAGGGCCACGCCGACGCCGTCGGCGTTGGTCGAGCCGACAAAGGCGCTGGTCTGGGTGTTGTGCTGGCCGCCCTTGAAGTCGTTGTAGCGCACGCTGGCGTCGCCCGTGATGCCGGGCCCATCGGGAATCGAACGGCTGGTGAAATTGATGATGCCGCCCACGTTCTGGGGGCCGTAGCGCACGGCGCCGCCACCGCGCACCACGTCGATGGCTTCGATATTGTTCAGGCTCACGGGCGCGAACGAGAGCTGCGGCTGGCCATACGGGGCCACGGCCAGCGGGACGCCGTCCAGCAGCACGGTCGAGCGGGGCGAATAGCGTCCGGTCAGCCCGCGCACGCCGATGTTGAGCGAAATGGCGCTGCCGGCGGTGCCGGAATTGTCCGTGCTCTGCACACCGGGAATGCGGCGCAGCACATCGCCGATGCTGCTTGCGCCGCTGTCCTCGATGTCGGCTTTCTGGACGACGGTGCGGGCGCCGGCGAAATTCTTGACGCTGTTTTGCAGGCCGGAACCGAGCCAGTTGCCGGTGACGTGCACGGTTTCCATCGGCGTGTCAGTGCTGCCCTCTGCCTGCTGGCGCGCCTGGGCCGACATCGCCATCAGCGCCAGCGCGAGGGCCACGGCGGCGGATGCGGAGGTACGGGGAAGGCACAGGGAAGGAACCAGGTTGACAGTCTGCCGCAACATTACCACTCCAGAGAATTTTTCAGAAGTGCGAATGATAACACTTCTCATTCTCATTAGTCAGGCTGCATTTTTGGCTGGCTCCGACAGAAATTGAACAGCTGGCCTACACTGTGAGGCCCGGCGGCGCCACAGCCGCCGCTACTGAATAATCCAGGAGAACCCATGTCCATGACGATGTCCCAGCTGTCGATTCCCGCCTTCGTGCGCGGCCTGAAAATCCTCTCGACCCTGCTCAGCCAGGGCGAGCAGCACGCCAGCGCAGCCGGCCTCGACCCGGCTGCCTTTCTCGGCGCCCGCCTGAGCGAGGACATGCTGCCGCTGTCCGCCCAGGTCCAGCGCGCCAGTGACACCTCGAAATTTGCCGCCCAGCGACTGTCGGCGGGCGATGCGCCCAAGTTTGCCGATGACGAGACCACTTTCGCTCAACTGCAAGAACGGATCGCCAGCACCATCGCCTACCTGGAAAGCGTCGACAGCGCCGCCCTCGACGCCGGCCAGGACCGCGAGATCACCCTCAACTGGGGCGCCGCCGGCGGCACGTTCACGGGCCAGAGCTATCTGACCATGTTTGCGCTACCGAATTTTTACTTCCACATCGTCACCGCCTACGGCATCCTGCGCCAGCAAGGCGTGAAGATCGGCAAGCTCGATTACCTGGGACCGTTCGGCCAGTAAAGGGCCCCCCTGCCGGCGCCATGCTAGATTAGGCTCACTGGTCATCTAACCTGCGCCGGGAGACGTGTATGTACCGTATCAAAGCTGCCTGTGTCGTTGCACTGCTGCTGTGGAGCGCCGCCGCCGCGGCGCAGCTGCCCCTGCCTCTGCACTACGGCAGCAACCTGTTTTCGTTTGGCGCCAGCGGCGAGAGCGCCATGGCGCAGCTGGGCCGCCGCGAGAATTTCAATGCCCACGGCTTCGACATGCTCACCCTGTACGTCAAGCCGGGTCCTGCCGGCGACTTAGCCTACTGGCAACTGGCCACCCTGTTCGATGGCGACAAGGAAGCCTTGTATCTGACGGCAGGCGGCGGCGCCGACTGCATGCTGCACGACTTTCGCATCGTCCGCGAGCGCCCCGGCGGCGACCCTGTGGTTCTGGTGGCCCAGCGCGACGCGGGCGAGAGCTACGCCGACGCCGCCCCTGTCCACTTCAAGCACTACATCCTGCAGCGCAACACGGCGGGCATGATCGGCCATCCCCTGTATTACTTCCTGCTCGACCGCAGTTTCGACGCTAAACGGCCCTACTGCGACGTAGGCGACGCCTTTAAGCAAGAACTGGGCATCAAGGCCTACCGCTAGCCAGGACGTTCCTCAATGGAACATCTCCGGCTTCGGATCGGGCACCGGATCATCGTTCTGTGGCAGGTGCACCGGGGGATGATTCGGATGGGGATTGTCGAAGGGCTCCGGCATGGGCTGATCCGCCGGCGCCGGGTCGGGCGCGCGGTGAAACCGGTGTTCGATGCTGCGGGTGGCTGGGGTCATGGTCTGCTCCTGCGGTTGGTTTCAGACCTTACCATGATTGCTATTGTTGCCACGCGCCGCTTGGCTGTCCTGCGGCTTTTGCCTCCGAGGCGAAACTCGCTCAGACTCGGGTTTGCGTCACTGAAAAATGCCAGGCTTTGCCTGGCATTTTTCCCATTTCAACCCAAACAAAAGTAGGTTTTTACTTTTGTTTGATCGACTTCACATACTTTTCAAGCCAGTTATTGGTCTCGTAGAGCATATGCATGATCGACTCACGCGCCCGGTACGCATGGCTTTCATTCGGCAGCATGACGAGACGCGCCGTCCCTCCCAACCCCTTCACCGCCTGAAACATCCGCTCACTCTGAATCGGAAACGTCCCACTGTTATTGTCCTGCTCCCCGTGAATCATCAACAAAGCATCCTTGATCCGGTCAGCAAAATTAAACGGCGACATGGCCTGGTAGACGTCCTGCGCCTGCCAGAACGGCCGGTCCTCGGACTGAAAGCCGAACGGCGTCAGGGTGCGGTTGTAGGCGCCGCTCCTGGCGATGCCGGCCTTGAAAAGGCGGGTGTGGGCCAGCAGGTTCCCCGTCATGAAGGCGCCGTAGGAATGGCCGCCCACGGCAATCCGTTCGCGATCGGCCACGCCGCGCCGCACCACTTCATTGACGGCCGCCTCGGCGTCGGCCACCAGCTGCGCTATATAAGTGTCGTTCGGTTCGGCCTCGCCGGTGCCGACGATAGGCATCGACGGATTGTCCAGCACCGCATAACCCATCGCCAGAAAAGCTGCCGGGCCCCAGTAGCTGATGGCGTTGAAACGATACGGTGACCCGGTCGTCTGGCTGGCCGCGCTGGCGCTCTTGAACTCCTGCGGGTAGGCCCACATCAGCATGGGCAGCGGGCCGTCGCGCTTTGCGTCGTAATCGGGCGGCAGCATCAGGGTGGCGGTCAGCTCGATGCCATCGGCGCGCTGGTAGCGGATCTGCTCCTTCTGCACACCCTGCAGCTGCGGGGTCGGATGGGGAAAGCAGGTCAAGGCGGTGAGCTGGGCGTCGGCGCTTTTATCGAGATCGCGAATATAGTAATTGGGCCGCTCGGTGGGCGACTCGCGCGACGTCAGCAGTTTGCTGCCATCGGCGCTGAGTACCGCGACGGGATTTTCATAATACGGCGGCGCGCTCTGAAACAGTCTTTCCTTTGTTTTCGTCAGCAGCTTGAAGCGGTCGATGAAAGGCCGGTCACCCTCGGCCGAGGCGCCCGCGCCATCGAGCAGGATGGTAGTGTCAGGCCCGATCACAAGCCGGGGCAGGCCCGCCGCATCGGGCTGGGTGACCGGATGGCCCGGATCGTTGTAGCGGTCTTCGGCCGAATAATCAAACACGGCTTCCGGCGCGCTGTCCGGGTGATCCGGTGCGATGCGCCAGGTCTTGACGGCCCGCGTCTTGTACCACGCTTCCGTCAGCAGGGCCAGGTCGCCCCGGCCCCACTGCACCCCGTTGTAGCGGGTGGCCAGCCGGGCCAGCACCACCGGCGGCGCGGCAAACGGGGCGGCCTGGGCGTAGACGATGTCGCGCACTTCGGCTGCCCGCGCGGGGTCGCCGCCGTCCTGGGCTTCGGCCCACACCAGGGTGGCGGGTGCATCGACGCGCCAGCTGACATCGCGCACGCCGTTTGAAACGGCATCGTTCCCCGGCGGCAGACCCTCTTGCAGGGGACGTTCCACCACCAGGTGGACCTGCTTGCCCTGAAGGTCGCGCACATCGATGCGGCGGGCAAAGTCGGAGGCCGGCACAATGTAGGAGAACGGCCGACGCAGCGCCTGCGTCAGGATGTACTGGCCACCCGGGGCCAGGCGCGCGCCGATAAACAGGTCGGGGTCGCCCACCAGCTTTGTTGTGCCAGCCAGGTCGACGATGGCCAACTGCGTGCTGGCGTAGTGTTCGAACAGGCGCGCATCGTCCTCGTTTTTCAGCAGGTCGGGATAGGTGCGCAGCTGGCGCGTGCCGGTGGAAGCGCCGCTGTCCTGGGCGCTCGGCCCCGTCGGCACCCCTGTCAACGGCGGCGCCATGCCCAGCGCCGCCGGTTTGAGCTGCACAAGCAGGCCTGAGGCATCGGGCAACCAGCTGAAACCACTGCCGTTTACATACGACATGGGCGCACTGGTGAGCCGGCGCGCGCTGCGGGTGGCGATATCGACCACCCACAATTCCACCTGCGCCCCATTGTCCTTTTCTTCCAGATTCACGCGGGTGAACGCCAGGTGCTTCTGGTCGGACGCCCAGGCCATGTCGGCCAGGCGCAGTGGCGACGGCAGGCCCGTGATGGGCAATTCCTGCTGCGTCGCGATGTCGAGCAAACTCAAATCGCTGCCGAAACTGAAACGGCTCGGCGAATAGGTGCGCGGGTTGATGCGCAGGCCCGCCAGCTTCAGTTCGGGCTGGGCCACTTCGACAATCGATGGCAGCGCGGGCGTGGGCACCATGGTGAGCAGATCGCGCCTGGGCGAAAGCGACATGCCGGGCGCGCGCGGCGCATCGACAATCGCCTGCAGGGGTGTGGGCGGCAACTGGTACTGGGTGTGATGCTGCGCGTGCGCCGGCGCGGCGGCCAGGGCCACGGCTGGCGGAACGGCGGGCGGGCGTGTGTGCATGGCGGATCTCAAATGGCCGGGGACGAAAAGGCCATGGTGCGCATTCGACGCGCCGATGTCAACCGTGCCAACCAGGCGGTCCTTGAATGGCTGGAAGGTGAACAGGCTTCGATTACAATGGCGCTTCGATCGATGCACCCTGATTTACACCCTCGACTTGCCCACCAGGACCCGCCATGGCCATACCGCAGCCCGTCGTCGTCGCCGTCATCATTCCCTTCGTGCTGTGGCGTGTCTATCAGCGCATCAAGCGCCTGATGACGCGCCAGCGTTCGCAGGCCTGGAGACACTGGGTGGGCGTGGTGCTGTTCCCGGTACTGCTGATCGTGCTGGGCCTGGCCGCGGCGGCCCACCCGCTGGCGCTGGCCGGCATGGCAGCCGGCGTCGCGGCCGGCGTCGCCCTCGCCTTCGTCGGCCTGCGCCGCACCGTCTATGAACGCATTGGCGCCGACTTCTTTTATACGCCCAGCGCCCACATCGGCATCCTGGTCTCGCTGCTGTTCCTTGGCCGCCTGCTGTACCGCGGCTATGAATTTTATTTTGCCGGCGTGGCCCGCCCCGACGATTTCGCCAGCAGCCCCCTGACCCTGCTGGTATTCGGCATCCTCGCCGGCTACTACGCCACCTACGCCGGCGGCATCCTGCGCTGGCGCCGCAGCGCAGCAACCACCTGACACATGAACCCGACCACCCTCACTCTCCTCGTTCTCACACCGATCCTCGTCTGGCGGGTGTATCGGCGCCTGCAGACCGCCCTGGCGCGCCAGCGTTCGATCGTCTCGCGCCACTGGACGGGCATCCTCGTCTTCAGCGCCATGATCCTGGTGCCTGCCTCGGTATTGATCCTCCAGCCAGCCAAGCTGGCGTGGCTGCTGATCGGCGCCGCCGCCGGCATCGGCTACGGCGTGTGGGCGTTCCGCAAGACGCGGCTGGAGGAAACCGATATCGGCTACTTCTTCACGGCGCCGCCGCGCCTGGGCATGCTGATCGCCATGCTGTTCACGGCGCGCATCCTGTACATCGGCTTCGATATCTTCGCCAACCAGGGCGCACCCACGCCACCCTTTACGGATAGCCCGGTGAGCATGCTGGCGGTGGGTTTGACGGCGGGGTATTTTGGTACGATCAGCGCGGGGCTGGCTTTGTGGCGGTACCGGATTCGCAAGGCGATTGGGAAGATGGCGGAGTAAACATCGGGGTCTGGCGCCGAAGGTGCCTGACCCCGGCAAATCAAGCAGCGATCCTTCTCTGCAGCACAAAAATCGGCTGCGCCCACTGCGTGTCCTTCTTCTTCTTGCTGGTGATGAGCGTCAGCTCCGACGGATCGTAGACGTCCGTATTGTGCGTCAGCGGCGTCGTCATCAAATACTGCGCTTCGGTGTTTTTCAGGAATTCACCGACCAGCTGGATGTTGCGGATGTCGAGGTGGGCGAACGGTTCGTCGATGAACACGAAACCGCCCGAGCCGTCCTCCGATTTCAACAGGCCGATCAAGAGCACCAGCGACTTCATGACCTGCTGGCCGCCGGAGGCTTCGCCGTCGTTCATGCCGATCTGGTCCTTGCCGTCGAATTTGAAGCGCACGTGCAAACCTGCCTGGGACAGTTGCACGTCGTCGTTTTCGAGGCGCACCGGGTCGGCCTGCACGTCGATGCCGGCCAATTCGCCCAGCTCCTTGATGTTCTTGCTGTAGGTTTTGATGGTATAGCGCAGCCGGTCCATATAGGCCGAGCGCGCGTTGGCGGTTGCCTCGATCGCCCGGTTGTTCTGGTAGCGCCGTTCGTCCGTTTCGCTCTGGCGGCCGTGCAGCTGTTCCGACAGGCGGTGATACTGGTCGATGACGGTGGCGTCGAGTTCCCAGTCCTCGCGCGCAAGGCTGTGCTGCAGCGATGTCACGCGCAGGTCCACCTGGTGGGAGTTCTGGTGTTCGGACACCAGCGCCGCGCGCCGAGCCGGACGGCGCCACGCAAACGGCACATGGCGCCAGGTGCGGCGCAGCGCCACCAGGGCCAGCGCATGTTCGTGGCGCTGCTCGATCTGGCGCTTGTAACCCAGGCGCAGGCCCGCCTCCGATTCGGCCAGCGCCATGCGGGCGTTCTGCCAGGTGGTGTCAGCGCGGGTTTTCGCCACCGTCGCCGCCTTGGTCAGACCCTGCAGTTCGCCCAGGCGCGAGCCCACTTCCAGCCGCTCCGCTTTCAGGGGCGCGCTGTTGCGCAGGGCTTCTTCGAATTCTTCCTGGCGGGCCGTGAGTTCCTTGGCCGCATCCACGCCAGCGATACGCCCTTTCAAGGCGCCCACTTCAGCGGCGAGTTTGGAGATCGCCATCGTCAGCGTGTCTTCCTGCGCTTCCAGCGGCGGCAAGGCGCGCTGCAGCGCTTCCAGCCGGCCGGTGCGGCCCGCGTCGCCAAAGCGATACCGGGCCGCTTCCACGAACAGCGAGCGGCCACCGCGGCGTTCGCGATGGTAGGCGTCCGGCGTGATCCATTCCTCGTTACCGGATTTAAAACCTTCATCGACCGAGTCGACCCGTTCGATGCGCTGCAACTGCTCGATCAGCCAGGCAGGCGTCGGCGCGGAAAAGCGCACCACGGCCAGCAAGCTGTCGTCCTTGCGCACGGGCGCGGTAACGCAGTCAGGCACAATAAAATGGCGATAGCGTTCGCGCTCGGCCAGGCGGTAGGCTGCCGGCGCATCCTTGGCTTTCTCGAGCAACACCACCGAAGCGTAACCACCCAGCACGCCTTCGACGGCGCCCTGCCACTTTGGATCGGTCACTTCGACGATATCGGACAACATGGCATGGCCGATGCCCGCTTCACGCAAGGCCCGGCGCATGGCGCGCACGGGTTCCGGCTCGGGCATGGCGCTCTTGCCCTGCAGTGCCGAGATGGTGGCCTGGTGCTCCGCGATCTTTGCGCCGATGGCGGCCCGGGCCTGCTTTTGTTTGGTTAATTCAGCATCCTGCTTTTCCAGCAAAGCCGATACCTCGGCGATGTCGGCGCCAGATTCGTTCGCCAGCTTTTGCAGGCGCTCCTTCTGTTCCAGCAGGCTGTCGAGCGGCTTGAGTTTGGCGTTGATCTGATTGAGGCGGCTGCCCAGCGCAGTGGCCTCCTGCTCCAGCAAGGTCTCCTGCTCCTGGGCGTCCGAGAGAGCACGCGCCTGGTTGGCTACGGCATTCCGCTTGTCCGTCAGCGCGGCGTCGGCGGTGGCCATCGGCCGGCGCGAGTCCTTGAGTTGACGGCTGATGGTGGCGGCTTTTTCGCGCGCTTCGTGGTACTCCAGTGTCGGCAGCACTTCCTCGAGCAGGTTGCGGCGCTCTTTATGCAGATCTTCCCACTGGTGGTAGTTGGCCACACGCAAGCGCAGGCCTTCCAGGTTGGTGCGCGAGGCTTCCAGCTCCGTTTCAAAACGTTTGAGCTCAGTCTCGGTGTCTCTCTGGTGGCGCTTCGCTTCGTCGTAGGCGTCCAGCACTTCCTTGTCGCCGAAGACCTGGAACACCAGGTCCAGCAACTGGCGCGGCGCGTACTCGCACAGCTTGTCGGTCTCGCCCTGCTCCAACGCCAGCACTTTCGCCATGGCCGGCGACAGGCCGGCGTTGGCGAGGCGCTTGCGGTAGTTTTCGACGCCCAGCCAGTCGGTCGCTTCCGTCACATCCTCGATCTGGATATTCCCCGGTCGCATGAGGTACTGGCGCTTCCAGTCGCCGCCGTTCTTCTGGATCTGGCAGAACAGGGTCACTTCGTCGTCGCTGAAAAACCCGGAACTGCGGAAAGGACGATTCGACAGCTGGCGGCCAACCGTCTTGTTGTCGACCACGGCGCGGATCCAAGCCGTCTGCTGGCCCGAGTGGCGTGCATAGTGCTTATAGGTGCGGCCCATCGAACAATCGAGGCCGAACAGGGTACGCAGGGCGTCGAGCAAGGTGGTCTTGCCAGAGCCGTTCTGGCCGGCGATGGTGATGATCTTGGCGTCGAGCGGGATGTTCTTGATGCGCTGCCAGTAGTCCCAGTGGACCAGCTCGAGGGATTTGATGTGGAACATGGAGGCTCTCAGAGTGGGGTGGCGTCGTCGTCCAGGTCGACGGCGAGGCCATCGATTGGATCGGCAGGGACTTCAGTTTCAGCTTCAACTTCGGCTTCGGGTTCCAGCGGCGGCAGCGGCTGGCGCGGCACCGCCACCGTGATCGGCGAGCGCTTGAACACGTCGGCCAGGGCGCCGTTGATGATGCGCTCTTTCAGCACGTCGGTGTCCATCATCAGGTCCAGCAAGGGGCCTTCGACAATCAGGTCGCCGCGCCGCTCGATGAAACCGAGCTTGGACAGGGTGCCCAGGTTCATGTCCATGCGGGTCTTCTTGCCCAGCTTTTCGCCGAAGTCGGCCAGCAGGGCCGTGTAGGAAATGCCGATCGAGGTGTCTTCGGCGCGGGCAATCGGGCGGTCCTTGTCGAACAGGTCATTCTGCTCGTCGTCGGCGCTCTGGTGGGTCTCCTGGCGTTCGCGCTTGGGCAGGATGATCTGCGCCCACAGCACCACCAGCAAGGCCACGCCGTCGCGGGTCAAGCCAAAATTATTGTTTTGCCAGATGTCCTTGGCGCCGAAAATTTTCGGCTCCACGGCCCGGTGCAGGGCCAGGGTCACGTGGTCGGCATACACGTTATCAAGCAGCTTCAGGCCCGATTCCAGCAGGCGCTTGTCCACTTCGGCGCGGAACTGCTCGTCCGACAGCACGCGCTTGACCATCTTGTCGTCGCGGCGCAGGGTCTGGTGGGTGAGCAGGCGCGCGATCAGAATTTGGCTGTCGTCGTTCATAGGTCATTCATCGGCCGGGCCGCTTTCAAGGTCGAGTGAGAGG
>JBJMVV010000202.1:0-17626 GCA_045810505.1 Massilia sp.
GCACTCCCGCCCTGGTCAGCGGGTTTATAGCATCTATCGCTGAGCCGCGGACAGTCACTATTGGTAACTCGCCCGCGCCTGACGCCGGCTCGGGTTGGATTGGGCGTGTATGTGAGATCCTTTATTTCGCGGATGCGCCGGCTACTGGTGATGAGGCCGCCGCGCGCACCAGTCAGCAAACTGCATTCGGGACCGGTTGATGCCTACTATTGTTATCCAGTTTACCAGCACTGATCCGGCCGGGATCGCTCTGACTAAAGGCACGCTCTTGGAATACATCAATACTGCATCGCGGTTACGCTTTTGGCAGGGGCAAGAGGGGTACAGCACCAGGCCGTTTGATATGAACCTGTGGCGCCAGAAGGCGAATAACCCCGATACGTATTGGCTCGCCTGGTCTCCAGGCGTCTATGAGCAATTAGGAGATGATGGCCGAGCTATGTGTGATCATGATCAGGCAAAGAACAAGGTCGGACTTGTGGGCAGTGTCGGTGCGCCCGGCCTTCTGACTGTACAGCCGTTGCCTCCGCACAACATTCAGATGCAGCTGCTGTCCGTCGATGACTTAGTTGCATCCGGCTATGTACCGGCGCCGCCCCTATGAGCGTCATTAAGGGACGGCGCATCGGTGGCAAATTGTGGCATGTTGACCCTGCCGTAAGCACGCCGCCCAGCCAGGTTGGTAGCTTTGCGCCGGGAACTCCAGCCGCCACCACCATTCCGGTCAGCTACACAGCGGCGACAGGCACGGCGACGATCACCTATGCCGGTTATGTGTCGGCACACGGGGCGAACATTTGGACCCTGAACGGGGGCACTTTTACCGCAACGGGCGGAACGTTTACCGGACTGTCGCCGAGCACCAACTACGACTTGCGCATTGTTGCGACAAACGGGGCTGGGTCGAGCACGACAGATTATCTGACCGGAGCGAGCACAAGCGCCGCTGGAACGGCGCCGAGCCATATTAGCAACTTCGCGCCGGGGACGCCGAGCACGAGCGCTGTTGCAGTCAGCTACACCGCAGCGAGCGGGACGGCGCCGATCACCTACACTGGCTATACTTCACTGCACGGGGCGAATAGCTGGGCTCAGAACGTCGGCACATTCTCGGCCACGGGCGGAATATTCTCGGCCCTGGTGCCGGGGACGAATTACGATTTGCGCATTGTGGCGGTGAACAGCTACGGATCGAGCATAACCGATTACACCGCTGGGGTTACAACCGCGACGCCGGCACCTAGCACGTTGACGGCTAGCCGGTTTGACCTGGTGCTCGATAAGAGCAGTGGCCCAGTTGGAACGAGCGGCACCGCGACTGTCTATCCAAATGCGACATGGAACGGTAACGGCACCAAGAGCATTACCCTGAGCGGGACGGGAGTTTCGTTCCCAAGCGGGGCATCCGCTATCATCCCGAGCACTGGTACGACGCCGATCACGGTGCCCTATTCTATAGGCCCAGGCATCGGCGAACTGAGCATTGTCGCCACCAATACGGGCGGCCTCGCCAACCCGTATCCGGCGCCGTTTAATGCCTTCGCCGCCTCGTCTGGTTCGGCGCAGACGATTTCCGGCGCGGCGATCTCCGTGAGCAAGGCGGGCGGGACCAATCTCGACCTGCAGCCGTTCCAGCGGGACGTGCCGAGCGGCAACCCGAACGGATGGGCGACGGGCTTCGGTAAGGGCTGGGGTGAGGTGTTTGTTACCGTTAATCCGGGTGGCGCGACGGACGGCCTGTTTGCGAAACTGATCGATGCTGACAGCTCGGGTGCGACCTCAACGGTGGGCACCGGCACATATCTGCAATCGTCGCCCGTGCAGGTCTATGGCGGGCTTGTGGCTGGCTCTCAGACGCTCCGCTTGCAGATTCCTGCAAGCAATAAGCGCTATTACCTCGAACTCGCGACTAACAGCGCGTGGGCAAATCCGGTTCGGGTGCCGCAACGGTTCTTCGTCGGCATCGTGCTGGGTTTCATGGGGGCTTCGCAGCAAGCGGGTATGCTCCGCGCCTATGCCTATTCGAGTGGCGAGCCCACTGGGCAGAGCTACACCAAAGTTGTTACGATGTTAGCGTCATTTGACGGTTACGATACGGTAGACTACGGCACGCCTTATTGGTTTCCGCACGCAAATCAGACTACTGGCCCCGATCAGATGTACGGCGAGTATTCCAGTTCCGCCGTGCAGGAGTGGGGCCGGATGATCGAAGCGCAATTTGGCGTCCTGGTCGCCAATGCCGGCTGTGCGCAGCTCGGTGTGGGCATGGATGGGCTCCTGCAACAGGACGGAGCCCCTGGCCCAGGCGTCCAGGCCGCCCTCTCTTTCGCTAACAAAAAATTCCGATATTTGTGGTGTAATTTCGCCAACGGCTTTGCCAGCAACACCTACGACCCTAACGCCGCTAGTGCAAATCTCATTAGCTATGTCAATACGCACTATCCGGCCTGCGCCGTTTTGGGCTTCAACTACGGCGGGACTGGCATTTTCGCCATGCCTGGGGACGGGTCGCGGGTAAACGGCTACACGCGGCTTGGCGTGGCTATTGCGGTAGCGATGGCCGCGGGCAATCCGATGGTGGTCTCGCTCGATGACTACCATTGGAATGATTATTACGGCGGCCACGCGAGCATGAGCGCGCGCATGCAGTATGCCCGCACCGGGTTCCGCGCCTTTCTTGATGCCGAGTTGGCCGCGTTCGGCGGCAACCAGACCTCGGCGCGTGGCCCGACGCTGGCGAGCACGGGCACGGCTGCTTCTGATTCGCGGGTCATCCGCGTTCCCTACAAGCACCACGGCGGGACGGCGCTTTCGGCAATTGCGGTCAACTGCAGCGGGACCACGTTCTCTTATACGAATGACGTGACGCCTGCCGAGTTGGGCTCGCTGTTTGCTGTCTATGGCCCCGGCGGCTACCGCGGTAACGGACAGGCAATCCTCATTACGGGAGCAGTGATCAACACGTCCAGTCCTCCGAGCGGATACGACGGTACGATCGACGTTACTCTTTCCGGGTCGAGCGGCGTCACCTACGCGGACAACTCGACTGGCGCGATGCCGTCCGGGTTCAACGTGCAGTTCGCTGCGGATTTCGGCGCATCGGGCGCGGGCGGATTGAGCGGGGGCGGTGGGCGCTGCGTCGTCCTGCTCGATAACCAGGCGGACAGCGTAAGCGGCCTTGCAGGCCGGCACGTGCGCCCGGCTGTAGATATAGCGGTTACGGTGGGCGCTGGAGCCGGTGGTGGTGGCGGCGGCGGTGGAGGCGGCACAGGTGGCTCGCTTCCGACTTTCGCGGTGCAGAATTGGGGTGCTGCGTCATCGCAGGGCCTAGTTCGCGTTGGCATGCCATTCAAAAAGGGCGATATGCCGGCTGGCTCGATCCCGGCGCTCTCGAATGGCGCGACTGTGCAAGTTGATGCGCGTAGCACATGGATCGATGGATCGCTTAAATATGGTGTAGCGCACATTCGGGATACGGCATTCGCGGCCGGTGAGGTGCGCACGTACCAACTTTCAGCGGTGACAGGCAGCTACAACAATATCGGCACGCTGACGCTGGCGCAGGCGATCGCCGGGCATGACTTCAAGGTGCTGTTCACCAGTGTGTCCCAATATGACGGGACAAACACCACCCAGCGCGGCTCGGGGTCCTTCACTGCCTCGCTCGCCGCTCACGCTGCGACCGCAACGCGAGTTACCAAGATCCATTCTGGCCCGATATGCGAGGGTTGGGTCGTCTGGGGCATGGCGACAAACAATTCGGGCGGTGCCGTAGACGCGCACCTGAAGGTTTATTGGTACGTTGACGCCTGGCAAAACCCGGACAGCACGATCTATTCCATCGAGGTTGTGCCGGTTATCGCGCAGGACTGGTGGAGCATCGCCAGCAAATACATGCTCCTCTATGATGCCGCGTTCCAGGACGGCGGCAGCGCCATCACGACGTTCCCTGGAGTGCATCACCCCTACCATTCGCATTGGGCAATGGTGAAAAGCGCCGCCGACAACAACATCGGTCGGCGCCCCTGGGTTGGCGGTGCCATCCCCACGCTGTCATACCAGCCGAACCGCGCCTATTGGATCGGTACCAACCTCGTGCCGCCGCTCGATCTCTCGCTCTCGCCGGGCTCGATCCGCTCCGACCTGCCGACCTTCGTTCCGTGCGGCAACATCGACCATCGACCCGCCATCGACGGGACCGGGGCCTATATGGGGCGCGGCCTCATTCCCCAATCGGATGCCGTGGCCTTCATGCGGCAGACACCGTTTGATACCGCGGTTGCACGAGTTAACGCCCATGCCGGGCTGCACATCCCGTATCACAACCGGTCGAATCGTCAGCGCACCCGGCCTGGCGAGAGCGCCGATACCGCCAGCACGATCATCGCCCAGAAGCTGGATAACCCAAACCGCGCTGCGGGGTGGGACGATTGCACTGCGGACGGGATGCCGACGCCGGTCTATGCCTATTTCGGCTACTATACAGACTCAGCGATGGCCGACGGCTATGTCGGCGCGGCCGGTGGCTGGGGCGTGTGGTCAAACCAAACCAACGATGCCAGCCACGCCGTTGCGTATTCGTATTTCATGTATCTTCTGGAAGGTGAGACCTACTTCCTGGATGCGACGCTGGATCTGGCGGCCTTTTGTACGCATCAGACGCCTGGTGGCGGATCGACGCCATCCGCAGGGACCGGCTATGGCATTCGCGGGCTGCTGTTGGCGGGCGACAACGCCTATGCGTCGCTGAGCATTCCGACCGGTATCTATGCCGCTCTGCCCGGCATTTGGAAGCCGTCGAATGGCCGCGCCGTTGGCTGGTCGCTCAACGAACTTGGCTATACCGCGATCTCTCCCGACAACCGCACCGAAACCGGCTACCTCAAGAAGTGGGTGGCACAGATTGGCGATTGGGTCGGCGCGTCGATGCAATACATGCCGGCCAGCCAGAAGGCGGCGGGCCAGTTCTTCCCGAAATCCTGGCTCGATGGGATTGCTGGGCAGGGGCAGACCACGCCGTGGTTCACCGGGCTTGGCGCGTTGGGCGCATACAATTGTTTCGGCCTGACCGAGGATACGCGGTTCCGCGACATGGGGGACATGTTCCTCGGCCTGCCGATCGGCCTGATTGCCTCCGGCCGCACCTATGTGCTGGACACCTACCGCATCACTGATCGCCCCAAGGAGGCCGACTGGGCCGCGGGGACTAACGAATACTACCCGCCCGGTCAGGTGCCAGTGGCCAACCTGTCCGGCTCTATCAATGACGCCCCGAATGGGTGGTGCGATGCCGACATGTTTGAGGGGGGCGGGCAGAACCAGTCTGGCGGCTGGTGCGCGCTGCAGAACGGCGACCAGGTCATCATTTCGGCGTTCGGCACGATTCCATCGCAGCTGACTGAGGGCACGGTCTATTACGCGCGTGACGTTCGGATCGACCAACAGAACTATTATACGATCAACGCCTTCTTTAAACTTGCGACGACGCCCGGCGGGACGCCGATCACCTTTAGCGCCAACACAACGCACAGCGCGATCCAATGGACATTCCGGTTCCAGGACAGCATCCATCCGGTTTCGGTCAACCCGCCTTATATCATACCGCCGGACAGCTATGCGCCGATGATGACGGCAGCGATCGAGATGGGGGCGCAGCGCGGGGCCAATTCTCTGCTCACTCCGACGATCTTGAGTGCTAGCCGCGCCTTCATGGCTCCGGTGCCGCGGGCGGATTGGATGCCGTGGGCGTTGAAGGCGCCGTGATTTTCTGAAGTTAAGCCCAGCGCCGAGGAGCGACGGAATGAATTGGTTCCCGGAATCGAAGGACCCTGATGATGACGCTTGGTATCTGATCCCGTTTTCAGAGACGCTCCTTACTCTTGTGAACGTGGTCGCGGAAGCCGGGTTAACTAACCAAGGTGTTGATCCGGGTCCATATGCCCCAGTTGAAAGCGGAACTCCTCTTGTAGTCTCACAAGCGCAGCTGTCGACGGACAGCAAAGGCGTGAAGTTTCGA
The DNA here is from genome assembly GCA_045810505.1 of Massilia sp. GTDB lineage: Bacteria > Pseudomonadota > Gammaproteobacteria > Burkholderiales > Burkholderiaceae_D > JAFCUW01. Next base: position 6,017 of record JBJMVV010000202.1, read on the forward strand.
GTGTCTGGTGGGGTGCCTGGTACGCTTTACCCAATTCGGGCTACTGTGATTACGGCCGATGGGTCGACTATCAATAATACTCGCGCGCTGCCTGTGGCGTGGCGGTAGCCGTTTAAATAGATCGGAAGGAATCTTACATGAGCTGGGGTCCGCTCATTACCTTTCTTCGACAAGTCGAAGAAACGCCGCCGCCTTGGGTCGGGGCTGTGGTTAATACCTTGACTAGACTCGAAACCATCCTCAACCGAATGGAGACAAATATGTCTGCAACTTCTGCTGATCTCACCGCTCGCATTGCGGCTCTCACTGCCGATGTCGAGGCGGAGCGCTCCGTCGAGGAGCGTGCCATTACGCTGCTCACTGGGCTTTCGCAAGTCGTCTCTAATGTGCGCGCGCAGCTTGCGGCGGGCGGCGTAGAGCCCGCACAGCTGGCGGCACTCGACCAACTCGACGCGGCTGTTAACCAGAATCGGCAAGCCCTGGCTGCTGCCGTGGCTGCGGCCACACCGGCTGAGCCTGCGGCCCCTGTGGTTCAGCCAGCGCCGACTGAGCCTGCGGCCCCTGTGGTGCAGCCCACGCCGGCTCCTACAGACAGCCCGGCGCCCCAGCCGCAGCCCGCAGCCCCGGCTGACCCGAACGCACCGCAGGGGCCGCAGGTTACGCTGTGAGCGACGCCGCCTCCATCGTCCAGCTGCTCGAGCCGTTCAGCCGGGTTTTCATCCAAGTCGCGGATGGCAGCAAGCATTATGCTCCGATTGTCGATCCGACGTTTGGGCTACTGCTTGTGCCTGGCACGGGTAAGCTGGTCGTTTGGCGGGGCGGCAATGTCTATGTTGCGGAGGCCGCCGATCCGGCGGCCTCTTCTACTCCTGCGCCGGACAAATTCGTTGCTGGCGGAAAGACTATCGATCTAGACCCGACACCACCGACGTTGGACGAACTTCGTGAAGTCGTGGTGCTTTTCGGTGCTGGCAATTTGGGCCGTTGATTCGTGCTTAGCGCGCAAGGTGCTTCATGCAAGATCACGATGACCCCAGACCTCGTTTAGATGCCCGCTGGGCAATCCATGTCGCGTTAACTGCTATTTTAGCCTGGCTTGCTTTGCGCCTTTGGTGGCCTGACGATATTTTCACCACCAGCGGTTCTTTTGCCCCCATGGCGCGGATTGCGCCTGAGAATACTTGGGCCGCCGGAATTTGGATGACCTCATGCGTTGGCGTCGTTGGCGTGGTCAGTCGGAATAGGCTCCTGCGCTTTATTAGTATAGCGGTCGTGGCTACCACGCATGGTGCCTTGGCTTTTCTACTCGCCAAAAATGGTCCTGGCTTAGCGCCGGGCATTTTGGTCATTAACGCCTTGCAGGGATATTACTTACTTGTGAGGCGAGCACATGCAGGCCTCTAATGGTGCTAGCGCCATGCGATCTGTATGGTCGCATACCACTAGTTCAGTTAGCATGGACATTCTGATAGAGTTCTGGTCCGGCTTCACTGCACTAAGTTGGGCTGGACTTTCCGTAATAAGTAACGAGAGATTATCGCTCTGGCCATCTATGGCTGTGCTACTACAGATTTGCGATGAACGCACTTGGCATGTCCTTGCTTTCTGTCTCGGCGCTGCTCAGTTGGTCTTTCTCGTGTTCCGAGACGGCTGGTTGCGATGGGTTACGGCTGTGCTGATCTCGTGGTTTTGGGCTTTGTTGGCGCTTGGCCTCTGGCGAGCTGCCGCAATTTCGGGGGATGCTCCGTGGCTCCCTTGGGCGGCATTATGCGCCGGCTGGTCGGGGCTTAATTTCTGTAGGGCAGTCTTGCGGACCCCGAGGTTGCATGCGAGATGACCGACCCCACGGCGAGCCCTTGGTGGGTCGTTGCCATGGCCTCATTGCCCAGCATAGCCAGTGGATTCTGGGTTTCCTGGCGGTGGTGGGTCGAGCGTGGTGACAAGCTTCATGATGGAACGCTGACCCGTGAAGAGCGGATTCAGCGTGATCTTGATGACCAGCGCATGCAGCTTTCCAAGCGCGACGCAGAATGGTTCGACCGGTTGCGTATTGAACTAGCGCGCACGGAGGAGAAGCTAAAAGAAACGGAGGCAGATCGCGATCGTGGATGGGCGCTGGCCCGTTATTGGCATCGGTACACTCATGAGCTTTTTCGTCAGTTTCGCAATATAGCGCATGACACGGCAAACGTTATGCAGTGGGCGGTTTGGGTGAAGAAGCACTACCCCGATGTAGAAATGCCCCAAGTCGAAATACCGCCTCGCCAGGAGCCGCCGATGAACTTGGAGGACCCATTGAAGCAGGCGTCGCCTCCGTGAGCAGTGTCCGCATCGGGGTTCGTGCCGAGGCTGATTTGGTCGTGCTTCGATGCGGAAGCGCGGGCGATGGGCGAACATCCGGCTGTTCTCTCAACATCGAAGCGGCCGAAGCGTTGCTTCTTCAGCTCCAAACAGCCATTACACAAGCGCGCATGTGGCGGACGGTCGATTCGCTGGACGAGTTTGTGCAGAGGTTGCAGCGGTGAGAATTTTCGACCGCCTCTCGGCCGCCGCTTCGCGCTGGGCGGGACATCCGCTTACGTTCCTGGCTGCTCTGCTTACCGTTTTCGTGTGGGGGCTGAGCGGGCCAATGTTCCGATTTTCGGACACATGGCAGCTCGTAATCAATACCGGAACCACTATCGTAACCTTCCTAATGGTGTTTCTCGTGCAGGCAACACAGAACCGGGACGCCGCGGCGATTCAAGCCAAACTTGACGAATTGATACGGGTAAATCGCGAAGCGCGGAACGAATTGATTGGGCTCGAAGATCGTAGCGCAGACGAGATCGCCACACTGCGAGGCAAGACATGAAGGACACTCTCTCGCACGCGCTTCAGCTTATCGCTGCGTCTGAGGGCGGCTGGTCGGATAATCCGGCGGACCCCGGCGGCGCCACCATGCGCGGCATTACCCAGCGCACGCTTTCGGCTTATCTAGGCCGCCAGGTCAGCAAGGATGAGCTGCGCGCGATTTCGGATGAAACCTGGGGCGCGATAATGGCATCTCAGTATGCCGATCCGATTGCGTATGCTGATCTTCCGGCCGGGTTGGACTACTGCGCTCTGGATGCGTCAACTAACTCCGGCCCAGCTCGAGCTGGTCGTCTCCTGCAACAGGCACTCGGTTTTACGGGTCCGAATGTGGACGGCGTGGTGGGACACCATACGCTTGATGCTGTAGGCCAGCTCACGCCGGATCGGGTGCGTCAGGCCATTCGCGATTTCTGCACGGCGCGGCTCGACTATATGAAGACACTAAAAACCTGGGGCACGTTCGGGCACGGCTGGGCTGCTCGTGTTGAAGCGGTGCAGACCGAGGCTTTGACGGTGGCGGAAGGTCTGCATCCTCCTGGGATTTCCGTGCATATTGCCATGGTGCCGGATGCGGCGAGCGCCAAGGCGTTCGGCCCGACAAAGCTCATTGCCATTCCAAGTGGGCAGGCCGTGCTGGCCACGGCAGGAACGGCGGCTGTCACCGTCGGGGCTGTAGCCGCTCAGGTCACAACGGCTCTGCAGCCGTACGGCGAGCATCGGTTTGTGCATTGGTTGTTGCTTGCTGCAGCGATTGCGACGGCGATCAGTAGTGCTGTGATGACGCTGATTACGAAATCGCGGGCTGATTCGGGAGCGACTTCTTAGAAGGAATGTAATCATGGCCTGGCTTGTCGGACTGTTTTCGGGCGTTTGGGGCAAAGTGGTGGCCGGGATGATCGGCGGCATTGGCGTATTCGGCGCTGCGCTCGCTGTGCGCCAGAGCGGCAAAGACGCGGCTGAGGGCAAGGCGGCAAAACAGGAGGTGCGTGACGATGCGACAGCAAATCGGGTTAGGTCGGATGTTGGCGGTCTCAGCGATGCTGAGCTTGACGCCAAGCTGCAGCAATACCGGCGCCGGCCGTTCTAGTTGCGGGCAGTTTCAAGTGATCCACCCAGATCCTGGTTTCGAGACACGCTGGACGGCGGCGGAAAAGCGTCAGGTGCTGGCGCACGACGAGGTGCTGGAGCGGTTATGCGGTCGCCGTTAACGAGAGTGGAAGCGATTGCCCATCATGGCGAACCTGAAGGCGAAGCTCATGAGCCAGATGACGCTGAGGCCGAACTTGAGCGCACCTTAAAAGCCCTGCGCGAGCAGCACTGCCGGGAGGCGTCGGCGCACGCGGCAGGGCAATGAACGAGTGGCGCTGGGCGCTGCTGCCCGCCTGTATGCTTCTGGGTGCAATTACGTTCCGAATTCGCGGCGGGCTCTTTGAGGGCAAATGGTACGGCCGACGTGGCCAACTGATGCGGCTCACTTGGGCTGCAGCATGTTCGCTCACGGTGCTTGCTGCGGGCGGCGCGTGGGATATGGCGCTCGCCGTCCTGCCGCTCGCATGGCTCGCCACAACGCTGCCGCTCTGGGACACGATCGACATGGGGAGGAACCAAGGCACGTTTAACCGTGACCTGGCCGTCGGCACTATCCATGGTTTGCTGATGGCAGGCTGCATTGCTGGCGCCCTCTGTGCCGCCGCATGGTGGGAGCATAGGCCCGACCCGCTGTGGTGGCTGGTCCTGCTCGGCGGTGCGGCCTGGGGGCTCTGTTATGCTTTAGCCTACGTCCTGACACTGCCCACGCATCGACTTCGGCTTGGACATGGGGCGCAGGAGCCCGAGACCGGGGAATTATTTTTCGGGTTGGTGTTTAGCGCTGCGCTATTCGTAGCCGTCATTTAAGGAGACATACATGACCATACTTCTGATCGTCCTACTGCTCGTGCTTTTGCTCGGAGGAGGGGGAGGCTGGTATTGGGGCGGTCCGGCTCTCGGCAGCGGAATCGGGGGTATCGTGCTGCTGGTGCTGGTTGTGCTGCTGTTGACCGGGCGCTGATAGGCTGTGCACCGAGCCCGCAAAGGTCCGTTGGTTCTGAACCCACGTGGGAGATAGGCAGGCGGCAGACGCTTAGCGCCTACACTCGAAAAGCTTTCGCAATTCTACCTGCCTACCTCTCACGTGGGAGTTAGCCCGGTGATCAGAATGTCTGCACCCAGCACACCTTCTTACCGTTCCACTTGTCGTCGTCGAGTGGTGTATCTGCCCAGTCGTAAAGCCGACACAGTACATCATCGAAATCTTCGGTGCTCGCATTCGGGTCGGCAGCAATGGACTGGAACTCGTCCACTATCTCGTCCCGCTCTTCGTCCACATGATCCACAGCCAGCGGTGCAAGTTTAGACAGGCGCTCCGCAATAACAGCCGCGATTATGCGCGGATCACGCGACGGCCACACATCTTTGAGCGGTAGGGTCCTCTGCCAGTCTGCCATTTCGATGTCTCCTTTTGGGGGTTAGCTCTCTAATCCAGTGCCCGGCTTTCACCAGCTACGCTGGGCACGCTGTCGCGTGCTCCGTTTCCATGCTCAGGCAATCGTGCCGGTTTTGCCAGGCACAGAACGCCGCGGCGGTCAGCCAAAGGCCCACAGCCACTGCAATTAATATCCTGGTCACAACGTGCTCGCGCTCAGCAGCAAAGCGCCTCCCCGCGTCTTCTTCAGGGCTTACTTGCAAGCCGGATTGCGCTGGCAATACCCGCGCCCAGCGCATTCAGAAGGAGCGCGGCAAAACGGGTATGGCGGCGGATTGACGTTGAGACGAAGCATCTCAGTCACTGCAGCTGAGTGCGAGGCACATGCCCTAACGGTGCGTCCAGGGTAGCGCCCCTGACGGACTTCGTTCTCTACCGCATAAAATTCGATCATGTGAGGCCTCCTATGCGCGCTTTTCCCGTAATTGATGGGCGAACCACCCAAACAAGCATCCTGCGCTAAACGCACAAGCAATGGACGCATTAACAACCCATTCGATATACATTTTTCATACGCCTCCGTTTTGACTGGGGGTTGGCTTGGTGGTCAGGCGCACCAGCGCGCGAATTCAATGTCATGCGTTGCTAGCGCTGCCTTGGCGCAAGCTGCCGGATCGTCGCAGACGCCGTTAGCGATGGCGGCCAGAACATCAGAATGCAGGCTGTCCTCTGCGCCGTGCGCACTCTCATCGTCGCCGGCCATCGCGCGGATGTCCTCAACTCGGCGTTCCACTTCGGCTACCGTCAACTTCTCGCTCACGCGGGGGGTGCGGTCCTATCCCCGGAGGGGCTATCGTTCCTCTGCGATGTCACATTCCCGCCGAGGGCGAGTTCCGCCCACCGCTCCGCCACATAGCTCCGGCGGCTAGGAGATCGGGGTCTCACGTGTGAGACAGAACAGTGCCGAGCACCATGCCGATTGACAGGGCGGTCCCGATCATCGGGAGAAGGCGGAAAAGCATGTTGGCGCGTTCTCCGGCGTTCAGTTGCCGGGTTTTCACCGGCTCCCCGGCTCTCACTATGAGGCCGGTCCGCATCCCTAGAGTTGGGCGCGGCAACTGGGGTTTTGGGTGTTGGTCAGCAAAGGCCAGAGCCCGGCCGTGTGTGGCGAGACAGGGAGCACGTCGAGTATGTCCGGCGCTCCCATGCTGGCGAGGCATCGCCCTGTCTGCCGCTGACATCCCCTGGCCGGTGGGGCGAGTTGCCAACTCACTTTGTCTCACGCTCTGACCTTTGCTGATCGGGGGTTAGAGTGCAGTCCCGAGTTCGCGCTCGACGACTTCTCGCCGCAGCGATAGCAATAGGTTCCGTCTGTCCGGAAGCGGTTTTGTTCGGCTCGCTTGCTCGACATGTCCCTGGCGCTCCTACTGGGGTTGGCTTGACGGTCAGGAAATGTCCGCCATCCAGCCGCTCCCATTGTGAAACCTGAAGGCATCCGCGCGGACATAAACACCGTTAGTCCAAGCGGGCGCAAGCTTCTGGTTAGCGGATGCACATGGCCGAAGGAGCACCACAGTCGGGTCCCCCTCGCCTTCGCTGGGAAGCAGCTCGGCCGGCTCTCCAGCAAATAACAAACGCCCGTTCTGTATGACATGCACACGCGCCTCGCCTGTCAGCTCGATCTCGCCGGATGAGTCAAAGATACCTGTGGTGATAGCGGCTTGGGACATGGGTGGCGCTCCTTTCGGGGTTATGGCGACGGTCTAAGCCGCCACCATCTCAAGCCAGCGGCAGCACGTGATGACGAACGTCGCCTTCATCCGCTTGCCGTCCAGCCACGCTGCCAGATAGGCGCGGACCTTGACTGTGTAGGGGTCATTAGCAAGCACCAGCGCTGGATTATGGGTCCGGTCTAGGGCGGTGGCTGCGCGGTTCTGAAGCTGGGTCATCTGCTCTCTCCGTCTGTGCACCCTTTATCTCACGCCATGCCAAGCTTGTCAAGCTCATTGCATCGCTTTTTCCGATCTGCTATATAGAGAGCGTGAGCCAAGAAACCCCGAAACCGCATCTGGTGGGTTACGCCCGCGTGAGCATGAGCGATCAGAACAATGATCGGCAGCGGGACGATCTGATCCGCTTCGGCGTCGATCCGCGCGACATTTTCGAGGACAAGGCGAGCGGCCGGAACATGAAAAGGCCCGGCTGGTATGACTGCTGGCGCGATCTGCGGGCCGGAGACGTACTAGTCGTCCACGCCATAGATCGGCTCGGCCGAGACCTGGTCGAGGTCTCGCTTGTGCTGCGGGAGATGCAAGCCAAAGGCGTTGAGTTGGTGGTCCTAACTCAGATGGGTCTCGATACCCGACAGCCGACCGGAAAAATGATCTTTGCTGTCTTGCTCGCACTCGCACAATGGGAGCGGGAGAGCATCGTCGAGCGGACTAAACATGGGCTCGCAGCAGCTCGGGCTCGCGGCAGGATAGGCGGCTCCAAGAAGAAAGTCACTGACGAGCAGATCGCCGCTGCGCTGGAGCGTCGCAATGGCGGCGAGAGCACGATCAAGCTGGCGCGCGAGCTAGATATTTCCACGCAGGCGCTCTACCGGCGCTTCAAGCTGTTGAGGGAGCAAGCGACACCATGCCCGACAAGCTGACCACCGCCCGCAGCGTGTGGCACCAGTTCTTAGACGCTCAGGATGAGATCAGGGGCACCCCCGCCGAGCGACCGCACGACTGCTCCACGATGGAGCATGTCTATGAGGGCGGTGTTTGTGTCGCCTGTGGCGAAGCGGAGTTTGATGATGAGTAAGCAACCCGACACCCCACCACCGAACTGCCCTCATGAGCGAGCTGGCGTAACCCCAACCACCGTCGCCCGCTATCGCCCGCGCGGAGCGTTTTACTGTGGGCATACAGACGAGTTCTGGCTGACCTGCTGGATGCGAACCCATGGCTGGACGCGCGACCAGGCTGAGGGGTGCCTGAGAGATGTTCTTGTTTCTGGCCGGATGGAGGCGGTGCCATGAGCACCAGGCAAATGACCGACCGTCGCACACGCTGGCGGCATGTAAAGCGCGGGACCGAACTGAAGTGGCCCTGCACTCCGGCAGAGCTGCGAGCCGACGCCGAAGAGATAGCTGGTTGCGGCGCCGGCAATGAGGCCGCCCGCGTAAGGTGGGCGGCGGAAGAGATAGAGAGGCTTCGCAAGTCGCAGTTGGAGTTTGTGCGTGCCGCAGATGATCTGCTTCGGCGCTACAACCTCTATGACATGCCCGAAGATGACAGCCGTGCCTGGCAGCAGCTCGCTGACGCTTGTCTTCGATCGGGGTGTCTGTGAGATGAGCCCCCACGACACCCCAACCACCGCCAAGGAACATCTTACGCTGGCGCTGACCAATCACGACATCGCGTTCGCGATCATGCAGGGTGCAATCGGTTTGCGCGCTCCGATGGGCACAAAGCCCGAGGATGCTCTGCGTGAAGCTGCCGCCTCAGAGCCGGAGATGGTCGCCGGGTTCTACCGGGCCGCGCGCAACGTCATGCGTCTTCTTGAGACGGAGATAAACCGTGTCCGGCACTGACATGAGCACCGACCCCAACACCCGAACCACCGCACCGCCGCCCCAAAAGGTTCTCGCGGCCTTAGAGAAAGTGTTTGCGGCCGAGATTGAGGGCCGGCTGCCGTTGCAGTCCAAGGCTACCATCTACCGCGATTTGCTCGCTGCCGGTCTTGTGTCCTGGATGGAGCGCAAGTTCGGAACCGGAGCCGTCGCGGTGACGGTTACTGGCTACGAGCTGACGCACCGTGGGCGACTTCTCTACTGCGCGAGTTGCGCCGACGCGGAGGCATCATGAGCACCCCCACTCCCAACGAAACCACCGACCTCCCGCGTCTTCGCTGGCGTCGCAGTAAGGCATCTGGGTTTAACGGCCCCGACACCTACGAACTCTCTCGCGGAGAGAGGTGGATCGCCCGTGCCCAGCAGAACCGAGACGGAACATGGTTCTGGTATGGCGCGGGGCGCAACACCGCCAACCGTCCGATGACGCTCGAAGCCGCGAAAGCCGAAGCAGCGGCCTACGTGAAAGAGATGGGCTTATGAGCACCGACCCCGCCAAGCCAATCACCGACCTGCGCCTTTGGGTCTGCACCGACCACGCGGGCCATTATCCCGTTGGGGTAGCGTCCATCGTGCTGGCACCCACGGAGGAAAGGGCGCGCGAGCTGCTGTCAGCCGAACTGCGCGAGCATGGCCTAGACCCGGAGGCCGGTCCTTACACGCTAGAGGAGCGCCGGCTCGTGGAGCGCGCCTACGTGCTGAACAACGGGGACTACTGACATGAGCGACCACCCCGCCGACACCCGAACCACCGAGCCCGCCCGCGAGGTGCTGGCCGGCACTCTCGGAAACGACTCTCGCTTCCGGCTGATCGTCGAAGGCCCTTACCGCCCCCGTGAGATAGACATCCTGATCGCATCCTTGCGAGTGACCCAGAGCGCCTTAGGCGGAAACGAAGATGCACCCTGACACAACCCCAACCACCGCGCGCGTCCTCTCGATGGGCGAGGAAATGCTGATGGAAGCGATCATGGAAGGAAACCGCTGCACGGAAGCTGTATGCGTCCACAAGGAACATTGCGTCTGTTGGGACGAGTTCCATGAGGTGCTGACCGACTGCGAGGTGATGAAGTGAGCACCGACCCCGCCACCCCAACGACCAGTGATCGGGTGCTCGCTGCGATCATCCGGTTTCTAGACTGGGCTGGCCGGAAAACCCGTGTGGTCGAGTGCTCCGACGGCCTGTTTCGACCTCAGTTTTGGACGGGGTTGACGAGTGGCGGATGGGCTTTTCTTAATGACCACGCCGATACCACGCAGACGAGACTCCAAATCGTGCTCCGTGACGATGATCCCGCCATGTGCGCGAGGTTCGGCTCAGAGCAGGAGGCGGCAGCTTTCCTCGCTCGCTTTGAGGCTCGGATGGAGCAGATGGGCCAGGAAGATCGCGCCAGCGAGGTTCGGAAGCGAGAGGGCATCGGGATTAGACGGAGAGTGCTATGAGCACCGACCCTATCAATCAGACGACCGACCTGACGGAGCGCGAGTGGACCGATGACTTCGGGACCCATTACGAGGCGAGGATCGCGCGGCCCGATGGCAGGGTGTTCATGCAGAAGGTTACTCGCAGCCCCATTAGCGGCTGGGCATTCACCCCCCGGTACATCGCCGCCGAGAACGTCAGGAAGGGGGCGGAGACGACACCATGAGCACCGACCCCAACACCCGAACCACCGACCGATGAAAGTCCTCGACCTCTTCAGCGGCGTCGGCGGATTCAGCCTCGGGCTGGAGCGGGCCGGGATGCAGACCATCGCCTTTTGCGAAGTCGACCCGTTCTGCCAAGCCATTCTAGCGAAGCACTGGCCCGGAGTACCCTGCTACAGTGACATACGTTCAGTCTCAGCCGCAGATGGACTTTCCGCGGATCTCATTTGCGGCGGCTTCCCATGCCAGCCGTTCAGCAGCGCCAGCGCCGGGAAGTCACGAGGCCAGGAGGATGACCGCTATCTCTGGCCGGAAATGCTGCGAGTTGTGGCCGAGGTCCGGCCCGCTTGGGTCTGTGCTGAGAACGTTGTTGGGATCGGACGCGTGGCACTCGCCCAAGTGGTATCTGACCTGGAAGCCTTGGGCTTTACGGTCGCGACGCTTGTCATTCCAGCTTGCGCCCTCGGATACGATCACAGGCGGGATCGCGTCTGGTTTGTCGGCCACACCGACCGCGAAGGCGAACCAGTCCGCACCGTCCATGCAGAAGTGGCCCGGATGTCGCGGACTGGACATGAGCCCGGCCACACTCGAGCAACGCATGGGGTTCCCCGCGGGGTGGACGGACATCGGCGCAGAGTGATCGGCAACGCCGTGGTCCCCGCAATACCCGAGATGATCGGTCGCGCCATCATGGAGTCAATGACATGAGCACCAAGCAGACGACCGAGAACCCGATGCAGCGAGAGATCGGAGACGCGATGCGCGAAGCAAATCCGGAGATAGAGGGTGACCTCATGCGCAAGCTCATGGAGCGTGGAGTTGATGGCCCGGTTCGGGAGATGCTGGCCGCCTTCCAGCGCGGCAGATCGCGTCGCCCCCGCTACGTGCCTGGATGGAGACCAGACTCAACATGAGCGCTCCTGCCGACACCAACCAGACGACCCCCCGCGTCGTCCTGGACACCAGCGGCGACGAACTGAATATGCTGCGCGACGTGGTGCTTCGGGCGCACGGGCAGACC